>DASWFO010000021.1:0-2667 GCA_036394195.1 Alphaproteobacteria bacterium | reverse complement strand
CGCATCCGCTGGTGCATCGCCCGTGGGGCTCGTTCCGCTCGATCCACAGCGGCGACCGCGTCCAGGTCAAGCACATCATGGTCAAGCCCGGCGCCAAGCTGTCGCTGCAGATGCATCATCACCGCGCCGAGCATTGGGTGGTGGTGCACGGCACCGCCAAGGTGGTGCGCGGCAACGAGGAGATCGTGCTCTACGAGGACCAGTCGACCTACATCCCGCTGGGCACGCCGCACCGGCTCGAGAATCCCGGCAAGATCCCGCTGCACGTCATCGAGGTGCAGTCCGGCAGCTATCTCGGCGAGGACGACATCGTCCGCTTCGACGACACCTACGGCCGCAACTGAGCGCCGGTCTCAGAGCTGGGTGCTGATCCGCACCATGAAGATGTTCCGGCTGAACGCCCCGATGCCGAAGCTGCCGCCGGAGACACGCCGCTCGTACGTATAATTGGCGCCGAGGTAGAGGTTGCGGTTGAGCAGGTACTTGGCGCCGGCCCCGGCGAGGTAGTAGTTGTCGGTCCGGTTGATCCCCTTGAAGTCGTCGCTCACGTAGCTCGCGGTGCCGTTGAGCAGCAGGTTGCGCAGCAGCTCGTGATCGACCCTCAGCCCGACGCTCGACTCGAGGTAGCCCGGCGAAGGCACCGCGCCGACGATGGCGAAGTTGGTGTCCTGCACCGTGCGCGAGCCTTTGAGGGTCAGCGAGGTGATCTGCGTGATGTTGTAGACGACGTTGGCACCCGCATCGACGCCACTGATGCTGCCCAAGGTCGAGCTGCGGTATTCCTGGCGCAGGTAGCCGACGAAGAATTCACCGTAGGCGAGCCCGGTCAGGTCGACCCGGGCGCCGATATCGGCGCGGAAGCCATCCGAGTCCCGCCTCGGCGTGCCGAGCGCCGCGTGGTCGTAGCGGCGGATATTGTAGGCGCCGCGCAAGAAGCCCTGGTAGTTGGGCACGAACTCGTAATAGGGCCGCAGCGCGGCTTCATAGCTGTTGTTGTTCCGCTCGCTCTCCGGCAAAAGGCCGCCGCCGACGATCGGCACCGCCTGATACTCCTCGCGGCGCGCCGTCACATCGGCCGAGTAGCCGATGCGCAGCCGGGTCTGCGCAAATCCGGCGTTGGCCGTATAGGTGTTGAAGAGCACCGGCTCGGCGATGTTTCCCGGAACGTTGGGGGTGCCGGGATCTTCATGCTCTTTGGTGGCACGCAGGCCGCCGTGAATGTCATGGGTGGCATCGACGTCGATCCGCCCGTCGGCGGCGCCGAAGGCGTCCTGCGTGTTGAAGGCTGTATGCTGCGAGTAATAAGAGAGGATGGCGCCGGCGCTCAGATTGAGGGCGTTCGTCGGCAAGTTCGACCGCAGATCGAAGCTCGGGGCCAGCGCCGTAATGAAGGCGTTGCCCTTCGGGCTCCCCCGTCCGCCCGTGCCGGCGAAGATGTTGTCGTTGTAGAGCTCGTCCACCTCGGCGCGCGGGAAGAAAAACCAGCTGCCCAGCCGTATCCCCAGCGGCGCCACCTCGGGGCGCTCGCGGTCGACCACGGTGAAGCCCCGCTCGAGCGGCACGCCCGGCGCCACCGGCACGTTGGGGGCTATGGGCAGCGGCGGCACCGGGACCATCGGCTCGGTCTGCGCCACGGCCGCAACCGGCGCCGCGCTCAAAGCAAGGCCACACGCGATCATCCCTGCCGGCAGCTTCCGTCCCATCGATTTCGATCCCGATCTGTGGTCAGCGACAACCATTTGCTACCGGCCCGCATGGGTCGGTGCAAGACAAAGCCGTGAACGAACGGTCGCGTGCCGGGGAATTGTAACCGACTTACCACATATCTTTCGGGCTATAACCCGAAAGAGGGATAGCGGCGCCGCGCTATTTCAATTTGTCGCTGTGTCCTGAGCCAGGCGAAACCGCCGGCCGGGTCCTCAGGAGGTGAGGAGATAGGCGAGCAGCAACGGCACCGCCCAACAAGCCATCGCCGCGGCGACCACGAAGGCGACGCGCCAGCGGCGGCGCCAGATCGGCTCGTCGATCGAGACCTCGGCGGCGGCGACAGGCATCGCCTTAGCGGGCCGTGTTTCCAGCTTGTGCGCCTGCACGACGGTCCCCCGTGATTGAAAGCGCAAGCAGGTTAGCGAGCCAATGGTTAACGCGTCATTTACCGAATGCGGATGGAACCAAATGGTGGCGGGCCGTCAGCTTACGAAACTTGGCCCGTCGCGGATAGCCCTTTTTCTGACGAGGGACGGGGCGGTCAGCCGGCCAGCTTCTGGCGCAGCCGCTCGTTGAGCAGCGCCGGATTGGCCTTGCCCTGCGTCGCCTTCATGACCTGACCGACGAAAAAGCCGAACAGCTTGTCCTTGCCGGCGCGGTATTCGGCCACCTTCTCGGCCTGGGCGGCCAGCACGGCATCGATGGCGCCGTCGATGGCGCCGGCGTCGGTCACCTGGCGCAGGCCGCGCTCCGCGACGATCGCGGCCGGGCCCCTTCCCGTCTCCACCATGGCCGCGAAGACGTCCTTGGCGAGCCGCCCGGAGATGGTGCCGTCATATTGCAGCGCGAGCAGCTCGGCGAGCATCGGCGCCGTCACCGGGAAGTCGGCCACCGCTTTGCCGGCGCTGTTGAGGGCCGCGAAATAGTCGCCCATCACCAGATTGGCGACGTCGACCGCGA
>DASWFO010000020.1:0-2394 GCA_036394195.1 Alphaproteobacteria bacterium | reverse complement strand
GGCGGGGACGGAGATGGTGATGCCCGGCGACAACATCGCGATGGAGGTGCACCTGATCTCGCCGATCGCGATGGACGAAGGCCTGCGCTTTGCCATCCGCGAGGGCGGCCGCACCGTCGGCGCCGGCGTCGTCGCAAAGATTATTGAATAGAGGAGCGATCGGCAGTCGGCGATCGGCACCCGCCGATGGCTGAGAGCTGAAGGCTGAGAGGCTGAAAATGGAACATCAAGGCATCCGCATCCGCTTGAAGGCGTTTGATCATCGCGTCCTCGACCAGTCGACGAGCGAGATCGTCAACACGGCCAAGCGGACCGGCGCGCAGGTGCGCGGACCGATTCCACTGCCGACCGAACTCGAGAAGTTCACCGTCAACCGCAGCCCGCACGTCGACAAGAAGAGCCGCGAGCAGTTTGAGATCCGGACTCATCGCCGCCTGCTCGACATCGTCGACCCGACGCCGCAGACGGTGGACGCGCTGATGAAGCTCGACCTCGCCGCCGGCGTGGACGTCGAGATCAAGCTTGGGCCGGCCTGAGGGCCCAGGGGAAATCGGAACCATCACCATGCGTACCGGTGTGATTGCACAGAAAGTCGGCATGACCCGCCTGTTCACGGACGAGGGCGCTCACCTGCCCGTGACCGTGCTCAAGCTCGATCAATGCCAGGTCGTGGCCGTCCGCACGGCCGAGAAGGACGGCTATACCGCCGTCCAGCTCGGCATCGGCAAGGCCAAGGTGAAGAACGTCGGCAAGCCCATGCGCGGCCACTTCGCGAAGGCGAAGGTCGAGCCGAAGCGCAAGCTCGCCGAGTTCCGCGTCAGCAAGGACGCGCTGCTCGAGGTCGGCGCCGAGATCACCGCCAATCACTTCGTGCCAGGCCAGTTCGTCGACGTCTCCGGCGTCACGATGGGCAAGGGCTTCCAGGGCGTCATGAAGCGCTGGAACTTCCGCGGTCTCGAGGCCTCGCACGGCGTCTCGGTCAGCCACCGCAGCCACGGCTCGACCGGCCAGCGCCAGGATCCCGGCCGCACCTTCCCCGGCAAGAAGATGGCCGGCCACATGGGTGTCGAGCGGGTGACCACGCAGAATCTCAAGATCGTTGCCACCGACGTCGAGCGCGGCCTCGTCATGATCCAGGGTGCGGTCCCCGGCTCGGCCGGCGGCTATGTCCGCGTCACCGACGCGGTGAAGCGCAAGCTGCCGAAGGACGTGCCGTTCCCCGGTGCGGTGCGCAAGGCAGCCGAGGCGGCCGAACCCGCGGCGGCGCCGAAGGCGGGGGAGTGAGGCCATGAAGCTGTCCGTCAAGACCCTCGACAACAAGGACGCGGGCTCGATCGAAGTGAGCGATACCGTGTTCGGCCTGCCGTCGCGCCCCGACATCCTCGCGCGGATGGTGCGCTGGCAGCTCGCCAAGCGCCGCGCCGGCACCCACGACACCAAGGAGATCGGCGAGATCTCCGGCGGCGGCAAGAAGCCGCGGCCGCAGAAGGGCTCCGGCCGCTCGCGCCAGGGCTCGATCCGCAGCCCGCAGTGGCGCGGGGGAGCCGTGATCTTCGGGCCGACGCCGCGCAGCCATGCCTTCGACCTGCCGAAGAAGGTCCGCAAGCTGGCGCTGCGCACCGCCCTCTCGTCCAAGCAGGCCGAGGGCAAGCTGATCGTGATCGATGCGGTCACGCTCGCGAAGCCGAAGACGGGGGAACTCGCCAAGCAGTTCGCGAAGCTCGGCTTTGTCTCGGCGCTCGTCATCGACGGGCCGGCGGTCGACCAGAACTTCGCGCGCGCGGCGCGCAACCTGCCCGGCGTCGACGTCCTGCCGCAGCAGGGCGCCAACGTCTACGACATCCTGCGCCGCGACGTGCTCGTGCTGACGCGCGACGCGGTCCAGCATCTGGAGGCGCGCCTGAAATGAGCGACGCGAAGAAGCCGAAGCGGACCCCGCCGCGCTACGAGAAGGATCAGCTCTACGGCGTGATCCTCTCCCCGGTCATCACCGAGAAGGCGACCCGCGGATCCGAGCACAATCAGGTGACGTTCCGCGTCCGCCAGGACGCGCCGAAGCCGCTGATCAAGGCCGCCGTCGAAAGCCTGTTCAACGTCAAGGTGAAGGGCGTCAACACGATGAATTTTTGGGGCAAGACCAAGCGCTTCAAAGGCCATCTCGGCCGGCGCTCGGACTTCAAGAAGGCGGTCGTGACGCTGGTCGAAGGCCAGTCGATCGACGTCACCACGGGCATCTGACCGCCTAAGGACGACTGACAACCATGGCACTCAAAACCTTCAAGCCGGTCACCCCGGGGCTCCGCCAGGTGGTCCTCATCGACCGCAGCGAGCTGTTCAAGGGCGCGCCGATCAAGAACCTGACCGAAGGCCTGAAATCGACCGGCGGGCGCAACA
>DASWFO010000019.1:0-1596 GCA_036394195.1 Alphaproteobacteria bacterium | reverse complement strand
GACGAGGAATTGAAGGCCGCGGACAAGATCATCGAGCGCGACCGGCACCGCTGGGAGCTTGATCCCGCGTCGGCGGAGGACTATAAGGATCACGACAAAGATTAGCGGCTGGCCTCGCACCTCGTTTTCCCCGGAGGACCGATGCATCGACTGGTGTTCGCGGCCGTCGTCTCCGTCTTTCTGTTCAGTACGTCGTATTCAGCCCAGCAGCTCGCAACGCAACCGGCGACAACCGCGAAAGTGGATTTCGTACGCGACGTGCAGCCGATCCTGGAGCAGCACTGCTACGAGTGCCATGGCCCCGACAAGCAGATGAACGGGTTCCGGCTCGATCGGCGGCGCGACGCAATGCGCGGCGGGACCCTTCCAGTCATCGGTCCGGGGAGCTCGAAGTCCAGCCGGCTCTATCTACGCCTGACGGGGACCAGTTACGGGCACCAGATGCCCTTTGAAGAGGAACCGCTGACGTCCGCCGAAATCACGACGATTAAGGACTGGATCGATCAGGGAGCGGCGTGGCCGGATCACGCATCCGGCGACGTGGTGGTGCCGCCGCTCGATCCCGCGGCCGTGCAGGCGGCCGCGGCGCTGCGCGCCGGCGCCCGCGAGACGTTCCTCTCGACCCTCGCCGGCCATCCAAAGCTCTCGACGCTGCGCGGTCCGGGCGGCGCGACGCCGCTGATGGCGGCGGTGCTTTACGGCGATGCGCCGCTGGTGAAGGCACTCCTCGATCAGGGCGCCAACCCGAACATCTCCAACGATGCGGGAGCCACGCCGCTCATGTGGGCGCTGACGGATCTGGAGAAGACCCGCCTGCTCGTCGAGCACGGCGCCGACGTCTCGGCCCGGTCGAATGACGGCCGGCTGCCGCTCATCATCGCCGCCGGCATCCGCGGGAACCGCGACGTGGTGGCGCTGCTGCTCGATCACCACGCGAATCCGTCGCTGCAGGCGCCGGGCGTCTTCGGACCGCTGACGGCGATCACTGAAGCGGCGAAACAAGGGGACGAGGCGATCATCCGGCTGCTGATCGAGCGCGGCTCGGATGTCGGCCGCGCCGGATTCGCCGCGCTCGCGTTCGCGATGCGCGCCCGGTGCGGGGGCTGCATCGCGGCGATCTCGGAGACGCTGCCACCGCCCTTGTTTTCGCCCACCATGGCGCTTGCCGCCCCACCGCTCGGGCCGGCGCTCGGGACCATCCCGATGCTCGAGCACGGCGCCAACCCGAACGTGCAGAGCCCCACCGGCTATCCGATGATCGTGCTGGCGGCGGCATCTGAGGCGATGCCGGTCGACGCCGTGCGGGCGCTTCTGGCGCACGGCGCCAACATCAACGCGACGGGCCCGGGCGGCGAGACGGCGCTCGGCGTCGCGCGGCGGCACGGGCACACGCCGGTCGTGGACGCACTGGTCCAAGCCGGAGCGAAGGATTCGACACCCGCGCCGGCGGCCGTGGCCTTTGCGCCGGCCCCCTCCGCGCGCGCCGCGGTGTTGCGCAGCCTGCCGCTGCTGCAGCGGGCCGACGAGATCTTCACGCAGAAAACCGGCTGCGTGTCATGTCACAACAATGCCCAGACCGCCGAAACGGTGGCGCTG
>DASWFO010000018.1:0-32549 GCA_036394195.1 Alphaproteobacteria bacterium | reverse complement strand
CGCCAGCCAGCAGTCGATCCTGTCCGCCAACTTCACCGCGCAGCTCGCGCAGTTGAACACCTTCATCAGCAACTCGGTGTACAACGGCCTGAACCTGTTGTCGGCGAACTCGGGCAGCGTCACCATCACCTCGACGATCTCAGGCGGCCAGCTCACGCTGACCAACGCCTCGGGCTTGGCGGGTGTGTCGGCGGCGCTCTCGAGTGGCGTGGGCACGACCGCGGCGGCGCTTGCGCTGCTTACGTCCGTGACGGCCCAGCAGCTGGTCGCGGGAACCGCACTCGGCACCTTGGGTGCCAGCCAGAACTCGGTGAACTTCCTGTCGACGTTCACCCAGTCGCTGTCCAACGCGGTCAGCCAGGGCCTGGGCTCGCTGGTCGATGCCAACCTGGCGCAGGAAAGTGCCAAGCTGCAGTCGCTGCAGGTGCAGCAGCAGCTCGGCGTTCAGGCGCTCGGCATCGCCAACGCGCGGCCGCAGATCCTGCTCGGTCTCTTTCGGTAACCGGCGCTTCTAAAACAAACGGCAGCGTCGCCGTAACGGCCGCCACCGGAGCAATCCGGTGACGGTCGCGACTTCAGGCCCGGGCGGAATCGCCCGGGCCTTTCTCTTTTCCGCCCGCGCCGCGGCGATTCACCAAGCGTTAAGACAAATTCATCGATAATCGTCGGCATGTCGGGTGCGCCCCAGATTGCCCCGGAGCTGCATTCCGCTTCGCAGGAAGCGATGCGCTCAGACATCGCTCGGGCGGTGCAGACCGCCTCGTCATCGACGAGCACGCCGTTCGGGACGCTGGTGGCCATCGCCGGCGCCGAAAGTGGCTTTCGGGCGGACGCCAGGAACAGGCATTCTTCCGCCGCTGGACCCTACCAGATCACTGAAACGACGTGGCTGCACCTGGTGAAGACCTACGGTGCCGCCGCCGGGCGGCCGAATCTGGCAGCCCTCGTCCACCAGGGCAGCGACGGCCGCCTGTCCGTCGCCGCCGGAGATCGGGCGGCCGTGTTGGGTGCCCGGCACGATGTCGACCTGTCCTCGCGGCTCGCCGGCAAATATTGCGACGAATGCCGGACCGGCCTTGCCAAGAAGCTCGGCCGCACGCCGAGCGAAGAGGAGGTGCGCGTTGGATATTTCCTCGGCGTCAGCGGCGCGGCGCGGCTGATGAACGCCGCGGCGGAGCGCCCCGGAACATCGGTCAGCGCGCTGCTGCCGGGCGCGTTCGCCAACCACCGCGCGATGTTCAGCACGCATGGCCGGCCGCTCAACGCGCAGCAGGCCCTGACGTTGCTCCAGTCGCGCTATGCCCGGCAGATCGCCCAGGGCGACGCGCTGAAATCCTACGCCGACGCCAGTCAGCTCACCGCAGGCACCGCCGACGAACCGGCGGCCGTCGCCGCTCCGGAGGAACTCGCCGCCTCACCCGACGGCACGCCGCCGGCGATGCCGCCGGCCGAAGCCACAGCGCAGCTTGCCGCCGCCGATGCTCCGAAAAATCCGGAAGATCCGAAAGAACTCGCGTGCAAGGCCGCTCCCCAGGGCGGGGTCACCTGCGCTCTTTGAGCGTGAACTGGCCGGTCGGGCCTAGGAGCGGGCGAGTTCGCGGTCGTGCGCCATCTCTTCGCTCATCCACTCGTCCAAAACCGCAATCGCTTTGTCGGTGAGGATGCGTTCGAGCGAGTGCCAACGCCCGACCAGCGGGACCAGCGGCAAGGCGGGATCCGGCAGCCATTCGCCGATCGACGACAACTCCGCGATCTGCAGGCCCATGATCGAGGCCCCGGCGAGATCGAGCCCACCATGCGCATCGAGAAAGAAATCGCCGACGACCGGCACCGTGCCGCCGAGATAATGCGTCACCGTGTGATGTGCCATGTTCGATCAACACAGCGCAGGTCACGCAGTTCCGCCCAAATTGCGGCGGCTACCGCGACCGGCAGAACTACCGCGCCCGCAGGCCGCGCACTTGCCTCCGGGCGATCGGATCCAGGAAAAGAAATGGTGGGTGCGACAGGGATTGAACCTGTGACCCCTACCGTGTCGAGGTAGTGCTCTCCCGCTGAGCTACGCACCCGGACCGAAGCCGGGCGGACTATACAAGATCACAGCCGGTTGACAAGGCATCCAGGACTGGGCGTCCGACAATTGGCCGTGTCAGTCAGCAGGCGACGCCGGATAAGATTGGCCCGCAGACCCTGCGGCAGATTAGGCCGGCGTGAGCAGCTGCTTCACCTGCGCCACGAGATCGCGCAGATGGAACGGCTTCGACAGCACCGTGGCGCCCGGCACGACGGGCTTGCCGTCCTCGAGCGCCACCGCCGCAAAGCCAGTGATGAACATCACTCTGAGCCGCGGGTCGGACGCGCGCGCGCGCCGTGCCAGTTCGATGCCGTCGAGACCGGGCATGACGATGTCGGCGATCAGCAGGTCATAGTGACGGTCGAGGGCGGCCAGTGCCTGGTTTCCGTCGCGATGCGAGATCACCTTGTGTCCGTCGCGGCTGAGCGCCGTCGACAGAAATTGGCGCATCGCGTCGTCGTCTTCGGCCAGGAGGATATCGGCCATAGTACCCTGCGCAGCACGCCCCGCACTCGTGCCCCCACCCGAAGAGATCGGGTGCGGCTCGCGGGCGGCGCGTTTTATGAAGGTGTTTCTAGACATCTGTAATCCAGAGGGCGGACCCAGGTCGACTCTAATCCGAACGTCTTGTGAAACCGTTAACTCTTATGACGGCCTGTTAACTGCCTCTCAAATCTTGCAGACTCAGGCCGACCCGCGGGGTCCGGGGCGCTTCCGCCGGTCCGGCCGCAGCGACGCCCGGCCCGGAACGGTTCGTGACAAAACGGACGCTTTATTTTAAACGAGAGCAGTGTAGCGGTTGCCGTGATGCCCCAAGACCACTTCGCCTCCCAGGATCCCTCCACCCCGGCCGCCAGGGAGTCGGCATTCGTGGTCGAGCCGCCGGTCGAGATTTGCCGCCCGGCCCGCCTGATGGCTCCGCTCGTCCTCTCCTCGCCGCATAGCGGCAACGTGTACCCGGCGACGTTTGTCAGCGCGTCACGGCTCGACCCGGTGACGCTTCGCAGGTCCGAGGACGCCTATGTGGACGAGCTGTTTGCAGCCGGACCCGAGCTCGGAGTGCCGCTCCTCAAGGCACGGTTTCCGCGCGCCTTCGTCGACCCCAATCGCGAACCCTACGAGCTCGATCCCAGCATGTTCGCCGACGATCTGCCGACTTACGTCAACCGGAGCTCGCCCCGGGTTGGTGCGGGGCTGGGGACCATCGCCCGGGTGGTGGCGAGCGGTGCCGAGATTTACGATGGCAAGCTCGTCTTCGCGGAGGCCGAGGCTCGCATCGAACGGCTCTACAGGCCTTACCACGCCGCCCTCGCTGGGCTCATCGACGAGGCCGCGGCCGCCTTCGGCCGCGCGTGGATGATCGATTGTCATTCGATGCCGGCGATCGGCGGTCCGAACGATCGCGATCCGGGAAAGCGGCGCGTGGATTTCGTTTTGGGGGACGCGCACGGCACGAGCTGCCCCGCGTGGCTGGTGGAGTGGGCCGAAGCGTTTCTGCGCGGCCGCGGGTACACGGTGACGCGCAACGATCCGTTCGCCGGCGGCTTCATCACCCGCCATTATGGCCGCCCGGCCGCGGGACGGCACGCCTTGCAGATCGAGATCAACCGCCGCCTCTACATGGACGAGGATCGAATCGCTCGTAACGCGGGCTTTGCCACGCTGGCCGGCCATTTGCGCGAGTTCCTGGCCGCCGCGGCGGCGTTGGCGGCGCAAGGGCTCGCGCGATGACGAAACCGGCGTTGGCGTCGGCTGCGGCCCCGCTGACAATCCGCGATTCGCTGGACTCGGACCTGGCGGCGATCCAGCGCATCTATGCGCATCACGTGTTGACCGGCCTCGGCTCCTTTGAGGAAGCGCCGCCGGCCGCCGACGAGATGCAGCGCCGGCGCGCCGAGATCCTGAGCCATGCGCTGCCCTATCTCGTGTGCGAGCTGGACGGGCGGATCGCCGGATACGCGTATGCCGGCCGATTTCGAACGCGTTCCGCTTACCGGTATTCGGTGGAGGATTCCATCTATGTCGCGCCCGATGCGCAGCGCCGGGGGATCGGACGGAGGCTGCTCGACCAACTGATCCTGCGCTGCACGAAACAGGGATATCGGCAAATGATCGCCGTGATCGGCGACAGCGCCAATCATGGCTCGATCGGCGTGCATCTGGCGGCGGGATTTGCCGAGGTGGCGAAGCTCCCCGCCATCGGCTTCAAATTCGGCCGCTGGGTGGATTGCGTTATGATGCAGCGGCCGCTTGGCCCTGGACAAAGCACCCTCCCCGACCGCTGAAGCCGGGGGTGGCGAAAAAAAAGGGCCGTGACGTGCACGGCCCAAGTTTAGGGAGGAAACGCCCAGGAAACGGCAAGGCCGTTTCCATCGGCGGCATCGCAGATGCCGCAATGCAATAATATTTGCTGCGCCGCAAAAATCAAGGCCTAATTTTAACCAGCCAGATCTATCCACAAGTTTCCATGGTTCCTGAATTTTATCGCAATTTCAACCTGATAGAAGGAAATTTTGGGCCGGAAACCGAGTGAAAAGGTGGATAACTCGGCCGATCTATGTTTTGTTGCGGCCGCGTTGCAATGAATGACGGCGGGAAGGACACGGGGGGAATGGCGGGGGAAGGCTGGTTTCGCACCTCGCGCGATGGCGCGACGCTCGTGTTTGCCGTCGGGGGGCGGTGGACGCTCGCGACGGCGGCGGGCCTCGACGAAAAGCTCGGCCAGGTGACGACCGCCGGGGTACGGCAGGTGCGCTTCGATCTGTCGGCGGTCGACGGCCTCGACACGGCGGGCGCCTGGCTTCTTTACCGGACCCAGCGCCGGTTCGAGAACGACGGTGCCGTCCTCGAGACGACGGGCGCGGCCCCACAGGATGCGGCCCTCCTGCAGCGCATGGCCCCGCGCGAGCGCAGATCCTCGCTCGTGAGGCCGCAGATTTCGCCTCTGCGCGCCGTGGTCGAGCGGGTCGGGGCGGCGACGATCCTGCAGGCGCACGAAGGCCGCGATCTGCTCAACTTTTTCGGGCTGGTGGCGGTCACCGCCGCGCGGGTCGTGCTCCATCCGGGCCGCGTCCGCTTCACCTCGGTGGCGGCCCATATCGAGCAGGTTGGCTTCAACGCCCTGCCGATCGTCGGCCTGCTGTCGTTCCTGATCGGCGTCGTCCTCGCCTACCAAGGTGCGGATCAGCTTCGCGCGTTCGGCGCGGACATCTACACGGTCAACCTGCTTGCCATTTCGGTGCTGCGCGAAATCGGGGTGCTGCTGACGGCGATTCTCGTCGCCGGCCGCTCGGGAAGCGCCTTTACCGCCGAGATCGGCACCATGAAGGTCAACGAGGAAGTGGACGCCATGCACACCATGGGCCTCGACGTGACCGAGGTTCTCGTCCTGCCGCGCCTACTGGGTGTGGTGATCGCGCTGCCGCTGCTGGCGTTCTTTGCCGACATGGCGGCATTGTGCGGCGGTGCGCTGATGGCCACCGCGTCGCTGAAGATCTCGCTGTCGCAGTTCCTGACCCAGCTGCGCGGCGCAGTTTATTTCTCGACCTACTGGACGGGCTTGGTCAAAGCGCCGGTGTTTGCCCTGCTGATCGGCTTGGTCGGGTGCTACGAAGGGCTGCGGGTGGAAGGCGGCGCCGAAAGCGTGGGCCGGCAGACGACCAAGGCGGTGGTGGTGTCGATCTTTCTTGTGATCGTCGCCGACGCCGTGTTCTCCATTTTGTTCTCCTGGATACACGTGTAGCCGCCATGGCCGATCGCGAAGAACCGATCATCCGTGTACGCGGGCTCGTCACCCGCTTCGGCACGAACACAATCCATGAGGGGCTCGACCTCGACGTTCAGCGCGGCGAGATCCTCGGCATCGTCGGCGGCTCGGGGACGGGGAAATCGGTCCTGTTGCGCACGATCCTCGGGCTGAAGCGCCCCGAGGGGGGCACGATCGAGGTGTTCGGGCACAGGCCCGAGCAGCTCTCAGCCGAGGCCCAGCGCAGCCTGCAGCGCCGGTGGGGAGTGCTGTTCCAGAACGGCGCGCTGTTCAGCTCGCTGACCGTCGCGCAGAACATCCGCGTTCCGTTTCACGAACACACGAACATCCCGACCAAGCTCGCCGGGGACCTGATCCGGATTAAGATCCAGCTGGCTGGGCTCGAGCCGGAGACCGGCGTCAAGCTGCCCTCCGAGCTGTCCGGCGGCATGAAGAAGCGCGCCGCCCTCGCCCGCGCTCTGGCGCTCGACCCGGAGGTCCTGTTCCTGGATGAGCCCACGTCCGGGCTCGATCCGATCGCCGCCGGCCAGTTCGACCAGCTCATTCTCGATCTGAAGCGCAGCCTCAAGCTGACCGTCGTCATGGTGACGCACGACCTGGATTCGCTCGCCGCAATCACGGATCGCATTGCCGTTCTGCTCGACAAACGTATTATTGTCGGCACGATGTCGGAGCTCATGGGCCTGCCGCACCCCTGGATTAAAGAGTATTTCCACGGTCCCCGCGGCCGCGCCGCCCTCTCCCGGAAACCCACCTGATGGAAACGCGAGCCAGTTATCTGATCGTCGGCACGTTCATGCTGGCGTTGATCGCGGGCGCGATCGGCTTTGCGATGTGGATCACGCGCGCCAACCTGCGCGAGAACAACGTGCTTTATTACATCTACTTCACCGGCTCGGTCGCGGGGCTGCAGAACGGCTCGACGGTGCAACTGCGCGGCGTGCCCGTCGGAAACGTGGTCGACATCTCCATCGATCAGGGCAACATCGAGCTGATTCAGGTCACGGTCAGCATCAGGGTCGGGAGCCCGATCAAGACCAACACGGTGGCGCAGCTGCAGCTCCAGGGGATCACCGGCCTCAGCGTCATCCAGCTCTCGGGCGGGACCCAGGAGGCGCCGCCGCTGGAGCCGGCGCTCGGGAAGCGCCGCGCCGTCATTCCCTCCATCCCCTCGCCGCTCGAGCGGGTGTTCCAGAGCGTGCCGGAGGTCACGACGCAGGTGGTCGAGCTCGCGGCCCGCCTGAACGACCTGCTGAACGACGAGAACCGCCAGGCCATCGCCCATGTGTTCGCGAATCTGGACAGCCTGACCACGGCGCTGGCCGGCTCGAGCGGTGATATCACCAAGCTGCTGCACGATTCGGCGAACCTGGCGTCCTCGCTGGATTCCCTTGCCACCCAGCTTGGCAAGGACGCCCATAGCCTGGCCGGGCGCTCCGAGCAGACCGCCGCCGCCCTCGGCGAGACGGCCAAGAACGTCAGCCGGATGGCCGACGAGTTTCGCCTGCTCGCGGCCAATAACCAGACCGCTCTGCATGATTTCGGGCAGACTGGGCTTTACGAGTTCTCTCAGCTTATGTCGGACACCCGGATGCTCGTCGCCACGCTCAATCGCCTGGCCGAGCAGATCGAGCGTGATCCGGGGCGGTTCCTGTTTGGCGATCAGCAGAAAGGCGTGAAACCCTGATGAGCGGCTCTCCGATCAGTCGTCTGATCTCCCGCCGCGCATGGCTCGGACTCGCCGCGGCCGCCTCGGTCGCGGCATGCGCCCTCGGCGGCGGCGACGCACCCCAGCTTTACACGCTCAGCCCGAAGAGCACCTTCGACCCCGCTCTGCCGCAGGTCGAATGGCAGATGATCGTCGAGCGGCCGGTGGCCGCCGCCGGGCTCAATACGCAAAAGATCGCGTTGCAGCGCACGGCCGTCACGGTCGACTACTTCGCCCGCGCCGCCTGGACCGACACAGCGCCCCAGCTCGTCCAGACCCTGCTCATCCAGTCGTTCGAGAACACCGGCAAAATCCGCGCCGTGACCCGCGAGTCAACGCAGCTTCGCCCGGACTACGTGCTCCAGACGGAGCTGCGCGAGTTCCAGGCCGAATACGAGGGGGCCGGGCAGGCTCCGGTCGTGCGGGTCCGGCTCAATGCGAAGATGATCCGACTGCCCGATCGGATCATCATCGGCAATCAGACAGTCGAGCGGACGGTGCCGGCGGCGAAGCCGGACATGGAAAACATCGTCCTCGCCTTCGACGAGGCCTTGGGCAAGGTCATGAAACAGATCGTCGAGTGGACGCTGGTGACCCCGGGTACGACCGCTCGGCCGGGCCGCCCGGGCGCCTAGACGAGACTCTCACCTGGTCGTGTTGCCGACGACGATAGGCGGGCGCCCGCCCTGCCCGCGCCATCGTTGCTCAGGCGGCGCCGGCGAGGAAGCGGCCGCGGATGGCGGCCCAGGCCTGCTCGGAGGCCGCCCTCACCCGCGGCACCAGCCCCACCGCGTCGGCCGTGTCGCCGGCCTTGCACATCGCTTCGAGGCGGCGCGCCAGCATCTGAACGCGCCGCGCCCCGAAATTACCCGAGGTGCTGACGAGGTTGTGCGCGATTTGCGCCAGCGCCGGCAGATCGGGCCCGGCGGCACTGGCCTCGGCCTGAGCGACCAGTTCCGCCGCCCCCGCGAGGTACGTCTCGACGAGCGCGCGTAGCTCTTCGGCCGGGACGTCGCGGGCGAGGCTCGCCAGCGAGGTGTCGTCGAAGACCGGCGGGTCGGCCTGGTCGCCGGCGCTGCCGCCCAGTGCGGGCGCGTCGTGGTCGGGGGTTGACGGCGGGTTCGCGACACCCGCCCAACGCGCCACCGTCGCCAGGAACTGTTCGCGCTCGATCGGCTTGGCGATGTAGTCGTCCATCCCCGCCGCGAGGTATTTGTCGCGCGCACCGGTCATCGCATGGGCGGTCATGGCGACGATGGGGACATCGGCCTTCGACCCCTCGAAGCTGCGGATCTTGCGGGTCGCCTCGATCCCGTCCATCGACGGCATCTGGACGTCCATGAGGATCAGGTCGTAGTCGCTCCGCCGGAGTGCCGCCACTGCTTCGACGCCGTTCGCGGCTGTGTCGACCACATAGCCCGCGCGCTTGAGAAGCATCAGCGCGATCTGCTGGTTCACCTTGTTGTCCTCGGCCAGCAGGACCCTGCCATTGTGCTTCTCGCGCGGGATGGGCGGAGGGATGGGCTTGTCCGGCCCGACCGCGGCGGACAGCTGCGCGCCGAACAACCGCGCCAGGCTGTCCATCAGGGTATGATGCCGCACGGGTTTCAGCAGCACGGCGTCGTATTTCTCGGCGTGCGAGCGCCCGCCTTCCGAGGCGCCCAGTGACGACGCGAGCACGAGCTTCATGTTCCGGAAGCGCGGGTCGTTCCGGACCCGCTCGGTCAGCATGTCGCCCGACATGCCGGGCATCATCTGGTCGAGAACCACGAGGTCGTAGGGCTGGCCTTTGTGCCACGCGCGTTCGATCTCGGCGAACGCCGCGAACCCGTCTTCGGCGCTGGTCACCCGCATCCCCCAGCCGCCCAGGCGCAGCTCCATCAGCCGGCGGTTCATCTCCGTATCGTCCACGATGAGGACGTGGACGCCGCGCAGTTGCTCGGGGATCGCCCGCGGCGGCGTGGCGGTGCCGCGCGAGGGCGTCAGCCTCACGGTGAACCAGAAGGTGCTGCCCTTGCCCGGCTGGCTCTCGACGCCGATGGTGCCGCCCATCAGCTCGACGAGCTGTTTGGAGATCGAAAGCCCGAGGCCGGTGCCGCCGAAGCGCCGCGTGATCGACTGATCGGCTTGGCTGAACTTCTGGAACAGCTTGCTGCGCGCTTCCTTGGTAATGCCGATGCCGGTGTCGATCACTTCGAAGCGCAGCACCCTCCCGAGGTCGTCGCCGGAGTCATGGCCGACCTCGGGCCGGACCTCGGCCGCGACGCAGCCCTGGTCAGTGAACTTGATCGCGTTCCCGAGGAGGTTCAGCAGAACCTGGCGGATGCGCGTCGGATCTCCCGAATAGTGCTGCGGCACCGCCGGGTCGATATAGGCGCCGATGTCGATCTTCTTTTCGCGGGCGCGCGAGGACATGAGCTCGATGGCGCTCTCGACCACGTTGTGGAGGTCGAAATCGATCGTCTCGAGGTCGATCCGGCCGGCCTCGAGCTTGGCAATGTCCAGGATGTCGTTGAGGATCGCCAGAAGCGCTTCGGCCGAATCCCTGACCGTATTGGCGAACTGCCGCTGTTCCTCGGTCAGGGGCGTCTCCAGGAGCAGCGAGTTCATGCCGATGATGCCGTTCATCGGGGTGCGGATCTCGTGGCTCATGTTCGCCAGGAAGTCGGTCTTGGCGCGGTTGGCCGCATCGGCCGCGACGCGGGCGCGCTCCGCCTCGATACGCGCCGCGTTCAGCTTTTCGGCGGTGACCGCCAGCTCGGAGGCCTGATGCTCGAGGCGGGCACGGGCGTCCTCGAGGTCACGTTCACGGCGGCGGGCGGCGGTGACGTCGATATACGTCGTGACGAACCCGCCGCCGGTGAGCGGCGTGCGGCGGATCTCGATCACCTGCCCGTTGGGCCGTTTGCGCTCGAACTGGTGCGGCGTCGGATCCAGGGCCCGCTCGACCCGCGCCTGGACCTGCTCGGCCAGGTCGCCCGGGCCGTATTCTCCCCGCTCGGCGCTGACGCGGATGAGTTTCTCGAACGGGTCGCCGACCTGGAACATGTCCGGACTGAGGTCGAACACCTCGAGAAACACGTGGTTGAAGGCCATGTGGCAGAGATCGGGGCCGACCAGGCTGACGCCGATCGGCAGATTGTCGATCAGGGTCGAGAAGATCTCGGTCTGCTGCTTCAGGGCGGCGGCCTGTTCCTCAAGGCGAGAGTGGGCGACTTCCAACTCCTGCGCCCGACGCCGCTGCTCGGTGATATCGATATACGTCGCGACGAACCCGCCGCCGGGCAGCGGCACGCGCGAGATGTCGTGGACGCGGCCATCGGGGAAAACGCGCTCGCTACGCTCGGTCTTGCCGCTACGCGCCACCTCCATCCGCTCTTTCAGGATGGTATCCAGATCGGCGGTCCCCCCGTACACGCCGCGTTCGACGTTGTATCGGAGAATGTCCTCGACCGGCACGCCGACCTTGAACACCTCGGAGGGAACGCCCAGCATCTGCGGGAAGATGCGGTTGAAAGCGATGATCCGCATGTCCTGGTCGATCAAGCTGACGCCGATCGGCAGGTGCTCGATCAGGGTCGAGAAGATCTGGGTCTGGCGCTCCAGCGCGCGTTCCGCCTCGAACTCATCGGTGACGTCGCGGCTGGTGCCGCGATAGCCGAGGAACTGCCCGTCGGCGCCGAAGATCGGCTTGCCGCTGATGCTGAGGTGCCGGTCGCGGTCGCCCAGACGCACGGCCATGATGAAGTCGCGGAACGGCTGGCGCTCGGCGACCGCCTGCAGATGCGCCGGCCATCTCGGATTTTCGGGATCGAGCGACCGGGTCATGTCGAGGCGGAGACGCCCGACCCGATCCGCCGCGTTCATGCCGGTCGTCTTCTCGAAGCTTTCGGACAGGTAGGTGAGGCGGTCTTCGGCGTCGGATTCCCAGAACCAGTCGTTCGAGGCCTCCGCCCAATCGGCCATGCGGGCGCGGGCCGCTTCGGCGGCGGCCTGCATGTTCTTCATTTCCGTGATGTCGGCGTGGATGCCGACGATGCCGCCATCGCGCGTCCGGCGCTCCGACACGCGGATCCACCGATCGCCGCTCTTCGCGACGATGGCGGGGCCCGGGTTGCGATGCAGTTCCATCCGGTTGCGGATGAACGCGTCGATTCGGTCCTCGGGAACCTCCATCTCGCCGCATTTTATCGCCGAGCGGAACATGTCCTCGAAACGGACCCCGGGGTCGAAAGAGGCAGGGTTGCGCGACCGGATATCGCGGAACCGCTGATTGCACATCACGAAGCGGTCTTCGGCATCGTACAAAACGAAGCCGTCGGCCAGCGATTCCACGGCGTCCTGGAGCAGAGTCGCCTGGCTGCGCGCAAGCTCCTCGCTGGCCTTGAGCGCCGCCGCCGTCGCCGCGACCTGGCCGAACAGGCGGCGCAGGAAGAACAGGAGGACCAGGATGGCGATGACGCCCGCGGTCGCGACGCTGCCCACGATGGCAGCCTCGCGCCGCCACGGAGCGAGGACCGCCGCCTTGCTGATCGACGGATTCATGACCAGCGGATAACCGGGCACCGATCGTGGGGCGTAGATGCGGACATCGGGGTCGAGCACACCGGCGATCTCGAAGATGCTGGTGGTTTGCCAGGCGTTATTGCGGAAGATCGGCCCCTCGGCGAAGGACCGCCCGAACGCGGCCAGCCCGTTGGGATGCCGGGCCAGCGCTATTCCGTCCTGGCGCACGAGCGTCACCGCCGTGCCTTCGCGCAGCGTCGCCGACCGGAACACCGACTCGAAATAGTTGGGGTCGAGGCCGATGTCGATGACGCCGACGAGGGACCCGTCCGGTCCGGTCACGCGCCGGCTGACGATGATCAGGGGCTCGTCCGCGATCTTGCTCCGCACCGGTGCGATGATCAGCTCGGCGCGATTCTGGATCTCCTGCTTGAACCAGGGGCGGTCGCCCAAATAGATGTCCGGCGCCGGAAAGGTGCGGGTCGAGACCAGAACGTGGCCGTCCGGACCGATGAACGTGACCTGCTTGATCTGCGGGATGCCGGCGATCTTCTCGCGTATCATCAGGTAGACGGCCCGGCTGTCGGTCCGTCCGCCGAAATCGAGCACCTTCAAGCGGTCGTCGATGGCATTGAGCGTGAGCTCGACGTTTTCGAAGGTGCGCGCCGTCTGTTCCGCCAGCACCACGGCCAGCTGGCTGAGCTCGCTCCGCGCCGCGGCGAGCTCCGTCTCGCGCGTGTACCAGATGAACCCGGTCGCCAATGCGATGATGGTCACGACCACCAGGCCGCCGAACAGCAGCAGCAACTGGCGCGGATCAAAACGGCCCATGGGCCGCGGCGCCACAATCGGCGCAGCCGGCGAAGCCGATCCGGTCGTCAAGACAGGCTCGTGCATAGTATCAACAGCCGCGCAACGCCCTCCCAGTTGAGCTGCCGCCGAGCCTACAGCCGTAGCCAAACTTGCTTGATAAAGCGCTAGGCGGCAAGCGCTCCATTAATCGGCAATTTATTAAAACCCTGCGAATAACGGCGTTCTCAGCCCGGCGTCAGTATAGATGCTGACCCCCGGTTATGAAGACTTCCGATCCCGTAACATAGCCGAAATCGGCCTCGCAGAGGCGGAAGATCACCGCCGCCACCTCATCCGGGGTTCCCATACGCTGCATCGGGATGCGGGTGATCAACGGCTCGTATTCGGGGCCAACCATCTCGGTCTCGATCTCGCCGGGCGCCACGGCGTTCACCCGGATTCCAAGGGACGCGAGCTCGACGGCCATCTCGCGGGTCAGCGCCGACAGCGCCGCCTTTGACGTCGAATAGGCCGAGCCTGCGAACGGATGGGAGGCGTGGCCGGCGATCGAGGTGACGTTCACGATCGCCCCTTTGCCGCGCCCGAGCGCGCTTGCGAACCCGCGCGCGAGATCGAGGGCGGCGAAAAAATTGAGCTCGAACACCGACCGCCACTCGGACAGCTCGCCGTGGAGGACGCCGAGCCGCTCGCGGTACGGCGTCTTGGGCGACACGCCGGCATTGTTGACCAGCGCGTGTAGAGGCGCCCCGGCGAGCTTGGCGTCGACCTGCTCGATGAACCTCACGCGTTCTTCCGGGCGCGCCAGGTCGACCGTGAAGTGATCGCTCCAGTTCGGATCGCGCCGGCATTCCGCCGGCACCCCCTCGCGCGAGCAGGTGAAGATGCGCCAACCCGCCTCACCGAAGCGCTTGACGGTCGCGTGGCCGATGCCGCGGCTGGCACCGGTCAAGAGGAGGGTTTTGCGCTCGGCCACGGTGTCGGTTGGGCCTCCGTCAGTGAGCCATCAGGACCGGCAGGCTGGCATTGGTCAGCACGTGCTTGGTGACGCTGCCGTAGATGAGCTGCCGCAGCCGGCTTTGCGTGTAGGCGCCCATGACCAGCAGGGTCGAGCCGGCGCGATTGGCGCTGGCGAGAAGCTCGCTTCCGGCGGTCGGTGTGATGGTCAGCGCCTGGCCGGCATGGGCGCGAATGCCGTGCCACGCCAGATATTCGAGGAGCGGCGCCGTCTCGGTCGGTTTGCCGCCGGGATTGGACGCGATCACGGTCACGTCGCTCGCCGCCGCCAGTAGCGGCAGCGCCGAGGACACGGCATGCGCCGCTTCGGCGCTGCCGGTCCAGAAGATCGTGGCGGGTGCCCCGACCTGGGCGGCGGCCGCCGGCAGATCGGGAGGTGCCACGATCACCGGCTTTCCGGTGTCGAACAAGGCGGTCTCGAAGACCACGATCGAGGCGCCCGAGTCGTCGCTGGGCGGACGACCGACGATGATGAGATCCGAGACCCGGCCGAAGCGCGCCATGCATTCTTCCTCGGTTCCGGTCTCTTCGCGCCAGGCGACGGACGCGGCATTGCCGCCGGGCCGGGTCGCCGTCGCGATGCCGCTCGCCGCGCGCCACGTCTCGAAGGCCGACCTGGCCTTGCCGCTGCGCGTGCCGGCATCGCGTTCCGCCGCCGCCATGATCTGCTCGATGAGCACGCCCGATGCTCCCTCGCCGAGAAACGGAATGGCATCGCGCGGATCGCCCTTCACGTGCAACGCATCGATATGCGCATTGAACTGCCGGGCAATCGCGCCAGCGATTCCAAGCGTCGCGGCGTCAGTCTCCTGGCCCGTCACCGCGGCCAGGACCACCTTCAACCCCATCAAAGCCTCCTCTATTCGTCCTGTTCTAGAACTCCCCGTTCAGATGCGGGGATGATTCGGGCTTGTTATACAGCCGTACGCCGACTTTAGCGCCGGTCGCCGGGGCGGTCCAGGCAACCAAAGGGCCCGGCGGTCAACCGGTCGCGAAGGTCCGCCGCGGCTCTTCGATCCCCGTCGGGTCCTGATGGATGATCACCTCGGCAGTGGGAAACGCCGCCAGGATGTCGCGCTCCACCTCGTCGGCAATCTCGTGCGAGCGCCGCAGGGTCATGGCGCCGTCCATTTCAAGATGGATCTGGATGAACACGGCCGGACCCGCCGAGCGCGTCCGCAGGTCGTGGACCGCGGTGATCTCGGGATGGGTGAGCGCGATCTTGCGGATGCGCGCGCGCTCGCCGTCCGGCAGCTCGCGGTCCATGAGGCGATCGAGCGAGGCCTTAACGATGCGCCAGGCGCTGTACAGGATGTAGACCGCGATCACGAGCCCGAACAGCGGATCGAGGACCGTCCAGCCGAACCATGTCGAGAGGACGATCGACAGGATGACGCTGCCGTTCAAAATCACGTCGCTGGTATAGTGAAGCGAGTCGGCGCTCACCGCGACCGAGCCGGTGGTCCGCACGACGCGCCGCTGATAGGTCACCAGGGCCGCGGTCACGACGATCGAAACGACCATCACCGCGATGCCGACCTCGCCGTGGGCGATCGGCCGCGGGCTCGAGAACCGGTGGATCGCTTCCAGCGACAGGAGCACGGCCGAGCCGGCCACGAAGGCGGCTTGCGCCAGGCCGGCCAGCGGCTCGGCCTTGCCGTGCCCGAAGCGGTGCTCGCGGTCGGCGGGCGTCAGCGCGTGCCGGACGGCCAGCAGATTGACCAGCGACGCCGCCGCGTCGAGCAGCGAATCGAGCAGGCTCGACATGACGCTCACCGAATCGGTGATCAGCCACGCGGCGGTTTTCGCAACGATCAAGGTCAGCGCCACGGCCATCGACGCGTAGGTCGCGCGCCGCATCAGGCGCCCCTGCACGGTGCTTGGCGAGGTCACGGCCGGCCCTGACGTCGTCATGGGTAGAGCTTCTCCATCCGCCAGCCCTGGGCGCTGCGGTGGAACACGAGACGGTCGTGCAGGCGGAACGGCCGTTCCTGCCAGAACTCGATGCGCTCCGGCCGCACGCGATAGCCGGACCAGAACGGCGGCCGCGGCACCTTGCCGAGTCCGAACTTGGCGGTGTATTCGGCGACGTGCTTCTCGAGCGCGAAGCGGCTTTCGAGCGCCCGCGACTGGCGCGACGCCCAGGCCCCGATCTGCGCGCCGCGCGGACGGGTGGCGAAATAAGCATCGGCCTCGGCCTCCGAGACCGGGCTCGCGGTGCCGTCCACCCGGACCTGCCGGTTCGTCGACTTCCAGTGAAACAGCAACGCGGCGCGCGGGTTGACGGCGAGATCGCGCGCCTTCTGGCTCTCGAGGTTGGTGTAGAACACGAACCCGTCCTCGTCCGCGGCCTTGAGCAGGACCATGCGCACCGAAGGCTGTCCGTGTGCATCGACCGTCGCCAGGGTCATGGCGTTCGGATTGCTCGGCTCGCCAGCGCTCGCCTCTTTGAGCCAGGTGTGGAACAACGCCAGCGGGTCGCTCCCCGGGTCGCGAGCGATGTCGGTTGGATGGGCGGCTGATTCGGACATTCTCAAGTTCCTGCTGGCGCTGAAATATGATGCGGTATCGGGGCGTTATATGCAAAGCCGCAGGCGCGATTAACCAAGGTTAATTCGGCCGGCGCCGCTTGGGAAATACCGTGTGAGCGCCGCCACCGGGCGGCCGGGGCAGGCAGGGGACGACCATGACCACCAAACACGCAAACGCCGCCGCCATTGTGGCCGTGGCGCTCAGCCTGGCCGCCTGCGCGCCGGCCGAGGACCGGCACCCGGGCGATCTCGGCGAGGCCGACAAGACAACCGGCGGTACGCTGCCGGTCCCCCTGATCGGCTCCCAGATCGGCGGCGGCAGCGGCCGGATCGCCGACACCGTGGCCGGGACGCTGATCGGCGGCTTCATCGGCCACCCGATCGGCCAGCAGCTCGACCGCGACGACGTGGAGCAGGCCCGCCTCGCCCAGCAGCGGGCCTACAGGGCGCCGATCGGGCAGCAGATCACGTGGAACAATCCCGACAGCGGCCATGGTGGGACGATCACGCCGACCCGCGACGGGCGGGACGCTGCTGGCCGCACCTGTCGCGAGTATCAGACGACGCTCACCATCGGCGGCGAAACGGAGAAGGCCTATGGCACCGCCTGCCGCGAGCCGGACGGCAGCTGGCAGGTGGTCAACAACTGAGGACCGCCGCCCTTGTCTTTTCGCCCTTGCTTTAAAGGTGTGGTGGGTTAGGTACAATGTGACATGCGCGATCCTTACGAAGTCCTGGGTGTCCGCCGCGACGCGAGCGCCGAAGATATAAAAAAGGCGTATCGCCAGCTGGCGAAGAAGTTGCATCCCGATCTCAATCCGGGAAATGCCAAGGCGGCAGCACAGTTCAAGGACGTCTCGGCGGCCTATGACCTGCTGTCGGACGCCGAAAAACGGGCGCGTTTCGACCGTGGCGAGATCGACGCCAGCGGTGCCGAGCAGCGCCCCCGCTCGTCGTACCGCGCCTATGCCGAAAGCCCCGGCGGTGCCAAGTACAGCGGCGGGTTCGATCCCGGGGATATCTTCGAGGACCTGTTTGGCCGCAGCCGCGGCGGCGGCTGGAGCAGCCGCGGCGGCGGGTTCAAGACCCGCGGCGCCGACGTCGCCTACGAGATCACGGTCGACTTCCTCGAGGCGGTGAACGGCACCAAAAAGCGGCTGACGCTGCCGGATGGGCGGACGCTCGACGTCACCATTCCGCCCGGCTCCGAAGACGGACAGCAGCTGCGCCTGAAGGGTCAGGGAACCGCGGGGCTCGGCGGCGGTCCGGCCGGCGACGCGTATATCGAGATCCACGTCAAGCCGCATCCGTTCTTCCGCCGCGAAGGCATCGATATCCATGTCGACCTTCCGGTGACCGTCGCCGAAGCGGTGCTCGGCGCCAAGATCTCCGTGCCGACGATCGACGGCACCGTCACCATGACGGTGCCCAAGGGCTCGAACACCGGCACGACGCTGCGCCTCAAGGGCAAGGGCGTGCCCAAGCGGGGCGGTGCGCGCGGCGATGAGTACGTCCGCCTCGTGGTCTATCTCCCGGATCCGCCCGATCCGGATCTCGAGCGCTTCGTCGCCGAGTGGAAGAATCGGAATTACGACGTCCGCAGCAAACTGGGGCTGCCGAAATAGGGCTTTCCCGCCATGAAGACCTTCACCGACGTGGTCGTCGAATTCGGAGTTCAGCGCGAAGAGCTGCTGAGCTGGATCGAGCAGCGCTGGGTGCTGCCGCTCAACCAGTCGGGTGATTATGTGTTCGCCGAAAGCGACGTCGCGCGCGTGCAGATGATCGTCGATCTCCGGCGTGATCTCGCGATCGACGAAGGGGCGATGTCGGTGGTGCTGGACCTGGTCGACAAATTGTACGGTCTGCGCCGGCAGATGCGCGATATCCTCGCCGCCATCGACGAGCTGCCCGACGGGCAGCGGGACAAGCTGCTGAGCCGCATCGGACGGGGCCATGACGAGGCGTCGCATTGAGCCGCCACCCGCTCGATTGTAATGGCCCCGCGTTCGTGTAGGATGCCGCCAAGGGGCCACTGTCGGCGCCGATTCTGCTAACAGGAGCATGGACTTGCCATGACCGAGCCACGTCTTCTGATGGCCGGCAAACGGGGTCTTGTCATGGGCGTCGCCAACGACCGCTCGCTGGCGTGGGGCATCGCCAAGGCGGTCGCCGAGCACGGTGGGGAGCTCGCCTTCACCTATCAGGGCGAGGCGCTGGAGCGGCGCGTCCGCCCGCTCGCCGAGAGCGTCGGCTCGAAGCTGGTCCTGCCGTGCGACGTGACCAACGGGTCCAGCGTCGACGATCTCTTCCGCGCGCTGGCCGAGAGCTGGGGCCGGCTCGACTTCGTCGTGCACGCCATCGCGTTCTCGGACAAGGAAGAGCTCAAGGGCAAATACGTCGACACGACGCGCGAAAATTTCCTGCGCACGATGGACATCTCCTGCTTCTCGTTCACTGATATCTGCCGGCGCGCCGCGGCCCTCATGCCGAACGGCGGCAGCCTCCTGACCTTGACCTATTTCGGCGCCGAGCGGGTGATGCCGCACTACAACGTGATGGGCATCGCCAAGGCCGGGCTCGAGGCGAGCGTGCGTTATCTCGCCGCCGACCTCGGCGCGCAGCGCGTGCGGGTCAATGCGATCTCCGCCGGCCCGATCAAGACACTTGCGGCCTCCGGAATCGGCGATTTCCGCTACATCCTGAAGTGGAACGAGCTGAACGCGCCGTTGCGCCGCAACATCACGATCGATGAGGTCGGCGGGGCCGGGGTTTATCTGCTGAGCGAGCTCGCCAGCGGCGTGACCGGCGAAATTCACCACGTCGATGCCGGCTACCACGTGGTCGGCATGATGGCCGTCGACGCAGCCCCGGGAGTCGCCGAGATGCTGTCGAACTTCCGGCCGAACAGCTAGTGATGGAGCGCGGCGATGTCGAGCAACAGCTTCGGCACGCTGTTCCGCGTGACCACCTGGGGCGAGAGCCACGGACCGGCCATCGGCGCCGTGGTCGACGGCACGCCGCCGCGGCTGCCGCTCGCCGACGCCGACATCCAGCACTGGCTCAACCGGCGCCGGCCCGGCCAGTCGCGCTTTACGACGCAGCGCCGCGAGTCCGACAAGGTCCGCATCCTGTCGGGGGTGATGGACGGCCTCACCACCGGCACGCCGATCTCGCTCGTCATCGATAACGAGGACGCGCGGTCGAAGGATTACGAGACGATCAAGGACCGCTTCCGTCCCGGCCATGCCGATTACGCGTACTGGAAGAAATACGGCATTCGCGATTATCGCGGCGGCGGCCGGTCCTCGGCGCGCGAGACCGCGATGCGGGTCGCCGCCGGCGGCATCGCGCGCAAGGTTCTCGGCGACGGGGTGACCATCCGCGGCGCCTTGATCCAGCTCGGGCCGCACAAGATCGAGCGCGCACGCTGGGACTGGGCGGCGACCGAGGACAATCCGTTCTGGTGCCCGGACCGCCAGTCGGCGCAGGCGTGGGAAGGCTATCTCGACGAGGTGCGCAAGGCGGGCTCGTCCTGCGGCGCCGTCATCGAGGTCGTCGCCAGCGGTGTGCCGGCCGGCCTCGGCGCGCCAATCTACGGCAAGCTCGATTCCGATATCGCGGCGGCCCTGATGGGCATCAATGCGGTCAAGGGTGTCGAAATCGGCGCCGGGTTCGGAGCCGCGGCGCTGTCCGGCGAAGAGAACGCCGACGAGATGCGCATGCAGGGCGGCGAGGTCGCGTTCCTGTCGAACCAGGCCGGCGGCATCCTGGGCGGCATCTCGACCGGTCAGGACATCGTCGCGCGCTTCGCCGTGAAGCCGACCTCGTCGATCCTGTCGCCGCGGCGCACGGTGACCGTCGACGGCCGCGACGCCGAGATCTCGACCAAGGGCCGCCACGATCCCTGCGTCGGCATCCGCGCGGTGCCGGTCGGCGAGGCGATGATCGCCTGCGTGCTCGCCGATCATCTGCTGCGCCATCGCGCGCAATGCGGCTGAGCCCCGCCTGACCGCGACCCGTCTCGAGGTCCGCCGGTCAAGGCGCCACGCCATCGTTCAGCTGGCCATCGCCGCGGCCTTTCTGGCGTTGGCACTTCTGTCGCTGGCGCAGGGCTACCTGGACGGCCTGGGCACTCGGAGCCAGCTGCTGGCCGGATCATTTTTCGCCTTCCTCATGGCGTTCTACGTGTGGCAGCTGGTGGGGCAGGTTCGCGACACACGGCCGCTTCTCGTCGTTGCGCCGGAGGGATTGCACCTCCCCGCCGCGCGCGAGGCACCCATAGCCTGGGGGAGCATCCGGCAAATCGTTTGCAGGGCGGCGCTGCTCGGCAAGGGCCGGATCGAGTTCCAGGTCGAGCCCGAAACCTACGTCTCGCTGCGGCTGGGGACGCGGATCCTGGGCGACGCCATCGTGCGCCGCGCCGCCGCCCGGTGCGAGTTCGCGATCCTGATGCAGGCCGCCGATCGCGGGGCGGTCGAGGTCTTCACCGCCATCCGGCGTTATTGGACGCCGCCGCAATGCTAGACTTCGTCTAGCGAGTCGGCGCGGGGGATGATGCAGACACTGCAATCGGTATTCGGCGTCCTGGCCTTGCTCGCGATCGCATGGGCGATCAGCGAGAACCGCCGGGCGGTGTCGCTGCGCAACGCGGCGGTCGGGCTGGCGGTGACCGTCCTGGTCGCCCTGCTCATCCTCAAGATCCCGCAGATCCAGGTCGGCTTCGCCCTCGCCAACACGGCCGTGCGAGCGATTGCCGCCGCCACCCACGCTGGCACCTCGTTCCTGTTCGGCTATGTCGGCGGCGGGCCGCTGCCGTTCGAACTCAAGCCGAACGCCAGCGCCTATATCTTCGCCTTCGAAAGCCTGCCCATCGTCCTGCTGATGAGCGTGCTCACCACCCTGCTCTTCTACTGGCGGATCATGCCGCCGATCGTGCGCGGCTTCTCGTGGGCGCTCGAGCGCACGATGGGCGTCGGCGGCGCCGTCGGCGTATCGACCGCCGCCAACATCTTCGTCGGCATGGTGGAGGCGCCGCTGTTCATCCGGCCTTACCTGATGAACCTGTCGCGCAGCGAGTTGTTCGTCGTGATGACCGGCGGCATGGCCGGGGTCGCCGGCACCGTGTTCGCGATTTACGCCATGATCCTGGGGCCGGTGATCCCCGACGCCGCGGGGCATATCATCGTCGCCTCGGTGCTGGGCGCGCCGGCGGCGATCCTGATCAGCCAGATCATGATCCCCGACCCGGGCCGGCAGCGCACAGAGGGCGGTCTCGATCCCTCGCTGGACGGCATCGCCGAGAGCACCATGGATGCGATCGTCAAGGGAACCGCGGCCGGCCTCGAGCTGATGCTCAACATCGCGGCCATGGTGATCGTGTTCCTGGCGCTGGTGTATCTCGTGAACGGGATGCTCGGGCTGCTGCCCGCCATCGGCGGCGAGCCGGTGTCGCTGGAGCGCATCCTCGGCCTCGTCATGGCGCCGGTGTGCTGGCTGATGGGCGTGCCGTGGGCCGAGGCGCCGACTGCCGGCAGCCTGATGGGCATCAAGACCATCCTCAACGAGTTCATCGCCTATCTGAAAATGGCGGCGCTGCCAGAGGGGGCGCTCAGCCCGCGCTCGCGGCTGATCATGCTCTACGCCATGTGCGGCTTCGCCAATTTCGGCAGCGCCGGCATCATGATCGCCGGCCTCGCCACCATGGCGCCGGACCGCCGCGCCGAGATCGCCTCGCTCGGCCTCAAATCGATCGTGTCGGGCACGCTCTGCACCTGCCTGCTGGGCGCCATCGTCGGCGCGCTGAGCTAGGGCACGCATTCCGCCCGCCCCCCTGAATCGCGTGCAATACTGCAATTGTTTCCGCAACCCATTGGAACAACTCGAAAATAACGACCAAAAGAATTGCACGGCCTCGTTTTGGCGAATGCAATTCTGGAATTCTTGTCCGGGATACGCACCGAGCCGGCTGCACCACAGGCCGCGCGGACAACGACTGAACCGACTCAACGGTTCCAAAAGGCCCGTGATCGGACCTCACGCGCTTGACCTCGCACCGCCGCCCGTATGACCCTAGGTGCGGACCTATCAACACCAGGGGGGCGGCGGATGATTCTGCTGATTGACGACAGCGACCACGAGCGCGCGCTGATCCGCAAAATGCTGGAATCCGGAGGCCACGAGGTGAGCGAGGCCGCGGGCGGCGACGAGGGGTTGACCCTGTTCGGCACGGTGAACCCGTCCCTCGTGATCTGCGACCTGATGATGCCGCTTCGCGATGGGTTCGCCACCATGGCGAACATCCAGAAGCTGGCGCCTGCGGCAAAGATCATCGCCATGTCCGGCGTCTGGTACGGAAAGGCGGATCATGAGGCGGCGGCCAAGGACTTTGGCCTGGTGGCCGTGATCGAGAAGCCCTTCGAGCGCACACAACTCCTGAAGCTCGTGGCGAACGCGCTGGCTCCGAAAGCGAAACCCAAGCGGTCGCGGACAGCGGCGGCAAAGGCGAAAGCGGCGGCCAAGCGGAAGCCCAAAGCGAAAGCCAAGGCGAAGACGAAGGCGAAGGCGAAGCCGAAACGGATACCGAAGAGGGCCAAGCGAAAGCGGTGAGGACGAGCGGCCGGCCACTCGCAAGCCGGGCGATGTGCGGCTCGATGGCTTAGTACCGTCGCTGCCGCGGTCCAGACGAACGGCCGCGACTTGCGCCGTTCGATCGACATATCGGCGCCGCCCGGACGGGGCTGACCCAAGCCGTCAGCAGACTAACGGTCGACGGGTGTCAGCCAATCGACGGATCGCTCGTCAACGAGCTCCGACAGGACCTGCTCAAATGGCTTGCGATACGGGCGGGGAAACTCGTCCCTCAACCAGGTTTCGCGAGTTCCTATCCAAGTCTCGTAGACGACGAGCTCATTCGGCTTTTCGAGGTTGTTATGAACAATGACGTTCACGAAGTTAGCCTCGGCACTCATCGTGTCCAGGAGCTTGCTAAGATGATGCTTGAGAAACTGCTCCTTTTTGCCGGGCTTTGTTTGAAAGCGCACGACCAACACGATTTTATCTGGCATCTCACATCTCCTTATGGCTTCTTAAGCGCGGTCCCTTCCCTGCCGAAGCTTCCGCAGCTGCCCAGTCACCGGTCCATTCGCCGTCACGCAGGATCTCCTCGCCGGTATGGACCGTGAATTCCACGAGCACCGTCCGCTTGGGGACGCCAAGCACCTCGGCACAGATGTCAACGATGCGCCGGCCGAGCTCAAAACGGAGGTCGAGCGAGCGGCCACGCCGTATCTCGACGAGCACCATCGTGACCGGCTCCAGGCCGCCCTCACCGAGATGGAACAGATTGCCCTCGCCGAGTTCCGCGATCCCCACATTGGGACGCCACAACTGCGTCTGCATGACATCCGCGTAAAGATGGCAGAGGCGGGTCGCGAGTTCCCGCTTCGTTTCCGGCGGATAAGTTTTGGCGAGATCGAGATGCAGATACGGCATGGTTGGCTCCTCGTGCGAATCTCCGCGGCGCAGACCAGCGGCGCCGCGTAGCTGCGAATCAGCGCCTCGCGGCGGCCGGAGACAGTGGCGGCGGGTCCAAATAGTACGCTTGCTCTGATGAGAGGCTCCGCTTCACCGCATTCGATTGCGCATCGGCGAGCACTTCCTCGCGACCACTCTCAAGCGCGTCGAGGGCGCGCGCGGCGACCTGTTGGGGGTCGTTTTTCGGCAAATCCACGCCTTTGGCCATGTCGGTGTCCAAGAAACCGACGTGCAGGGCGAGCACCTCGATACCCTTTTCGCGCAAGTCAATCCGCAGCGCGTTGGTAAAGCTCCATGCGGCGGATTTCGTGGCCGAATAGGCCATCAGCATCGGCCGCGCAAACCAGGTGGCATCGGACAGCACGTTGATGATCGCCCCTCCCCCATTCGCAGAAAGGACCGGCGCAAAGGCCTGACTCGATCGAATCACGCCGTAGAAGTTGGTTTCGAAAATCTCGCGGGCGCTTTCGATGACCGCAGGATCAAGCGCACCGGCATTCACGCGGGCGATCCCGGCGTTGTTGACCAACAGCGTCACGTCGCCACACCGGACTGCTCCCGCACTCACCGATGCGGGATCCGTTACGTCCACCTGGACCGGCACGACGCCCGGCAGGGTCATGGCAGCCGGATTCCTCACGCCAGCGTAGACCTTCCTTGCGTTACGCCCGAGTAGTTCCTTGACGAATGCCAGGCCAAGGCCTCGATTGGCGCCTGTGACAAAGGCCACTGAGTCTTGGATTTTCATGACATTCCTTTTGTTGGGTTATATGATGATAAACATGTATGATGGATATATGTGAGCCATCATATATCGAGTCAAGACCTTCGGTTGGGAGCGCGTCTCTATGAAAGTCACCAGGGAACAAGCTGTGGAAAACCGCGCGCGGGTCGTCAGCGTCGCGAGCCGGCTGTTCCGCGAAAAGGGATTCGACGGCATCAGCGTCGCGGAGATCATGAAGGACGCCGGCCTGACCCACGGCGGCTTTTACGGCCAGTTCAAATCAAAGGACGACCTGGCCGTGCAAGCCTGTATTCGTGCGTTTGCGCAAACGGCGGAGGGATTGGCTGCGCTTGCCGGCACGTCGCGAGGCGATCCGCTCACCACGCTGATCAGCGACTACGTTTCCGAAGCCCATCGCGATGCGCCCGGGACGGGATGTATGATCGCCGCGCTCGGCCCCGAGGCCGCGCGCCAAAACCGGCCGTTGCGACAGGCCTTCACGCACGGAATCAAACAGTTCATCGACCTTGTGACGAAGTTCGAGGCCGGCGCGTCGAAAGCCGCCAAGCGCAAAACGGCGATGGCCACCGTGGCCGAGATGGTCGGAAGCATCGTGCTGGCGCGAGCCGTGGACGACCCTGCGCTGTCGCGCGAAATACTAGACGCGGCGCTAAGAGACCTGACGGCTCCGCGACAGGCGCGAGGTCACACCCGATAAACCGACCGCCTGGGCATATCGTCCAAGCGATCCAGCTTCGAACAGTAGGTTCGATCCTTCGTTCGCGATGGCTGGTGCGCCCGGGTCAGGCTAAACCACGTGGATCGCCACGTCGATGTTGCCGCGCTCATTGCGGAGGCGGCCGCGGTTGAGGATCGATCTGCACGGTGGCGGTCATGCCGGCGACCAGACGCACGCCCTCCGGAACGTCATCGATGTGAATTCGGACGGGCACGCGCTGCGCCAGGCGCACCCAGGTGAAGATCGGATTCACCGAGGCAAGCCCTGCAGAATCCGGTTGGGCATTCGCGACGAAGATGCCGCGGGCGACGCTGTCGACGTGGCCGCGAACGACTGAGCTGAAACCCATCAGTTTGATGGTCGCCGGGTCGCCCTCGCGGATGCGGTGAATATTGGTCTCCTCGAAATAGCCATCGATCCAAAAGGAGTCCGCATTGACGACGGAGATGGTCCTCTGCCCGACGTTGACATAGTCACCGAGCTGGCCCAGCAGGTTGGTCACGTAGCCGTTGACCGGCGAGACGATTCGCGTCCGCTCAAGGTTCACGCGGGCCTGGTCGCGATTGGCGAGCGCCTGTTGACGGGCGGCGTCGGCGCTCAGCGCCTGGCTGGCAAAAGTCTGCTTATCCTCGTCCGAGACCGAGAGATTCGTCAGCTTCTGCCGGCGCGCCGACTGCGCCTGGGCGTTCTGTGCGACCGCCTTCGCCTGCTCGACGGCCGCTTCGGTTTGTCGGACGGCGATCGCGAAATTCGTGGGGTCGATCACCATCAGGAGGTCACCCTTGTGCACGAACTGGTTGTCGGCGACGGGCAGCTCGACGATCCGCCCGGCGACCTCCGGCGCCATTGTGACGACGTAGGCGCGCACCGTGCCGTCGCGCGTCCACGGCGTCTCCATATACACCTGCCACATGGTCCAGCTCAGGAAGGCGGCAAGCGCCACCACGCCGAGCGTGATGAGCACGGGAACGGCCCAGAGGCGGGGCTTGCTCTTGTTGCGGCCCGTCGCTGGTGGCGACGGAACATCGCCGCGATCGTCCTTGGCGGTGATGGGCTCCGATTTGAGCGTGACGTTGGTCATCATCGAGGCTCAGCGCGCGACGAGAAGGACGATGGACGAGAGCACGATCATGTAAACCGCGAACTCGAACAAAGCCGGATGCCAGACGCGCCGCAACAGGCCCAGGCGGTTCCAAATTCGGCGCAGCGCCAGCAGGACCAGCCACGCCGCGACCAACATCAACGACATCGGTGCAACATAGACGCCGAACAGGTCGATCTCGGTGAAGCTCATGGCGGTGCCGCTGCATCGAGATAGTCGTGATGGTGGGCAAGGGTCTCCGACAGCGCGCGGATATATCCCTGCGCCCGCAGCGCGACCGCCTCCCCTGATCTGGTGCTGGACATAGCGCCGAGTGTGCGATCGAGCCGTGCCAGGCGTTCGATCGCCGTCGCGCTGTCGCCGCACGCCACCGCTTCGAGCGCGGCCTCGAGCTCCGAGCTTGCGTGAAACCGGCGAGCCGAACGGCGAAGGCGGATGATCAGTATCCCAACCGAGCATGCTGCCAGAAGACGGGCGCTCTGCAACGGCGCGGCCTGAGCCGGCAAGGCCGCCAGGCGGCCATAGGCACGGATCTCCCAATCATGCGGTGCGCGCGGGAGGGGACCGGTGGCGAGCCGGCGCAAGTCGCGCAGCGTGAGAAGCAGGAGCCGATGGGTCCGCACCGCCGGCGACAATGGTGGCAGCAGTCGAAAGGCGAGTGCTGAAAATCCCACCCCGACGACGATGGCCAACGACGAGTTGTAGAACGCTTGGGTGTCGTAGGTCATCTGGTTCTCGGGCGACAGGAGGGGCACGAAGTTCACCGTCATGATCGTGAACATGATCGTGAACAGCGGCCTCCTCCACGGCCGAGCAGAGAGCGTACCGAGCGGCACGAGAACGAGGCCGATGGCGAGGGCCAGAGCTGCGAACGTATTGTCTTCCGCTCTCGGCAGAACGGCGAATTCGATGACCCCGGCAATCGCCGCGGTGACAGCGGTTCCCAACAGAAAACCAATGGCGGCGGTGTAGGCCTGTTCATCTTTTGGGGACAGGAGGATGACGGTGATCGCCGCGAAGGTTATCGCCAAGGCCCCGCTGGGCCACGCGCTGGCGATCCAGAACAGCTCGACGGCACCTATCGTGAGGAAAACCCGTCCCGCATTGACGAGAGGCGGAAGCAAATCCGGCGCGCGAGGCCGGGCGGCCGTCCGAGACGGGCGGGGCACCCGTCGCGGATCGGCTAGCATCGCCAATGCATCGAGCGCGCGCGAAATACCGACCAGCGCTTCGGCCGTCTGATCGGCGAGCAGCCGCAGCGATGCCGTCCCGGCCCGCAGGGCGATCAAGGCCCGCACGGCCGCATCGACGGCCTCGCGCCCACGAGACGGGTCAGCGCCCCAACTCGCCGCTTCGCCTTGCGTCAGCCCCGACCGCAACTCCGGTGGAAACAATCGGAGAACGATGTCCGCCTCGCGCCGACAGCGGTCCGTCGGCAACCGTTCGAGATGTTGTGCCACAGCCCGCCAGCCGGAGAGGGCGGCAAACAGGCCCTCCACCCCCGCCTGCAATTCGCCCGCGCGGTAGCGCAGGTCCGAGGATTCTCCGATCGTCTCGTCGATGACCGGGCTGAGTGCAGCCACGCGCCGGATGAGCTCCCGCCGAATCGGGCGCGTGTCGGCCAGCGCCCCGGCGTCGAGAAGGAACGTACCGGCCAGTCGTCGCGTGATCTCGGTCGAGATGGCGGTGAGTTGGGCGGCCAACCTTTGCGGAGCGTTGCCGAAATCGGTGCCGGCCAGCACGATGCTGGCAGAGACTATGCCGATGCAGATTTCGGTGGCGCGGGTGACGGCGAGGATGAAGACCTCCCCACCGTTCTCGCCCCCGGTCGCACCGAGCGTGCCGCTCGCGATGATCGCCGCGGTGTAGCCGGCCAGGGCCGCCGCATACGACGCGAAATTGCGCAGGATCGTGGCCACCAGGCCGCACGCCGCACCCCACAGCGCCAGGCCCACCAGAAACCCGCCGCGGCTTTGCGGGAAGCAGGCGGTCAGGACCACGATCGCCACGGCGCCGACCACCGTGCCGACCATGCGGAACGACCCCTTGCGCAGCGACGCGCCGAGACTTGGCTGGCAGACGATGGCGGCGGACGTGCCGGCCCAGTGCGCGTTGTCGAGCTCGAGCGAGTATGCGACGTATAGGGCGAGGCAGACCGCGGCCCAGAGGCGCAGGCCGAAAAATAACGCAGGAGCCGCCGACGATATCTTCTGCACCAGCCGCCCGATGTCTGGCCGGAAGATCCGACGCCCATGCCCTGCCGGCAACGAAAGTTCAGCCCGGCTCATGAACCCTGGCCGCCATCGAGATCGGCAGACAGCCCCATCGCAAACGCGAGCAGCGCGAGGCCGGTGGGCAGCACCAGGGATTTCAGGCCGATTGCCGCCTCGCCTGCCGCCCCGAGGCCACAGCCAACAGCGAAGCCGACGATCGCCGGCCACGTGCGCATCGCGCGGCGGCGCGCCTGAGCCACACCGGCCGGCTCACGCCCGAGCAGAACTCCGCCGACATCCATCATGAAGCGCGTGATGTTGGTCGTCATGACGGCGGTCGACGGCGCCCCTTTCAGCGAGATCTGCGCGAGTGCGTTTTGCACGGCCATCGCCGAGACGCCGAGCATTCCCGCGAGGATCGCGTTGGTTGCGTCCGGGTCGACACTCGGGCCGGCAGAAATGCCGAGGACAAGAAAGCCGGCGAGCAGCAGGAGCTGCAGTAGAAGAAGGGGCCGCAACGAGGCGAGCCCGATCCTTTCCAAGCCGCCGACGAGCAACCTCGTCAAGCCGAGCGCCACCATGAAGACCGGAACCGACAGCATCGGCGCGGCCGGCGCCTCGCCACCGCCGACGAGATGCGCGGCAAGCATAACCAGGTTGCCGGTGACGTGGGCCGTGAACAGGCCGCCAAGCCCGAGAAAGCCGATGGCGTCTACGCTTCCCGCAATAACGCTGAGTAGCGTCGGCAGCAATTTGATGGCAAGTGAGCTGTCGACCGACGGTGCCGAGACCCCGGCCGTCAGGCGTTCAGCTGGTGCCGACATGTGCCCGACCGTGCATGGCCCGCAGCTAGGATCACGCCACCTGTCCCCCGATGAACTTGTAAAACAGAAACGAACCGAGCCACTTACACGCGACACCCACGGCGATTCCGACAATAGTGTCGGCAAGACGCAGCAACGGCTGGTGCCACGCGTCCTCCGGACTCATTGCCGCGACGACCATGACCACAGCGGTCGTTATTCCCACTGTGACTATGTCGTCGCGCCGGTCTAACAGCGCCATTGCCACCGTGCCGATGCCAATCAGGGCTGCCATCCCCACCGGTGTAAACGGGAAGAGCAAGAGGTAGAGGAAGCACAGTGCGAAGCTGACGCACGTCGCTATTAGGCGTGCGATGCCGGCAGACAGGCTGCGGACACGGGTTTCCCTGAAGACGAAGACAGCGGCGACCACCGCCCACATCCCGCCCAATAAGTCGGAAGGCATGTCCACAAATCGAGACAGGGCATCTGTCATAATCCAATAGGAGATGAGGCACGCTATCGCCATATTCAGTGCATAGACGACATCCCATAGAGAGAGCGTTTTTGCGTCGCTTACGTTCTGCATGAATCCCGTCCCGCGATGGATCGCAGCGGGCTTCGGCCGCGATCGTCCGCCTTCAACTCCCGGCCACACCGTGACCGACCATCTTCCGCGGATCGACGATTTCATCGAACCGCTTCGCGTCGATGTATCCGGACTTGAGCGCCGCGTCCTTCAAGCTCAGGTCTTCGTCATTGGCCGTGTGGGCGATGGCCGACGCCTTGTCGTAACCGATGACCGGGCTGAGGGCCGTCACCAGCATGAGCGAGCGGTCGAGCATTTCGGCGATGCGATGATCGTTGAGCCTGGTTCCCTCCACCGAGAAGCGACGGAATTTGTCGCAGGCGTCGCCGAGCACGCGGGCGGAGTGCAGGAAGTTGTTGATGATGATCGGACGCATCGCGTTGAGCTCGAAATTGCCCTGGCTGCCGGCAAACGCGACCGCGTTGTCCTCGCCGACCACCTGGATGCAGACCATCACCATCGCCTCCTGCTGGGTCGGGTTGACCTTGCCCGGCATGATGGACGAGCCCGGTTCGTTCTCCGGCAAGACCAGCTCGCCGAGGCCGCAGCGCGGGCCGGAGGCCAGCCAACGCATGTCATTGGCGATCTTCATCAGCGCGACCGCGAGGCCGCGCAAGGCCGCCATCGCGGCGACCATGGCGTCCAGAGACCCTTGCGCCGCGAACTTGTTGGGCGCCGTGACGAAGGGATGGCCGGCCAGCTTCGCCACCTCGGCGGCGATGTCCCGGCTGAAATCCGGCGGCGCGTTCAGGCCGGTGCCGACCGCGGTCCCGCCCGCCGCCAGCTCGAGGAGGCCGGCTTCGGACGCGCGAACGCGGGCCAGCGCATCGCGCAGCTGCCGGGCGTAGCCCGACCACTCCTGGCCCACCGTCAGCGGAACGGCGTCTTGAAGATGCGTCCGCCCGATCTTGACGACGTCGGTCCATTCCTCCGCCTTCGCCTCGATCGCCGCGGCGAGCGCCCCGGCATTCGGCAGCAGGTGGTCTTCGAGCTCGAGCAGGGCGGCGACGTGCATCGCCGTCGGAAACGTATCGTTCGACGACTGACCCATGTTGACGTCGTCGTTCGGATGCACCGGGGTCTTGCTGCCGATCTCGCCGCCGAGCAGCTGGATCGCCCGATTCGACAGCACCTCGTTGACGTTCATGTTCGACTGCGTGCCCGACCCGGTCTGCCAGACATAGAGCGGGAAATGCTCGTCCAGCTGGCCGGCGATCGCCTCATCCGCGGCTCGCACGATGGCTTCCGCCTTCCAAGCCGGCAACCGGCCGGCGGCCGCGTTGACCATGGCCGCCGCCTTCTTGACGTAGCCATACGCGTGGTAGACGCGCTTTGGCATGCGGTCGTCGCCGATCGAGAAGTGCACCAGGCTGCGCTGGGTCTGAGCGCCCCAATAGCGGTCGGCCGGGACGTCGATGCCGCCCATCGAATCGGTCTCGTGGCGCTGGCCGGTCGCGTCGATCCCGATCGGCGTGTCGCGACGGATGAAATACGCTTGGTTGTTCATGATGCTCTCCTCGTGGACGCCGCGTGGCGGGGCGCCTGCTCCGGGCGCCCCACCAACGCGATCAGTAGTGCGGCTTGTAGAGTTGACCCTCGATCCAGGACCGCGTGTCGCTCGGCCGCTTCGCCTGGGCCAGGCCCTGGTCGAACATGAACTCGGCGACGCGGGTGGCCGTCGTCACTTCGGTCTCCAGGATATTGGCCTGGCTCGGGAATAGCCTGCCTTTAGCTCGAAGGCTCGGATCGACCTGATCAGCCGTCGCCTGGGCCGCGACGACGAAGCACTCGTCGGTGATCCGCCGCGGCCGCGTCACGTAGGTCGCCAGACCGATCGCCGGATAGATATAGAAATTGTTCATCTGCCCCGGATAAAAAGTCTTGCCGTCCAACGTTACGTCCGGAAATTGCACGCCTGACGCGAACAGCGCCCTGCCCTTCGACCAGGCGTAGGCTTGCTCGGCCGTGCACTCTGATTTGTCTGTCGGATTGGAGAGCGGGAAGATGATCGGCCGCTCATTGATCCGGCTCATCGCCTCGACCACCGCCTGGGTGAACGCGCCACCCTTGGTGCTGACGCCGATCAGGATCGTCGGCTTCAGCTTCTCGATAGTCTTGACGAGATCTTTCGATGGCTCCGCCTTATGCGCATACACCTTCTGCGCTTCCGACAGGTCGCCGCGGGATGGTTCCAGAAGCCCATTGATATCGAACATTGAGATGCGATGGCGCGCTTCCTCCTGTGACAGCCCCTTGGTTTGCATGGCGGCCGCGATCAGCTTAGCGATGCCAATTCCGGCCGAGCCGGCGCCGAGGAACAGGACGCGCTGCTCGGTCAACGGCGCGTCGATGATCTGCAGCGCCGTCGTCAGGCCCGCAAGCGTGATGCTGGCAGTCCCCTGGATGTCGTCGTTGTAGCACAGCACCTTGTCGC
>DASWFO010000017.1:0-18406 GCA_036394195.1 Alphaproteobacteria bacterium | reverse complement strand
CGTTCGTGCTGCCGCGGGTCGAGCGTGCGCCATCCGCCCTCCCCGCCGCATCCCGCGCCTCCGCGGTGACGGCCTCGCGCAACGGGACCGGCCATGCCCCCGCCGCCGCGCCATCCGCGCCGGCCACCGCGCGGTCGGACGAATCGCCGGAGCGCAACTTCCGGTTTTTCGACAACCGGCAGAAATATCTGCTGTTCGTCCATACCTGCAGCGAAAAATGGGTCGTTGCAGAGCGGGTCGGCCTGGAGCTCGCGAACATCCACCCGCGGCCGCCGGCGGTGCGGCTCTTCGACGCCGGCGTCGGCGACGGCACCGTGCTCACGCGGGTGATGCGGTCGATGCATCAGCGCTTCCCGGCGATGCCCTTTTACATCACCGGCAAGGAGATCAGCCTCGAGGACGTCCGGCTGTCGCTGGAGAAGATGCCCGATCGCTTCTACGAGCATCCCGCGACGGTCCTGGTCATGACCAATCTCTACTATGCCGAGGCGCCGTGGCTGGTCCCGAACTCGGTGACCGCGGCGTCGAGCCTGATCTGGCGCGAGGTGGCATTGACCGGGAACACGGCCAGCGATTTCGACGCCCAGATCACGGCGCTGCAGCCGTTCCTCGCCGAGAACTGGCGCGCCGGTGTCAGCAAGACCAGCGGCAATCCGGTCTACGAGCGGCCGGTCGTGCTCATCCTCTACCGCGACGACCATCGCTTCCTCCTGGACTCGGTGATTCCGCGCCGCGGCGCCACGCGCGCCGACTACGATCTGGTGATCGCCTCGCAGCCTTACCGCGCCCGCGCCTCGCTCGAGTTCAAGGCGAAGAAAGTCATCAGCCCGCTGGCCCGCAGCCTCGGGCCCGGCGGCCGGCTGCTGGCCATCCACTCGCACGGCAACGATCCGGGCCTCGAGATCATCCGCAACATCTGGCCGAACGAGGACCCGTTCGTGCACGACCGTCACCAGCTGCTGAAGGCCGTGAAGGCCGAGCTCGGAAGCGCCGGCCGCGAGCTCAACTTCAATGCTTACGCCGACGCGCGCTCGCTGTTCCGCTACGACATGCACACGCTGCCGAACGAGATCAGCAACGCGATCGGCACCTCGACACTGTTCGCGGCGTGGAACGCCGCCGTCTATGTGGCCCAGATCGAGGATGCGCGGCTCGAAGAGGTGATCAGCGACCGCCGCTATCTGGCCGCGACCCGCGACGCGCTGATGAAGCATGGCGGGCTGTGGTTCTGGGATGAATCCTACGTCATCTCGCGCAAACGGGACTAAAGGCATGGCGGGACATCCAGTGACGCACTCGACGACCACCACGCCGGGCCCCGGGGCGCCGGACATCCGATCCTTGCTGCGCGGCTTTTCGATCGAGCTGTCGTCGGACGAGACGGCGATCGACGCGGCCGCGGCGCATCTCGAGCCGGCCACCGACGTGTACGTGAACTGGCTGCCCGAGAACCACCACCACCGGTCCGTCGCGGCCGCGGTCAAGCTCCGCGGGGCCGGCTTCAATCCGGTGCCGCATGTCGCGGCGCGCTATCTGACCGGCCGGACGCAGCTGGCTGACTTTCTGGCGCGGCTCTCCGGCGAAGCCGGCGTCCGCCAGGCGCTGATCGTCGGCGGTGACCGCGAGCGGCCGGAGGGGCCGTTCGAATCCGCCCTCCAGCTCCTGGAAACGGATCTGTTCCAGAAATACGGCATCACCCGGATCGGCATGGCCGGATATCCCGAGGGCAATCCGCGCATCTCCCGCACCGCGCTGGAGGCGGCCCTCACCGCGAAGCTCGATTACGCCCGCGGCACCGGCCTCACGCCTTACGTTGTTACGCAGTTCTGCTTCGAGGCGGCCCCCATCGCCGGGTGGCTGCAGAATTTCGCCGCGGCCCGGGGCGACGTGCCGGTTCGCGTCGGTCTGGCCGGACCGGCCGGGCTCGCGACACTGATGAAGTTCGCGCTGCGCTGCGGCGTCGGGAATTCGATCAAGGCACTCAGCCTGCGCGGCCCGGCCATCGCCCGGCTGCTCACCGAGGCTGGGCCCGACCGCGTGATCCGCGACCTGGCCCAGGCGAGAGCCGCGCCCGCCGGTCCCGCGATCGCCGGTCTGCATTTCTTCCCGTTCGGCGGCTTCCTGCGCACCGCCGCGTGGGCACGCGAACCGTCGTCGCCTTAGAGCCGGAAGAACAGGCCGGCGCTTCGCCGGACTTCAGATAACGGCCGCGACTGCGCCGGGGTGCATGGGGGCTTCGCCCCCTGCAATAAATTCCGGGGCGCGCTTATGCGCGCGGGAGCCCCAATCCGATTCAGCAAAGGGGGCGCGGCAGGCACAATCGCGCAGCGCGATTTGCCGGCGCCCCGCCCGGCGCCTGAGGGACTAAACAAATCAGGCAAAAAAAAGGGCGGGCTTGCGCCCGCCCGCTGAGTTTGCGGCGTGTGAACAGTTCAGCGCGTCGTCGGCACGCCGGCGGCCTGGCCGTTCAGCCACGCCGTGTACACCGGCAGGTGCGCTTGGACATAGGTGACGCAGGGGACCGCGATCATGCGCCTGTCGGGCAGGGAGATCGTCGTGCCGTGCTGGTTGCAGAACTCGGCGCGCTTCTCCGGTGAATCGCCCGGCGTGGTCACCGGGATCGTGCCATCCACCGGATGGGGCAGGACCACCGACACCATTTCAAAGGGCGGGCGAGACGCGCCGGACAATTTGCGCTCGCTGAATTTCACGACATAGCCGACGCTCGGCGCGTACCAGTAGGTCGCGATGTCCTCGCGGAACTCGCTGTTCGGATGGAGCCGCCGCTCGATGACATAAGTGAAGAACGTCCCGGCGGGGACCGTGATGGTCTCGGTGCGGAGCGTGCGCGCGGTGACCGAGAGCGGCCCGTTGGCGCCATAATTGAACGTCACCTGCTTGCCGACCTGGAGCGGCCAGAACTGCGCGGGGATCCCCGGCGGATAGACCTGACCGGCTCCCAACCCGTCGGTGAGCATGGCGATCGCCGTATCGCGCCGGCCGTTGACGTCGAGCGTGATCTCGTAGCCGGCCTCGGCGATGACCACGCGCTTGTCGGCGCTGGTCTCCATATATGTGCCGAGCGGTGCCGGTCGATACGGTGCGGGCTGCGGGGCCGCGGTGGCGATGGTCGTCACCGGAGCACGGGTCTCGACGTTATTCTGGACGTCGGTCTGCGGCCCGATCACTTGTCCGGACGTGACCACGACGGGCGCGGTGACCACGCGCTCGTTCGGGTTTGTCGGGACCAAGGGTTGTTGAGCCGCTGCCCCCGTACAAATTGCCCCCGCGCACAAGGCGCCTGCCAAGCCGATCAAGCGGTTCATTGGTACCTCCCAAAAAGCGAATGCGTGTGAAATAGTCCGCCCCCGGCTGGCATCAAGAAAATCACCAAGAATGTCACAGAAGCCGCCCTTTTTTGGTCACAGTGGACGGCCGCACGCAGGAACTCGCGGCATCGGACGTGATTAAACGTAAGAAGGTGCGTGCCCCAAGGAGCGTGCCCGGAAGGAGAGTGTCATGCGTCAGTCTTGGCTGGCCGGGGCGGCGGTTGTCGGCGTGATAATGGCGGCGAGCGCGCCGGCGATGGCGCGGGTGTTCGTCGGCGTTGGCGTGGGCGTACCGTTCTATGCGCCGCCGCCCGTCTATTACTACCCGCCGCCGCCGGTCTATTACGCGCCCCCACCCGTCGTTTACGCGCCGCCGCCGGTGGTCTACGCGCCGCCACCACCGCCAACCCCGACCTATGCGGCGCCCGCCGCGGCGCAGCCGGCACCCACCGCAACGCCCAGCCCGCCGCCTCCGCAGACCGGGAATTGCCGTCAATATCGCGGCGATGCGACGATCGATGGGCGCAACCAGCCCTTCTATGGCACCGCCTGCCTGCAGTCGGACGGCAGGTGGCACATCGTCAATTGACAGAAATGTCGGGCGGCGGAGGTGTCAGGCGGTGCTGCGGCAGGAACCTGCGGCACCGGTCGGCGTTTTCATAGGATCACTCCGGATACGGAGACCTCCTATGAGAACTCGAGTCAAAACCGCTTGCGGTGCGCTCGGCATTGCGCTGGCCGTCACGACGGCTGGTATGGCGGCCGCGCAAACCGTCCCGTCACCGGGCGCGCCGCCGGCGCGTCCGGATCTGCCGTCGCAGACACAGCCGCGGCCGCCGAGTTTGCCGCCCGGCCAATCCCCGGGTGAGTCCCTGTCGCAATCGCAGGGCGTCATCCAGCCGCCGCCAACCCCCGACGGCGGCGTGATCGCCCCGCCGAACACCGATAAGACCCCGACACCGGTGATCCGGCCACCCGGCACGCCGGGCGGCAATCCGGGCGTGCAGCCGAAATAGACGCGAAGCGCAAAATGGAGAAAGGGCGGGCCTTCGGCCCGCCCTTTTTTCTTCAACCGCTCGCCGCGGCTATTTGTTGAACAGCGACAGGATCGTCGACGCGCGCTGGTTGACGATGCCGACGGTCTGCGAGCCCAGCTGCTGCTGAACCTGCAGCGCCTGGACTTTCGCGGCCTCGGTCTCGAGATTGGTGTTGATCAGCGAGTTCAGCCCTTGCGCCGCGGCATCCGCATTGACCGGGGGGGCATTGACCGGCGGCTGCGTCACGCTGCGCAGCTCGGTCGCGAAATCGGCGTTGGCGGCGGGCTGCGCAACGCCCGCGGCCGGACGATTCTGGGGCTTCTCGATCTGCGGTGCGCCCTGGAAGGCGCCAATATTGGTCACGCCACTCATTCGGGTCTCCTAAACTCGTGGACTCGACCCTCAACGTCGTCGGTAATTTTAGTAAATTTAAGCCGAGCCCGCGAAAGATTCAAGCGACACTGCCTGGGGCCTGCGCTTTGACACAACTATCTGGCCTGACAGGGGACATTCGGCGTCAACCGGAGCACGTAGACACCGTGATTCTTGTCCGAGATGTAGATGTTGCCGCGCGCGTCGACGACCACGTCCTCGGTCTGCGCCACCAGCTTTGACTTGGGCAGCAAGCCCCGGCGGCTCTGCGGGTCGGGCGGCACGAAATAGGCGACCTCGCGCGGCAGCCGCTCGTCCGAGATGTCGAAGACGCGCAAGCCGGCATTGAAGTAGGTGAGGAACACCAGGTTCTCGTCGTGCAGCAGCACGTCCTGGTATTGCCATTGGTGCTGGTTGTGCGGGCCGAAGCGTCCGCCTTTCTCGCAGAAATTCCGGTAGGGCGCTCCCGCCGGCGGCTGCGGCAGCGGGAACAGCGACATCAACCGGGGGTGTGTCTCGTCCGCGATGTCGACGATGCCGGCGTAGCCGAGCGGCTCGTTGCAGTTCTCGGCGATCGCCTCGGAGTTCACCACCGCGAGCTCGCGCTTGGTGAGCGGTTGGGCCGTGTGCACGGCGATGAACGACTGGAACGGCGGCGAGAACGGGAGATCGCTCACCATGCGCGGCTTGCGCTTGTCGGCGATGTCGAGAATCACGAATCCGCCGGCGCTGTAGGGCAGGTAGGCGCGTTCGCCGCGGACATGGGCGCCGCCGTGCAGCAGCGTGCCCTTGGGCACGCCGGCCTCGCCGCCGGCGATCCACTGGCCTTCGCGCCACCACCGCGACACTTCGACCGGATGCGTCGGGTCGTCGATGTCGACGATCTGCAGGATGTGGCCGTCGTAGCCTTCGGGCAGGCCGGTCGCGTAGACATAACGGCCGCCGTCGTAATAATTGCGATGCGTGCCCGCACCGCCGGTCTTGAAATGGCCGAGCGGCTTCGGGTCTTCCGGATCGGCGAGGTCCCAGATCAGGAAGCCCTCGCCGAACGGCGCGTTGGGAGTCTCGCCCCAGCCGGGAGAGATGCGTTCCTGCGACGTGATCATCCGCCCTTGGGCGATCTGGATCTGCAGCGTCCAGGTGTTCGGCGGGCCTTCGATGGTGCGGACGAAGCGCGGCTTCGTCGGGTCGGTGACCTCGACGATGTTGAGGCCGGGATGCCAGAGCGTCGCCGTGTAGAGATACCAGCGGCTGCCGGATTTATGGATGGCCAGCTTGAACGCCGGCCGCCCTTCCAGGTCCATGTAGCCGATGGCTTCGAGATTGCGGCTGTAGCTTTCGCCCGGAGGGAACGCGCTCATCGGCTGCCCGCCGTTTGCGCGAGACGCGCCAGTGCTGCTTCGCGGATCGAAGGATCGATCATTTTCGCCATGTCGAAGGATCGGGTCAGGCCGCCCTCGGTGACGAGCTGGTCGGCCATCCACTGGATCTTCTCCATCGGCAGCGACAGCTCGGGATCCACCGCATGCGTCTTCACGGTGTCGTCGAAGATATACGCCGGCCGCGGATCGTCGGCTTTGGCGCCGGTGATCTCGCGCGTCAGCGCGATCGTCTCCTCGCGGTGGCTGAGCGCGTACCGCAGCGCCGCCATCTCCGCCGCCATGAACCGAACCGCCGCCTCATGCCGCGCCTGGAGCGCGCGGGCGGTCGAGAAGTAACAGAGGCGCATGTAGTTCGGCAGGACCTCGCGCCCGGGCAGAAGCAGCTTCAGGCCCTGGGTGGTGGCGATCGGCGCGTATTCGCCGGACACGACCGTGGCGTCGACGACGCCCACGGCCAGCGCCTTATAACGATCGAGATCGGCGCCGAGATTGGCGAACTTGACCTCGTTCGCCGCGATGCCGAATTTCGCCAGCGCCGCCTTCGCCAGCAGGTCCGGGAGAGAGGAGGGGGTCGAAATCGCGAAGGTCTTGCCCCTGAGCTCCGCTACCGAGGTCACGCCGGCCTTGGTGAAGATGCCGTGCGGCAGTCCCGGCCAGTGGCAGCCGATCAGCTTCACCTCGGCCCCCCGCGCGGCCGCCATCACCGTGCCGCCGATGGTCCCGTCATAGCTGTCGAGCTCGCCGGCGATCAGCGCCTTGAGCCCGATCGCGTCGGTCTTCACCTGCGACATCTCGAGCGAAAGGCCCTGCTTCTCGGCGAAGCCCCGCGTGATCATGAAGAAGATGCCGGCGTCGCTCTTCGCCTCGATGATGGCGTGCCGCCAGACGAGCGGCGGCTCGGCGGCGCCGGCCGCGAGCGGCGCGAGCATCAGCGCCGCGACGGCGATGTTCCGCATAGCGGATAAGATGACTCCGTTCACGCCTGCTGCCTCCCTCCGGTCCACCCCGATTTTTACCCATCATAGAGCCAGTTTTAACAAAGCTAAGCCGATTATTAACTGCGACTTAAGCGTCTTTTGAAAGGATGCGCACCCAAACTCTGATCGGGGGAGCACGCAATGCGCCGGTCCGTGTCCAATCTGAACCTGCTTCAGAAGCTGGTGATTCCCGGCGTGGTCATCGTGCTGGCCGCCGGCGCCACCATGATCTGCGCCAAATACGGGCTCGACCTGTTCGAAGACAAGATTTCCGTCATCGTCGACAAGGACGCGGCCCGGCTCCAAGCGGCGCTCAGCACGGTCAACGATCTGAACGAAGCGACGGTCACGCAGCGCGATATCCGCCTTGCGACCAAGCTCGAAGAGGGGGAGCGGGTCGAGGCGCAGTATCGCAAAAAGATCGGCCACGTCACCGAAGAGTTCGATGGGTTCATCGCGATGATCGTCGACCCGGAGCAGCTCCGGATCGCCCGCGAGGCCCGCGCCGCCTTTACGCAATTCCTCGAGGTCAGCCAGGTCCAGTCGAGCGGCATCCTCGAGCATCTGCGATCGGGCGCTCCGGTCCCGGCCGGAGGCAAAGGGCGCGAATTGCGCGGCAAGGTCGACGAGCTTCTGGCACAGACCGTGGCACTGAGCCGTGAGGACATGAAGCGCGCCAAGGCCGAAGGGATCGCGGCCGGCCGCCGTTCCGCGCTGGTCCTGGTCGTGGTGTCCGGCCTGGCACAGATGCTGGCCCTCGCCCTCTTGGCCTGGATCGCCATCAAGCAGGTCTCGCGGCCGATGGGCGAGATCACCGGCCTGATGAGTCGCCTGGCCGGCGGCGATCTTGGCGTGGATGTCGTCGGCGCCGAGCGCCGCGACGAGGTCGGGGCGCTGGCGCGGGCCCTGGCTGTGTTCAAGACCAATGCCGTTCAGTCGAAGGAGCTTGCGGCGCAGCGCGAGAGCGAGCAGGAGGCGAAGGTCCGCCGCGCCCAGGCGCTGGAGCAGCTGACGAAGAACTTCGAGATCGAGGTCGGCCAGCTCGCGGGTGCCTTGTCCTCCGCCGCTACCCAGATGCAGGGCACGGCGCAGTCGATGTCGACGGCCGCCGATCAGGCCGACCGCCGGTCGGTCGCGGTTGCGGCGGCGTCCGAGGAGGCGTCGACGAACGTTCAAACGGTCGCGGCGGCAACCGAGGAGCTTGCCGCTTCGATCCAGGAGATCGGCCGCCGGGTGTCCGAATCCGCCACGATTGCCGGGACGGCGGCCGAGGAAGCAAAACGGACCGATCAGACCGTCCAGGCGCTTGCCGAGGGTGCGCAGAAGATCGGCGACGTGGTCAACCTCATCAACTCGATCGCCGGCCAGACAAATCTTCTGGCCCTGAATGCGACGATCGAAGCCGCGCGCGCGGGCGAGGCGGGCAAGGGGTTCGCCGTCGTCGCGTCGGAGGTGAAGAGCCTTGCGACCCAGACCGCGAAGGCCACCGAGGAGATTGCCGGCCAGGTCGGGCAGATCCAGGCGGCGACGAAGGAAGCGGTCGACGTGATCCGTCGCGTCGCGGTCACGATCGAGAAGATCAATGCCAATGCCACCGCGATCGCCGCGTCGGTCGAGGAGCAGGGGGCTGCGACGCAGGAGATTGCGCGCAACGTCCAACAGGCGGCCAAGGGAACCCAGGACGTCTCCGGCAATATCGGCGCCGTCCAACAGGCTGCGACGGAGACCCGCACGGCCGCGACGCAGGTGTTGACCGCGGCCGGCGAGCTGTCGACCCAGACCAAGCAGCTGAGCGGCGGCCTCGCCGGATTCCTGAACGCCGTTCGCGCGGCGTAAGAACCCGGTTTCTTTCAGCCCCTGCCTTGCAGCGGTGATTCGGAACGCCTCCGCCTGCGGCGACACGCCGAGGAGTCAATACGCCCGCGGCTGAGCACGGCAATCTACGCAAACCGGCCGGGCCGCCCAGCGCGGCGTGGCTTTTTTGTGCCGGCGAACGACGTCTGACGTCTAGAGCTCCGGCCGCGGTGCCCGGGCGCGTCCGTCCGATCCTATCGCCCCGAGCCTGTCAGGCGTATATGCGAGGTTCAATCCGCGGCATGCGCATGGGATAAGCCGATGCTGGTCTTCGAGTGGATCGTCGCCGTGCTGCTCGGAGCGGTCGCACTCGCCGCGTTGGCGCGGCGCATCGGCGCTCCTTACCCCTCGCTGCTTGCCTTGGGTGGCGTGGTCCTGGCCTTCGTGCCGGGCGGCCCCAGTTGGACGCTCGACCCGGAGCTGGCGCTCGCCCTGTTCATAGCGCCGGTGCTGCTCGATGCGGCTTACGACACGTCGACGCGCGACCTCAGGGATAACTGGCTTCCGGTCGCGGGCCTGGTGTTGATCGCGGTCACCCTGACCACGGTTGCCGTCGCCGTGGTTGCTCACGCGATGGTGCCGAGCCTTCCTTGGGCGGCGGCCGTGGCGCTCGGTGCCGCCGTGGCGCCGCCGGATGCGGCCGCGGCCACGGCCGTGCTGAAGCAGGTCCGTCTGCCGCAGCGCCTGGTGACGATCCTCGAAGGCGAAAGCCTGTTGAACGACGCGAGTGCGTTGCTCATCTACCGGCTGGCCGTCGGCGCCGTGGCGACGGGCGGATTCTCGCCGGCCGCTGTCGCGCCGACATTCGTGCTGGCGGTTATCGGCAGCGTCGCGGCCGGCTGGGCTTTGGCCCGGGTGGCGCTGCGGGTCCTGGCGCGTATCGACGACGCAACGAGCGCGATCGTCGTTCAGTTCGGCACCACGTTCGGCGTCTGGATTCTCGCCGAGCGTCTGGGCTTGTCAGGGATCCTGACCATTGTCGTCTACGCCATCGCCGTCGCCCGTGACGCGCCGACCCGGACGCCGGCCGTGATCCGCGTGCCGGCTTACGCCGTCTGGGATACGGCGGTGTTCGTCCTCAACGTCCTCGCGTTTGTCATGATCGGTCTGCAGGTCCGGCCGATCTGGGAGCAGCTGGATGCGGCGGTGCGCCAGGAATATGCGCTGGTCGCCGGGGCGGTGCTGCTGACGATCATCGTCGTCCGCTTCGCCTGGGCGATGAGCTATAACGCGGTCGTCCGTTGGCGCATTGCGCGCTACGGGTTCCATCCGCCGCGACCGATGCTTCGACCCACTGTCCAAAGCGGCTTGGTGATTTCCTGGTGCGGGATGCGGGGCATTGTGACGCTCGCTGCCGCGTTTGGGTTGCCGGCCGGATTTCCTTATCGCGATCTCATCGTGTTCACGGCGTTCTGCGTCGTCGTCGGGACGTTGGTGGTTCAGGGCCTGTCCTTGAAACCACTGCTGCAACGCTTCCATTTCGAGGACGCGGATCCCGTCGCGGCTGAGGTCAGCCAGGCGAGACGCGAGGCGTATCAAGCGGCGCTGCGCGCCCTGGACGGCGACACCTCTCCGGAGGCGGAGCTGCTGCGGCGCGAATACTCCGCTGTCTTGAGTCAGGCGAAGCGCAATCCTGACGGATTTATTCCCGGCGAGCGACCGGCCGATCCGTTGCGCCGCCGGGCGATTGCCGCGGCGCGTAAAGCGGTCAATGACCTGCGCGACACCGGCGCGATCGGCGACAACGCATTCCATCGCGTCGAGCAGGAACTCGACTGGAATGAGCTCAGTGCCGCATCGCCGAGCGACGGATAGGCTGGACCTGTTCGGGCGCCTGGAGTCGCACAGGCCCGACAACTGGGCGAGGACTGCCGCGGGTCTATCCCGGGATCTCGGCCTCGACAAGCTTTGCCAGCAGGATCAGCGACTCCTGCCACCCGAGATAGCAGGCTTCGGCTGGGATGACCGCCGGCACGCCCTCCTGGACGATCGAGATGTCGGTGCCGACCACAACTTTTCGCAGGTTGATCGTCGTCCGCATCTCCCCCGGCAGGTTCGGGTCGTCGAAATTGGCCGTGTAGCGGATCAGCTCATGCGGCTTCAGGTCGAGATAGGTTCCCCCGAACGAGTGGCCGTTGCCGCCGCTGAAATTCGTGAACGACATCTTGTAGGTGCCGCCAACGTGGGCGTCCATGTGGTGCACCTTGCCGGTGTACCCGTTCGGCGGCAGCCATTTGTTCCACGCGTCCGCGTCGAGAAACGCCCGGTAAACCCGCTCGGGTGGGGCGCGCAACACGCGATGAAGCCGGATCGTGTTGGTATCTGCGGCAGAGGCTGACATGACCGATGTCCTTTCCATGAAACAGATGAAATAGACCGTCGTCCGAACTCGTCTCAAGGACGCGCCGCGCCCCGGCGATCCGACAGCGGGACCCAAATAAACCCGCCCTACTGTCCATCGCGCAAAGGGGATCCGTTCGGGGCGTCCGGTCGTTCTCTTCGTATTTGAGGGTTCTGATCCGGACGCATCGGGCAGAAGGAAATTGCAGAGAGCCGGCGGAACTGTTGCAATGGGCGGTGCAATACTTGCCGGGTAAATTCCTGATCGGGTTCAACGGCTTGTAAAACTATTGCACTATTGCGCGCGATTCCACCCCCCGCCCCCAGGGCTGTATAGTCGCCCAAGAAATTGGAGGAGATGCCCATGGCCACTGCCGCCGCCCAGCCGACCGAGAGCCGTCCGCCGTTCCGCGCCGATCATGTCGGCAGCCTGTTGCGGCCGCGCGAGCTGCACGATGCGCGCGCCAAGGCGCAGAAGGGCGAAATCGGCGCCGCCGAGCTCCGGGAGATCGAGGACCGTTGCATCCGCGGCGCCGTGGCACTGCAGGAAAGTGTCGGTCTGCAGGCGGTCACCGACGGCGAATTCCGCCGCGCCTTCTGGCACACCGACTTCCTCACCGGCTTCGACGGCATCGTCGCCAGCCAGTCGCAATACGCCGTGGCCTTTCGCGGCGAGGGTGGGGAGACCTCGGAGACGCGCTCGATGATGGTGGTCACCGACAAGGTCCGGCGCTCGCGCCCCATTATGGTCGACCATTTTTCGTTTCTGAAGTCGGTGACGAAGCGCACCCCGAAGCTGTGCATCCCCGCACCGACTTATTTGCACATGCGCGGCGGCCGCAGCGTCGTGAACGAGCGCGCCTATTCGGACATGGACGAGTTCTGGGCCGACATCACGCGCGGCTACCGGGAGGAGATCAATGACCTGGTCGCCGCCGGTTGCACCTATCTGCAAATCGACGACGTGTCGTTCGCCTGCCTGTGCGATGCGGATATCCGCGAGCGGGTGAAGGGCGACGGCATGGACCCCGACAAGCTGCCGGCATTCTACGCCGGCATCATCAACAGCCTCCTTGCGGGGCGGCCGGCGTCGCTGGCCGTGACCATGCACACCTGCCGCGGCAATCACGCCAGCATGTGGATGGCCGCCGGCGGCTATGATGCCGTGGCCGAGGCGGTGTTTGGGGGGACCGATGTCGACGCGTTCTTCCTTGAATATGACAGCGAGCGTGCCGGCGGTTTCGAGCCGCTGCGGCACATGCCGCGGACCAAAAAAGTGGTGCTCGGTCTGGTGAGCAGCAAAAAGCCGGAGCTGGAATCGAAGGACGTCCTGAAGCGGCGCATCGAGGCGGCGGCCAAGTACGTGCCTCTGGAGAATTTGTGCCTTAGCCCGCAATGCGGCTTCGCCAGCAGCCATTTCGGCAACCGGCTCACCGAAGACGACGAGCGGCGCAAGCTCGCCCGCATCGTCGAGGTGGCCGACGAGGTTTGGGGTTCGGCCTAGGCTGCGCTAGACTTTGGCTGGGCTAGAAAGAATAGGGCCAAGAGAGCGGGACGGAAACGGCGGATCACGGAGCACAAGATGAAGAACTTTCTCGACGGCGGCGAGGCGATGGTGGCGGCGCTCAGGGCGCTCGATGTGGACTACATCTTCTCCTCGCCCGGGTCGGACTGGGGTGCCTTGTGGGAGGCGATGGCGCGGCAGAAGGTCAACAACGCACCGGGCCCCAAATACGTGTCGTGCGGCCATGAGACGCTCGCGGTCAATCTCGCGATCGGCAATACCTATCTGACGGGACGGATGCAGGCCGTGGTTCTGCATACGGGGGTGGGCCTCCTGCAGGGCTCGATCGGCATCGATGCCGCCAACAAGCTGAACCTGCCGATGCTGGTGTTCTCCAGCGAGGCGCAGACCTACGGCGAAAAGCCGGGCTTCGATCCCGGCCAGCAGTGGATCGCGACCTTGAACAATGTGGGCGGGCCGCAACGGCTGGTCGAGCCGATCGTCAAATGGGCCAGTTCCGCCCCCAGCGTCGACAATCTGTTCGAAATGATCGTGCGCGCCGGCGAGCTCGCCCAGCAGACACCCGCTGGGCCGGTCTATATCAACGTGCCGATCGAGACGACCTTGCAGGAATGGGTGCCGCCGCAGCGGCTGCGCAAGGCGATCAAGGTGAAGCCGCCGCAGGCGCCGGTGTCCGAGATCGAGCGCGTGGCGAAGCTGCTGGCCGCGGCCGAGTGCCCGGTGATCGTCACCGAGGGTGTCGGCCGCAGCGTCGAGGGCTACAAGAACCTGGTCGAGCTGGCGGAGCTGCTGGCCATCCCGGTCGTCGAATCCTGGCCGGCGGAAGTCTCCAACTTCCCGAAGGATCACCCGCTGCACCACGGCTTCACCCTGCAGCCGTTCCAGGACATCGCTGATGTCGTCCTGGTCGTCCGCAGCCGGGTGCCGTGGTATCCGGGGCGCAATCGTCCGGCCAAGGCGACGGTCGTCCTCATCGACGAGATCCCCGTTCACCCCAACATGGTCTATCAGAACATCGGGCCCGATATCGTGCTCGAAGGGGATGTCGTCCATTCGCTCAAGGAACTTTCGAATGCCGTCCGCGCGGCGAAACCGGACGCCGGAAAGGTCAAGCAGCGCCGCCAGCGCGCGGAAGCCGGGCATGAGAAGATGGTGGCCCAGTTCCGCGAAGCCGAAGGGCAACCGCAGGGAAAGAACGGGCTGTCCGCCAAGTGGGTGTGCCGCACCCTCAGCGAGACCCTGCCGGAAGATACGATCTACGTTGACGAGACGATCACGTATCGCTCGGCGACCTTGCCGTATCTGAAGCTCCGCCGCCCGCAAACGAGCTATCGCATCGGCGGCGGCCTCGGTCAGGGATTCGGCACGGCCCTTGGCGTGAAGGTCGGGGCGCCCGACAAGATCGTGAGCCTGGTCGTGGGCGACGGCGCCTTCCTCTACAATCCCCTGACGCAGTGCCTCGCCCTCTCGAAACACGAGAACCTGCCGATCCTCGCGGTGGTCCTGAACAATAGCGGTTACGATTCCATGGCGAAGGAGCATCGCGCCTGGTATCCGGACGGCATCGCCGCCGCGAACAACATCTTCTACGGCCGCACCATCACCGATTTCGATTACGCGCAGCTGGCCGCCCCGTTCGGGGCATACGGCCGCAAGGTCGAAAAGGCGGAGGAGCTGAAGCCGGCTCTGGAAGAGGCCGTGAAGGCGGTCAAATCCGGGCGGACCGCGATCCTCAACATCATCTGCGATCCGGTGCCGAATGCCAGATGACCGCACGGCAGGCCTGAACTACCGGACCGACTTCAAATCGGTCCGCAACGAGGTGAGTGCTGAGGAGTGGCAGGCCCGCGTCGATCTTGCGGCCTGTTACCGGCTCGTCGATGCGTTTGGGATGACCGATCTCATCTACAATCACATCACCTACCGGATCCCCGGTACCGATCACCTCCTGATCAACCTCTACGGCCTGCTGTACAAGGAAATCACCGCGTCGAGCCTGGTGAGGATCGATGTCGAGGGCAACATCCTGTGGAAGCCCGAGACCGATTACGGCATCAACAAGTCGGGCTACGTCATTCACGGCGCCATCCACAAGGCGCGAAAGGACGTCACCTGCATCATCCACACGCACACCCGCGCCGGCGTGGCGGTGTCGGCGATGAAGTGCGGGCTCCTGCCGCTGAACCAGACGGCGATCCGGTTCGCCGGCCACATCGGCTATCACGACTACGAAGGCCCCGCCGTGGACCTGGAGGAACGCGAACGCCTGGTCCGCGACCTGGGGTCGCACAATGCGATGATCCTCCGCTCGCACGGGCTGCTCGCCTGCGGCCCCAGCATCCCCGAGGCGTTCAACACGATGTATCAGCTGGAGCAGTCATGCCAGGCGCAGGTCGATGCGATGGCGGCGCGCACCGAGCTGATCGTTCCGTCGGACAACATCCTCAAGCACACGGCGAATCTGTATCAGCCGAACACGCGCCGGCCCTATGGCATCCTCGAATGGCCGGCGATGCTGCGGCTGCTCGACGCGCAAGGCCGCGGCTCCGGCTACCCGCCCTACGCGCAATAGCCCGGACGCGGTTCCTTACGGAGCCGTCGATTGCGGCTTCAGGATCGCCCTCAGGTCGCTCTCGTCGAGGCGCAGCGGGACCGGCTCCGGCTGGCACAGCGCGTGAACCCGGCGCAGCAGGGTGTTCGCATACTGGTAGGAATAGAAGAGCGACCGGCGGCCTGTGACCGAGTGCACCGGAGCGCACGCCGGGTCGAAGACCGGGTCTTCGACGGTAAAGGGTTTGCCGTCGGGGGTGCGCCAATGCGTGCACGCGGTCCCGCCTTCGCCCGTCGGCATGCAGCCGAAGCGCCGCTGCAGGGCGTCGTAGACGCGCGTGGCCGAGACAAAGCTGCGCGACGGGTGCGCGTCGCGGCGCAAACCGCGGCGCGCATCGAACATCGGGACGTCGTCGTTCGCGGGCTTGCCCATACCCAGGCGTGATCCTTTCGCCCCCGGTTATGGCGCAAGCTGCCGCGCGGCCGGTGTGATCTTTCTGTGGGGAAAATTCGCGCCGCGGCCAGCCGCATCCCGTTCATGAGAAAAGCGAAATCGGTCCGCCGCTGTGACTTTCCGATGACGGAAGCGGCCCGTCGCGGGTGGCCTTGCGGGTCAGCCCGCCGTCTTCGGCCGATGGCGCTTCACCGCTTCGGGATTGGTCGAATCTTCTCCCATATAGACGCCGCGCTCCCAGCTCCGCTTCAGCGGATCGACGACGTTCAGCGTCATGCGGCCGACATGCTGGACCTCGATGTCCACCACCTCGCCGTCCTGCAAGGCGCCGAGCCCCTCGTGATTGGTGCCGCAGGAGATGATGTCGCCGGAGTTCATGGTCATGATCGTGGTCGCGAACTCGACCAGCGCGGGCACCCGGTGCTCCATGTCGTCGGTATTGTAATTGTGGCGGAGCTGGCCGTTGTTCCAGAACCGGATATGGAGGTCGTTCGGATCGGCGACCTCGTCGGCGGTCACGATGCAAGGCCCGAGCGGCGCGAACGTGTCGAAGGACTTGCCAAGCCAGCTGCCCTTCTTCCAGGTCATACGTCCTTCGCCGCGCGCCGACACGTCGATCATCGCGGTGTAGCCGAACACGGCCCGCCGCCAGTCGGCCTGGCTGACCTTCTTTGCCGGCCCCTTGATCACCAGTGCCAGCTCCGCCTCGTGCATGAAGATCCACGGCTCGGTGGACTCGGGGAGCATGATCGTATCGCCCGGGCCGATCACCGCGTCCGAATTCTTCAAGAACATGTTGAGCGGCCGCGGCTCGCGCTGCGCGTGCTCCCAGTAATTCGCGATGCAGGCGAGGATCTTTCCCGGCCGGGGCAGGGGTGCGCGCAGCCGCACCGCGTCGAGCTTGATCGCCGGGCCGTCCGCCGCGAGCCGTTGCAAGGCCGGGCGCAGCCGCTCGAACTCGTCGATGATGCCCTGCATCGTCAGCTGCGGCGTTGATCCCGCCTTCACCGCATTTGTCATATCGATGACACCACGGTCGGTCAGGAGGCCGGGCCGGGCGTCACCGCCACCGGCAAATTGGAAGAGGACGAGCTTCACGGTTCCCCCTTAGGCGTTGCTTTCGCTCATAGAAACACAAAGCTGCGGCGCCTGCCACCGGCCGCTTCCAGGCTCGCGATGATCCAGAAATTGTAAGGAAAGCGTCAGGGTCCTTTATTTCACCGCAACGTTTCTTTACCGGGCCTTTACCGCCGAACCCTAGAAACGCACAAAGAGATCCGTATTGGGGAGGCACCCATGTTCGACCGGCTGTCCGCGAACACACTGCTGAAATCCGTGATCCTCACCATGGCGGGGGTGGTCGTCGTCCTGCTGGCCATGAGCGCATGGTCCTCCTGGCTGCAGCTGCGGTCCGCGAGCCGCATCGCGGTCGTGGCCGACGCGTCGGCCTACGTTTTCACCGCGATGCACAATCTGCGCGTCGACCGCGCCTCGACCTATCGCGACCTTCTCGCGGACAAGCAGTTCGCGACGCCCAACGTGCAGATCCGGGAAACCCGCGCGGCCGAGATGCCGGCGCTCAAATCTGCCGTGGCGGCGCTGGAAAACATGGACTTCCCCGAGAAATCGAGCCTGCTCCCGAGGCTCGTGCAGACGACCAAGGCGCTCGACGCTTTGCACGGCGAAAGCCTGGCTGCACTTCAGAAGCCGAAAGCCGAGCGGCGCGCCGACCTGGCGAAGGAGTTCTTCGACACTGTCAACGCGCTGCTCGATACGTTGGACAAGCTGTCGTCGCGCTCCACCTCGTCGATTAAATTCGAAGATGCGTTCATCGATCAGCTGATGGAGATCAAGCAGCTGGCGTGGATGGCGCGCAACGCGTCGGGCGACGCGTCGGTCATGGTGTCGAACCGGCTCGGCGGCCAGCCGTTTCCGCCGGACCCGTTCGTGAAATTCACGGCGAATGCCACCCGCGCCGAAACGGCGTGGGCGGCCCTCGAGGACATGGTCTCGGGCATGACGCCGCCGGCCCGTCTCAGCGAGGCGATCGCCAGGGCGAACCGCGACTTCTTCGGTTCGCCCTATATCGACTTGCGGACGAACAGCCTCAAGGCGTTGATCGCCGGCGAGAAGCTGGACACGACAGCCGAGCAGTGGGCGCCGATGTCGGTGGCCAAGCTGGCGATATTGCTCGACGTCGCTAACGCGGCGCTCGATGCCGCGAAGGAGCACGCCGCGGCGCAACATGCGGCGGCGGTTTGGGACCTGTCGGTTCAGTTGACCATCCTGGTCCTCGCGCTTGTTCTGGCCGTGGGGAGCATGATGGCGGTGTCGCGGCGGGTGATCCGGCCGTTGCGTCAGATCCAGGACGCGATGCTGAAGGTGGCGGGCGGGGATCTGAGCGCGGATGCGTCGTTCCCGGGCCGGACGGACGAGATCGGGGCGCTGGCCGGGGCGCTGGGGACGTTCAAGCAGAACGCGGCGGAGAAGGCGCGGATCGAGGGCGAGCAGCAGAAGCGCAACGAGCAGCGGGCGGCGCGCCAGCAGGCGATCGAGGAGCACATCAAGGGGTTCGAGGGGCAGATG
>DASWFO010000016.1:0-12376 GCA_036394195.1 Alphaproteobacteria bacterium | reverse complement strand
CAACTCAAGGATTCGCTGCCGTTCCTCTACACGCCGGCGTCGCAGAAGCTGCCGATCGGCGTGCAGGCGGAATCGGACTGGACGGAGGCGATCGGGGTCATGGAGCGGGCCAAGACGATCGATCCGGGCTCGAAGGCGAAGGATTACTTCACCAACGACTACCTGGACCTGGATCTGATCAAGTCGATCGCCAGCGGCAGCTGAGCCATTGATCGCGCCGGGTGGCGCCGCCGTCTCCGGCGGCGCCACCCGGCTCGACATCGGCCAAGCCATGTCTGTAAAACAGATGTTTCGACGTGGGAGGATGTCATGCGGATCTGCTGGTTCAACGACAATCGCTTAGGACTGGTGAAGGACGGACGGGTGCACGACGTGAGTGCAGCCATCGGCAAGCTTCCAAAACCCAGTTACCCCTATCCGAAAGGCGACCTGCTTGTCGCCAATCTCGCCGCGGTCCGGAAGGACATCGCGGCCGCGGCGGAGGGTGCACGCAGCTACGCGACCGGCGAGGTCCGGTTCCTCAGCCCGGTGGCCAATCCGACCAAGATCATCGGCGTGCCGGTGAATTACAAAGACCACGTCGCCGAGGCCCACGCGCAGCGGGAGGTGTTCACCAGCCGCCAGCAGGGCTCGATCGAGGAGCAGGGCTTGTTCCTGAAGGCGATCAGCTCCCTGGTCGGCGCCAGCGAAGGCGTCAAGGTGCGCTTTCCCGATCGGCGGACCGACCACGAGATGGAACTCGGCATTATCATCGGCCGCAAGGCCGCGAATGTCGGCGAGTCCGAGGCGCTCGATTACATTGCCGGCTATGCCATCGCACTCGACATGGTGGTGCGCGGTCCCGAGGACCGCAGCTTCCGCAAGTCAGTCGACACGTATGCCGTGCTTGGCCCGTGGCTGGTCACCGCCGACGAGGTCCCCGACCCGTTCAATCTTAGCTTTTCGCTCGCCGTGAACGGCGAGATCAAGCAGAAGTCGAACACCCGCGACATGATCATGGGCATCCGGCGCCAGATCGCATGGGCGTCGTCGTTCTATACGCTGTGGCCGGGTGACATCATTATGAGCGGTACCTGCTCGGGCGTCAGTCAGGTCCGCGCCGGCGACGTGATGCATTGTGAAATCGAAACAGTCGCCGCCATGGACGTCCCCGTCCACTGACATCGTCGGCGGGAAATTGCGCTGTGACGCGGCGGGAGCGCTTCAATTGCTCCCACCGCTTCTTTTGAATCAGCAAAGCAATCGTCACAGTTTGGTCACTGGTTCCGAATTCACAAATCTGTGATGACGATGAGAGCCGGTTCGTCCGGTTTCTTTAGACGCGCCCATGAGCGCTTCCCGAGCGTGCTTGGCGGCTGCGGGACAGACTGAAAGCCAGCTCCGAGGAGGCAAAAATCAGGGTCGCTCCGAAACCCAGCGCTCCGCTGGCCGATAGCGCCGGTCACGCGGCGGAGCGCGAGCTCCGCACCGACCATCTGATGGACAACATCGCGCAGCGCACGGCGCGGGGCGGCGTATTCCTGTTCACCGCCCAAGCCGTCAAGGTCCTGGCGCAGGTCGGGGCCATGGTCATCCTGGCGCGGCTGCTGACACCGGCCACGTTCGGTTTGGTCGCCATGACGGCGGCCTTGAACGCCATCCTCGAACCCCTGAAGGAGCTCGGCCTGTCGTCGGCGACGATCCAGAAGCCCGACATCACGCACGCCGAAGTCAGCACGCTGTTCTGGATCAATGCCGGAGTGGGGACGGCGATCGCGCTCGGCCTCATCGCAGCCGCCCCGGCGATCGCGCATTTCTATCAGCAGCCCGACCTCCTGGAGGTGACGCGCTGGCTGGCTCTCGGCTTCTTCATCGGCGGCCTTGGCGCCCAGCACTGGGCGCTGTTGCGCCGGCAGATGCGGCTCCGTGCGGTGGCGATCATGGAAGTGAGCGCCGAGATCCTGAGCTTCGCGTTGGCGATCGCCCTCGCCTACGACGGTGCCGGCTATTGGGCGCTGGTGGCGCAGCGGCTGGTCGCGCCGACGCTCGTCGTCGCCGGCGGCTGGACCCTCTGCCGGTGGCGGCCCAGCCTCCCGTCCCGCCCCCCGGGCCTGAGGGCACTGTTCGCGTTCGGGGCGTCCGTCACCGCGACCACCATCCTCGGCACGCTCGCCCGCAACATCGATCAAGTGCTGATCGGCTCGCTCTGGGGACCCTTCTCCCTCGGCCTTTACGAGCGCGCGTCCAAGCTCCTGATGGTGCCGATCAACAACATCTTCATTCCGCTCTACTCCGTCGGGATGCCGACCCTGTCCCGGCTGACGGAGCAGGAGACCCGCTACCGGCACGCGTTCTCGGAGCTCCTGGAAAAGCTGGTGATGGTCACGATGCCGACGGCGGCCTTCGTCCTGCTCACCTCGGACTGGATCACCGACGTGCTGTTCGGCCGCCAATGGCACGCCGCCTCGCCGCTGGTCGGCTATTTCGGCCTGGCGATCGCGTATTACCCCTCGATCCTCGCCGCCTCGCTCCTCTACCTGTCACAGAACCGGCCCGGCGAGATGCTGCGCGCCACTTTCGTCGACGTTGCCCTCGCCCTTGCCTCGATCTTGATCGGCTTGCCGTTCGGCGCCACGACCGTCGCCGCGTCGCTGGCTCTGGTCGGTGTGACCATCCGGCTGCCGACATCGCTGTGGCTGGCCACGCGGACGGGGCCGATCCGGCTCCACGATATATTCGGGACGGTGGTGCCGTCGGTGCTGGCCACCGGCGCCGTGGCGGGATCTCTGTGGCTGCTGCGCCAGTTCGTCCCGGGACTGGCGCCCTCGCCGCTGGCCGGAATCGCGAGCGCCATTCCGGTCGCCGCCGCCGCCGCCGCCGTGGTGTTCTGGGCGGTGCCGCGAAGCCGCCGCGCGCTGCGTAGCCTGCTCGCTCTGCCGAAGCTGCTGTTTGGCGCCGAGGAGCAGCCGGCCCCGGCCGATTAATCCCGTGCTGGCCCGAGCTCGGCGCTCGTCGCGAGCGCCAGCAGGGCCGCGTGCTCCAGGATGGCGAAGTCTCCGCGCCGGAACGCGCGCAGAGCGTCGGCGCGGCTCATCGGGACGAGCTCCTGCTCCTCGAGGTCGCCTGATTCCGGCAGCCGCACGCTTCGGCAGTGTGTTGCGCGGAACAGATGGGCCGTCTGGCAGCGCTGATTGGCCTGGGTGACGAAGCTCCCCAGGGAGCGCCAGTCATCGGAGATGAGGCCCGTTTCCTCCAGAAGCTCGCGCTTGGCGCCGTCCAGCGGTGCCTCGCCGCCGGCGACCTGGCCGCCGGGAAAGGTGAGGCAGATGCGGCGCGGACCGTGACGGTACGACCGCAGGAGGAGCAGGCGGCCGTCCTCCAGTTCGGGAAAGATGCACGTGTAGTCGGGCATCGCGATTTGATAGAAATCGTCGACGAGCCGTCCGTCCGGAAGCTCGACCGTGTGCGCACTGACGTCCAGGAACGGCGGGCAAGACAGCAGGGTGCGCTCGCCGCGAATGATCCAGGGACGAAGCGTGCGCTCGGCCACGACGACCTCGTTGGGCACCACGCGGCGCTCGGCGCCGCGGCTGGTCAACCGCCGCCGACGTGGAGATGAGCCGAGCCGCTGTGCGTCATCAAAAGCGCATCTTCGAGCACCGGGTCGAGCTTCGGTGCCGTGATCGACCCGACGCGCTCGCGCGGCGAGACCTTGGTCCGCTCGGCCTCTTCGATGCACTCGCGAACGCCTTGATAGACCACGGCGCCGATGTCGTTCTGGTACAGCCATAGGCCATTGGTCTGGCCGTCGAAACTGGGCTCGCCGCCCATGTGCCCCCACGGGCGGTAATCCGCACCCAGCCCGATCCCGAACACGTTCGGAATATGGCCCCCGTCGGCCAGGAGAAGCCGGGCATCGCGCCCGACGGCCGGTCCGCCGCGATCGGCCTTGAGACGAAGCGGTCGCCCCTCGGTGTCGTAGATCGGAATCGTCGAGGAGCGATACCCGAAGGCGGGAATGATAAGAGCGGCATCGTCGAGCAGGCGCCGCAGCGCCGGCGCCGAAAGATGCGATTCCGACAGCGGGATCATGGAGATCCGCTCTTCCGGTTCGGTCCCGGGCCGGCTGGTGAGCCGCCGCCACATCTCACGCCCGTCGCCGCGCAGGCCGCCCAGGCGGTTCACGCGCTGCGTGCGTGGGCAGACGTCGCGCTCGGTGAAGGCGTAACCGTCGGCATGGGCATCGTCCCGGGTCCAATACAGGATGCGGGCGGCCCGGCGATACAGGAGGGTAATATCGTCGATGCCGAAGTCGACATCGGGCAGAAGGTGTGTCAGCACCCAGAGCACGGAGAACGCGCTGTGCGCGCCGCCAAGCACCACGACGCGGGGGCTGCGGGCCTGGGCCAGCAGCTGCGAGGCGCGCGACAGGCCTTCGCCGCTCAGTAACGCATCGCTTGGGATGATCTTGGTCAGGTCCACATCGCCCAGCCGCACGCCCGGCAACAACGGCGAGGTAAGGTGCGTCGCCATATCCTGGCGGCCTCCGAGCGCCAACACGGCGCTGTGCGCTTCGGCAAAATAAAGGTCCCCGCCCGACGAGACCACTTCCGCAGCCACGGTGCCGCTCTCGCGCAAGTGGAGGGCGCGCACCTGGGTCTGGGGGCAGAACTCACTGTCCGGATAGCTCGTGACGGTCTGTTCGAGAACGGTGCCGAGGCGGCTGAGGAACCGGCCGACGAGGTCCAGCGGCGGCAGTGCATAGCGCATGGTCTCCAGTTCGCGCGTCCCCTCATCGTCGCGCACCGACGAAAACAGCTCGCGGGCGGCCGGGGCGTCCAGGCACTCGAGGTACGCGGTTCCGAGGGAGTCCGAATTGATCAGGTAGCGCCCGATCGTACCGCCCATCGCGGAACCACGATCAAAAATGGCGACGCCGGCCTTCAGCCAAGTATCCAGTGCGCCATGCTGGGCTGCCCAGACAAGAGGCCCGGTGCCACCCGGACCGGCTCCCAAGATCAGCGATCCACGCATTTTTTGTCTCCAGTGTTTGTATTCTTATGGATGCCGTTCTGGCGCCTCGTCTCGACCGACTGCGGACGGGCCATGGGCTGCTGCGCTTTGCACGAGCGGCGGGGGCGGATAGGCGTGGCGTCCCCACGCTCTGCAAGCCGTCTCGACCAGGTGGTGAAGCCGCAATGGAGTGGTGGGCTCGTCGCCCTCACGTAGCGATGGAATGGACGTACTGACCGGATCACGTGGTTCAACACAGCGCGCCCGGCAACCATTCGTTGATACCACAGGAGGTTGTATTAGAAGCCGCGAACGGCTTCGAAAAAAAGCGCGTTAGTTCACTAGAAGCGAGGGCATCGCGGAAGTGACCAATCTGTGGTCGACCCGCTTGCGTGCGGCTCTGGCGTGGCAAGGTCGTAAACATGAGAAGCCCGATTTATGTCAGAGGGATCTGATCGCCCGCTGCGGTGCTGGGGCGCGGATGGCTCTGGCCAAGCACGTCGCGAAATACGCTCGCGATTTTCTCGATCACGCGGAGATCGACAGCGTTGGAGGTGGGCAAGTTGATCCCCGTCCGCGCGAGTTCGGCGCTAACCGGACACGCTCGGGCGAAGGCCCGGTACGGTGGCATGTCGGAGAGCCGATGGAAAAACGGCCGCAGCTCCAGGCCGGCCTTGGCGGCGGCGGCAATGATGTCGGCGCGGCTGTCGGCCGGGACGCGGGCACAGACCAGCCAGACGACCGGCTCGCAATGGCCCGCCACAAGGGGCGCGAAGCTCACGCCGGGGATGGTCTCGAGGTGCCGGCGGTAAAGCCGTTCCAGGTTGCTGTTCCGCCGCAGCGTTTCGCCGATGCGGTGGAGCTGCGAATGGCCGATCGCCGCCTGCAGGTTGGTCATCCGGTAGTTGTAACCGACGCGATCGTGCCAATAGGCCTTGTTCGGCGCCATCCCGTGGCTTCGCAGCTCCTGCAGCACCGCCGCCAGGGCCAGCGAGTTCGTCACGCACATGCCGCCTTCCCCGGTGGTGACGATCTTGTTGGCATAGAATGAAAAGCAGGAGATCTCGCTGAACTGGCCGACCGTCCGCCCGGCATATTTGGCGCCGTGCGCCTCGGCGCAGTCTTCGACGATGTGAATCTTGCGGCGCGCCGCGAACTCCGCGATCGGCGCCATTTCGGCGGGCCGTCCATATAGGTGGACGGGGATGATCGCCTTGGTGCGCGCCGTGCACGCGGCGGTGACATCCTTCAGCGACATCGTCCACATCACCGGGTCGACGTCGATGATGACCGGGGTCGCCCCGCAATAGAGCACCGCATTGATGGTTGCGGCGAACGTCAGATCGGGAACGATGACCTCGTCGCCCGGCCCGATACCCAGCGCCACCAGGGCCAGGTGGAGGGCCACGGTCCCGTTCGATGTCGCTATGGCGTGCTTCATGCCGACGAAGCTGGCGAAGTCGCGCTCGAAGCGCTCGATATAGGCCCCTTTGCTGGAGATCCACGACGACAGGAATGCGTCCAGCACCGCCCTGAACTCATGATGCGACAGGTCCGGGCGCGCCACCTGCACGAACGCCTTGCTGCGGTCGACGAGGACGTCGATCAGACGGCCGTCCTCGGCCAGCACCGGCATGACCGCCTCGTTCTCCGCCGGGGGCTCGGCGAGTGCGGCCGAGGTGTCGGGCAGCAGCCGCTCCAGCGCTGCGTCCAGGAGAGCCCGGCCGTCGACGACCGCCGCGCGGATGTGATCGAGCGTGATCCGGCCGAGCAGGCGCCGGTGCCCATCCACGATGAAGCAGACCCCGGTGCCATTGTCGAGGCAGCGCTCGGCTGCAACCAGGATGCTGTCCGAGCTCAGACAGGTGAATTCAGAGAATGTCGCTTCCGCAGCCAGGAGGTTCATTTCTGTCCCCGATTGTTGTTGCGCCCACGCCGCCGGCGGAAGCAACCAGAACGAGCGCGACAGGCCGGACGCGCAGACGAGCGCTCCGCAAAAAGATCGCTTTTTGAGCCGGCAAGATCCGGGCGGGCCTTTTGTGGATGGCCTTCACTGGTGATCCGGTGTGGTTAGCAGCCGCAGCACGATAAAATAGGGCGCGGCCTCCACCCGCCAGTGACCAACCGGTGGCGAACGGGGGCCCTGTCGCATCAGCGGACTCCCGGCATCAAGTTTGCCCATTTGGTAAAAGTGCGGGGGGTGCCACAGTTTGATCACTGGTCGCAGAAAGGCCTCTCACTTCTACTCCAGAGGGCAGATCACGTTTCGCGCGTGGTATCAGAACACGTGAACTCACGGTCGCCAGGATCGGTCGGTCCGCAAACGCAGGGGAGTGGAAACGGCGATGTTGAAGGTCATGGCCCCGCCATGAAATGCCTGTGGGTGACGCTGGCCGACCCGGATCCGCCGCGAAACGGCCAATTCCTTTACTCTCGCAGCCTGATCCACGGCCTCAGCTCCGTCGGCATGGACGTTCACGTCGTCGGTCTCGCGCGGCCGCGCGGCCAACATCGGAGCGGCGAATCCTCGGATGGCGTGCACTGGTGGCTGGCCGATCATCGCTGGTCCGCAGAGCATCAGCCCAGCCCGCGCTGGGTGAGCCTCGCATCGCTCCTCCCGCAGCTCGCCGCGCAGACGAACACGCCACCCTTGCGCCGGCTTCTGCACGAGCACCTCGCCGATCAATCGTGGGACGCCGTCGTCTTCGACAGCATTTGCATTGGATGGGCGCTGTCGATGGTGGTCGATCACTATGCGGGCGCGTCGAAGCGACCGAAGCTCGTCTATCTCTCGCACAACCACGAGGAGACCGTCGCCAAGCAGATCGCCGACGACACCCGCCCGTTCCTCAAGCGTCAGTTCAAGCGCTTTGACGCAGCGAAGGTTCGCCGGCTCGAGCGATGGCTGGTCCGCCGCGCCGACCTCGTCACGTCCAATTCGCCGGACGATTGCGAAAAATTCAGGCCGACGCGCCCGGATCGGCGCGTGGAGTTCCTACCGCCATCCTATGATGGGCGTCGCGTGACCGAGCGCCGCATTACGGCCGACCTGCCGCGCCGCGCGATCATCGTCGGCAGCTTCGACTGGGTCGCGAAACGGCTGAGCCTCGAGGAGTTTCTCGCGGTCGCCGATCCCCTGTTCGAAGCCGCGGGCGTCGAGTTATACGTCGTAGGAAGCGCCGCCGATTCTTTCCTTCGCGATCTGCGCGGCCGGGTGCGCGCCACGCGGCTCACCGGCCGCGTGGACGATATCGGCCGCTACATGGACCAGGCGCGACTGGCTCTGGTGCCGGACCTGCTCGGCGGGTTCAAGCTGAAGGCCCTCGATTATGTCTTCAACCGCCTGCCGATCTTCGCCATGGCGGGCTCGGTGCCCGGAATGCCGCTCCTCGACGGCGAAAGCATCTGCCTGTTCAACAGTCATCGCGCTCTCGCCGAGGGCGTGATCCGGGCGATCGACGACATTCAGCTGCTCAATCGGATTCAGAATCTCGCCTATGCGGCGAGCAGCGACCAGTTCGACAAAGCCGCCATCGGGCGCCGTCTGCTTCGCGCCATGTCGCTCACCGGGAGCGCGCGGCCGGAACCGGTGGTGGCGACAACGATCAGCTGGCCGACAGCACCGAAGGTCGGCTCGCTCGACAGCCCCGCCTAGACGGACAAATCACGATTGAGCGGCTGAACCCGGGACCGGAGACGGTCTCGGCGTCGTCGCGACCGTCTCACAAAGCCGAGCTCACAACGTCGAGAGGTGGTGCTGGATACGCCGCAGCGTCTCCGGCGGCTCCGAGCTCGGAAAGAACAGGAAGTTGTAGACGTATGTACCGAACCGCTGCCGCTGCTCGAGCGGCGCCTTCAGATCCGGAAAGTTTGCCGGATTTTGCATGCGCTGCTTGTCGAACTGATCGATCGGCATCAGCCGCCGCTGGAAAACGAAATAGCCGCTGTAGTCCAGTCCGCGGAAGAATTCGGCGATGCGGCCGATCGCCCCCGGGGCGATGCTCTCTTCCGCTTCGACCTGCATCCTCGGCTGGCAGCGCACCATGGTCTGGCGCATGCCGTCCAAGGCCGCCTCTTCGTGGCCCTCGACGTCGATCTTGATGAAGCCGACATCGCCGGGATAAACGTCGTCGAGACGCACAAGCCGGACCGGCACTTCTTTGACCGTCGGGTACTTGGTCACGGCCGCGGGCGCCAAGCTCGAACACCCGTGGACCATCACACCGTCGACGATCGGAATGCGCAGAACCGTGGCCCCCGGCGACTGGGACAGGGCCATGTTGTGGATGAATACCTTGCGAGTGCCGATGTCATGGCGGAACTTGCGCGACAGCTCCTCCGCCAGCCACGGAATCGGCTCATAGGCATGAACGCGACGGGCGTACTTCTTCATGTAATGAATGTAGCTGCCGTCGTTCGCGCCGACGTCAATTGCGTCCCGCTCCGGATCGCACATGAACTGCAGGAGATGGAGTTCGACCTCCCCGTACCGGCCGTAGTACCGCGCCTCGCGCCAGTTGAGGAGCGCCTGTGGGCATAGAGTACGAAGGGTCTCCTTGCCCTCGCGGAGAAGCCAATCTCCTGCCGTGCCTTCCATTGCCGACATATCGACCGCCGTTTTGGAAAATTTCTGCCCCTTGACGCTGAATTACGTAGCAGGCCTAGGAGGAGCAGCCAGTGACTAACCTGTGGCAGGTGTGACATTCCTGTCCTTGTATGGCTTTCTACGGCAATTGCGGCCACCACTTAAGTTCCCGGCGGCCGCTCGTCTTGACACAGCGCGGGCTGGCGCTGGAAAATGAACATGTTCAAAATCTATCGGCGATCCGCGGGCCCTACTTTCGCCAGCGGGCTGCGATAGATCCTGTCGCAGGGAGTGCAAATGCCCACGCCACGCAAGACTGCCCTCGTCACCGGTGCCGCGAACGGCATCGGCCGAAGTGCCGCAATGGCTCTCGCCCGCGCCGGGTACGATGTCGCGATCAATTACAGCCGCAGCGACGGCCAAGCCCGGGAGGTCGCGGCGGAGGCTGAGCGCACCGGCGCGCAGACGTTGCTGTGCAAATGTGACGTGGCGAACGACGCCGATGTCCGCGCGATGCTGAAGGCGGTCGAGACCAAGTTCGGCCACCTCGATGCGCTCATCAACAACGCCGGGACCACCACGGAGGTGAAGCCGAAGGATTTCGAGGGCATGACGGTCGAGGAATGGGACCGGGTGTTCGCGGTCAACGTCCGCGGCCTGTTCCAGGTCACGCGCGCCGCCCTGCCGCTGCTGCGCAAGGCGAAGGCGCCCTGCATCGTCAACACGGCGAGCATCGTCGGCCTGCGGCCGGGAGCGCAGCCCCTGCCCTACGCCGCCAGCAAGGCGGCGGTGGTGAACCTGACCAAGACGCTCGCCTACAATCTCGGCCCCGAGATCCGCGTCAACGCGGTGGCCCCGGGATGGATGGAAGGCGACTGGATGAAGCGGATGCTGAAGGACAAATACGACGACCTCATGGGCCGCCGCGCCAAGCTGACGCCGCTCAAGCGCTGCGTCACCGCCGACGACGTCGCCGAGACGATGATGTCGCTGATCGAGGGTAACCGGTTCGTGACCGGAGAGATCGTCGTCATCGACGGCGGCTTTTCGAGCTCGACCTGAGCCGGCCGATGCTCGACGGCGTCGTTCCCTTTCCGCCCGAATTCGCCGCGCATTATCGCTCCATGGGATACTGGCGCGATAAGTCGCTGGCAGAGGAATTCCGGGGCGTCTTCGCATCGTTTGGCGGCCGGGTGGCGCTGATCGACGGCGGGCGGATATTCACCTATGCCGAGATCGATCGGCTGACCGACAACCTGGCGCTCAACCTGCTGGACCTCGGGTTCAAGCCGCTCGACCGCGTGGTTCCGACCCTACCGAACGTCGCCGAGTTCGTGCTGCTCTATTTCGCGCTGCAGAAGATCGGCTGCATCCCCATTGCGGCCCTGGTGACGCATCGCTACAGCGAAATCAGCCAGTTCGTGCGCCTGTCGCAGGCGGTGGCCTGCGTGTACCCGGAACGCCAGGGCGATTTCGAATTCGCACCCGTAATCCGGCGGGTGGCCCAGGAAAACGCCTGCCTGCGGTTCGCGATCACCACCGGCAAGCCCGGTCCCGGCGAGATCGCGCTCAAGGATCTGATCGAGCGTCCGGCGCGGCGGCCGCGCAGCGCCCTGGCCGAGATCCGCATCGAGCCCACGGACCCGTGCATCTTCCAGCTGTCCGGCGGCACCACCGGCATTCCGAAGCTCATTCCGCGCACCCACAACGACTATGCCTATAACTCGCGGACCGCGGCCCAGGTGTGCGGCGTCACCGGTGAGTCGGTCCTGCTGCTGATGCTGCCGATCGCCCACAACCTGCCGCTGGCCTGCCCGGGCATCCAGGGATTCATGTTCCACGGCGGCAAGGTCGTGCTCAGCGCGACCACCCGCCCGGAGGACGTCTTTCCGCTGGTCGCCCGGCACCGCGTGACGCACATCAAGGTCGTGCCGGCCCTGCTCATCCGCCTGATCAACAGCCCGGCGGCCACGCAGCACGACACGTCCTCGGTCCTCTTCATCCAGAGCGGCGGGCAGCGCCTGCAGCCGGAGGTCCGGCTGCGCACCCGGGAGCTCATCCCGACCTGCTTCGTGCAGGAGAATTTCGGCATGTCCGAGGGCATGCTGATGTTCGTCCGCAAGGACGATCCGGAGGACGTGCGGCTCGAGACCGTGGGGCGCCCGATCTCGCCCGATGACGAGGTCCGCCTCATCGACGACGACGGCAACGAAGTGACGCCCGGCGAGGTCGGCGAATTCTGCGCCCGCGGCCCGTATACGCTGCGCGGCTATTACGGGGCCACGGAGCACAACGCCAAGGTGTTCACGCCGGACGGCTTCTATTGCTCGGGCGACCTCATGCGCCAGCACCCGTCCGGGAATTACATGGTCGAGGGCCGCAAGAAGGATCTGATCAACCGCGGCGGCGAGAAGATCAGCGCGGAGGAGATCGAGAACCTCATCCTGCAGCACCCGGCGGTCCAGAACGTGGCCTGCGTGGCCATGCCCGATCCGAACATGGGTGAGCGCATGTGCGCCTGCGTCATCCTGCGACCCGGCCAGGCGCTCAAGCTCGATGCACTGGTCGCGTTCCTGATGACCAAGGAGATCGCGAAGTTCAAGCTCCCCGAGCGCATCGAGCTCGTCCAGGATTTCCCGCTATCGACCTTCGGCAAGGTGTCGAAAAAGGCTTTGGTGGACATGGTGACAAGGCGCATCAAGGCAGAGCGCGCCGGCCCCCCGCCGCGGCTGCAAGATAACAAAAGGACCGGTGCCCGATGCGGATCATCGATCTCCACTGCTATTCGAACACGGAGCC
>DASWFO010000015.1:0-15473 GCA_036394195.1 Alphaproteobacteria bacterium | reverse complement strand
GATTTGAACCCGCGACCCCCAGTCCCCCAGACTGATGCGCTACCGGGCTGCGCTACGCTCCGACCGATGCGGGGACAACGGGTGCCGATGGGGTGTGGAAAACCGGTCCGTTCCGACGCAGGCGGCACTATGCCGCAGCCGCCCCGCCGCAGCAACCGTCCCGCCTTCGCTGAAGCTACGGCGGGCTGCCGCCGTCCAGGCCGTCCGGTCAGCCCCGGGCGCGGCGCAGCATCTCGCGGACTTCGAGGAGCTCGTTCAGCGCCGCTTCGATATCGGCCCGCGGCATCGCCGGCTCCTCCGCCGCCGCGGCCTGCGGAGGCTCGAGCGCGTCGGGCTCAGCGGCCGCGATCTCCGCGTCGCCGTTGGCCTCCGCGTCGGCCCGCCCCGGCGCGTCCTGGCGCCCAAGGTCGCGCAACAGGCGCTGCACGCCCTTGATCGTGTAGCCGTTGTTATAGAGGAGCTGGCGGATGCGCCGCAGCAGGTCGACATCCTCGGGGCGATAATAGCGGCGCCCGCCGGCCCGCTTCAGCGGCCGGATCTGCGTGAACCGGGTCTCCCAGAAGCGCAGCACGTGCTGCGGGACGTTGAGGTCGGTGGCGACCTCGCTGATGGTGCGGAACGCACCCGCCGCCTTGCCCGGCCGCCGGCCGGGGCCCAAGTCGCCAGGCGACGTGGGCGCGGATGGGCCTCTTGCCGCCTCGTTTTCCATTGGAAGCGTCATGGCCCGCATTGCGAACGTACCGGTCCCCCGTTGGCGAGGGCGGTCACGTCTTGGGTGACGACGAGGCGGCGCCGGCCGACGGGCCTGGCGCCGAGGACGCCTTCGCGCCGCCCTTGGACAGCGCCCGGTTGATCTTGTTCTTCAGGACGTGCGAGGCGCGAAATACCAGAACCTTACGCGGCAGAATGGGAACTTCCTCGCCGGTCTTGGGATTGCGGCCGATCCGCTGCCCTTTCTGGCGGACCGAAAAGCTGCCGAAGGACGAGATCTTCACCGTCTCGCCGCGGGTCAGCGATTCCACCATTTCATTGAGAATGGTCTCGACCAGGGCGGCCGAGTCATTTCGGGACAGGCCCACCTCCTGGTACACCGCCTCACTCAGGTCGGCCCGCGTCACGGTCGTCTCAGACATGGCTTTTCCCCCGCGTTCTTGTGCGACAGCTGAGTGGACAGGACTCGCGCATGACAGGTTCGTGTAAAACCTTACCTCAGCCAGGGAAACCCGTCAATTACAGGGGGATGGCGCGCGTCCTTGAATGGTCTTTGAACGCGGGACGGCAACTGACGGAGATCGGCCTCAGATCGGCGCGCCCTGTGCCGCCTGTCACCACCGCCGGTTTGTCACCAGCGGATGACGCTGGCGCCCCAGGCGAGCCCACCGCCGATCGCCTCGAGCAAGACGAGCTGGCCGCGCTGGAGGCGGCCATCCGCCGCGGCCTCGGCCAGCGCCAGCGGGATCGAGGCGGCCGACGTGTTGGCATGATGGCCGACCGTCAGCACGACGCGGTCACTGCCGAGCCCGAGCTTTCGTGCCATGCCCTCGATGATTCGCTTGTTCGCCTGATGGGGAACCAGCCAGTCCACATCACGGGCGGTGATCCCGTTCGCCGAGAGCGCCTCTTCGACGACGGACGCGAGCTTGCCGACGGCGTGCCGGAACACCTCCTGCCCCGCCATCCTGAGATGGCCCACGGTCTTGGTCGAGGACGGTCCGCCGTCGACGTACAGGGAATCGTGGAACCGGCCGTCGCTGTGGAGGTGGGTCGACAGGATGCCGCGATCCCCGGCCGACCCCGCCGACGTGGTCGCGCGCAAGACGACTGCCCCCGCCCCGTCGCCGAACAAGACGCAGGTCCCGCGATCGTTCCAGTCCAGGATGCGCGAAAACGTCTCGGCGCCTATCACCAGCGCCGTCTTCGCCTGCCCGCTCTTCAGGAAATTATCGGCCGTCGCCAACGCGAAGATAAAGCCGGCGCACACCGCCTGGACGTCGAAGGCAAAGCCGCGCGTCATCCCGAGTCGCGCCTGGATCTTCGTCGCGGTCGCGGGAAAGGTCTCGTCGGGCGTGCTCGTCGCCACCACGATGATGTCGACCTCTTCGCCAGTCATGCCGGCGGCCCGCAATGCCCACTCGGCGGCCTTGGTCCCGAGATCGGAGGTCAGCTCGCCCTCCGCCGCGATGTGGCGCTGCTTGATGCCGGTCCGCTCGGTGATCCACTCGTCCGAGGTATCGACGAACTTCGCGAGGTCGTCGTTGGTCAGGACCTTTTCCGGCAGATACGCGCCGCAACCGGCGACCACGGAACGGATGTGCGAGGGATGTTGGACAGGTCTCGCCGCCCGGATCGGCTTCGAAAGCTTTCCCGTCATCCGGTCGCCGCCCGCGGTTTCGTCGCGACGGCGTGAAGGTGTTCGAGCTCGGCGCGTATTTTGGAGTTGAAGTCGTTCGCCGCCATGTCGATGGCGACCCCGATGGCATTGGCGAACCCGAGCGCGTCGGTGCCGCCGTGGCTCTTCACCACGATGCCGTTCAGGCCCAGGAACAGCGCGCCGTTGTAGCGGCGCGGATCGGTGCGCTTGCGCACCTTGTTGAGGGCGTGCCGCGCAAACAGATAGCCGATGCGCGCCACGAACGACGAGCGGAAGGCGCCGCGCAGGAATTCCGAATAGAGCTTCGCCGTACCTTCCGCGGTCTTGAGCGCGATGTTCCCAGAAAAGCCGTCGGTCACCACGACGTCGACGGTGCCGCCGGTGATGTCGTCGCCTTCGACAAAGCCATGGAAGCGGATCGGCAGATCGCTGTTGCGCAGCATGGAGGCGGCGGTGCGCACCTCCTCATGCCCCTTCTGCTCCTCGGACCCGACGTTCAGCAGCCCGATGCTCGGCTGCGACACGCCCAGCACGGTGCGCGCGAACACCTCGCCCATGACCGCGAACTGCACCAGGTTGTCGGCGTCGCATTCGACGTTGGCGCCGAGGTCGAGCATGACGCTTTCGCCGCGCAGCGTGGGAAAATACGACGCGATGGCCGGCCGATCGATGCCGGGCAACGTCCGCAGCACGACCTTCGACATCGCCATCAGGGCGCCGGTATTGCCGGCCGACACCACGCCCGCGGCTTCGCCGACCTCGACCGCGTCGATCGCCAGCCGCATGCTGGACCGGCGGCCGGACCGCAACGCCGCGGACGGCTTGTCTTCGTTGGTGACGAACTCCGGCGTGTGCCGGATCTCGCACAGCGGCTTCAGCGCCGTCATGCGCGCGAGCAGCGGCGCCAACCGGACTTCATCGCCGAACAGCAGATAGCGGACGTCGGGGAACCGCTTGCGGGCGATATTCGCGCCCTGGATGATCATCTGCGGCGCATGATCGCCGCCCATGGCATCGAGGGCGATGGTCAGGCCGCTGCTCACGTGAGCTCGCGCCGCTTGCCTAAGCGGACTTGGCCGGGGTTACTTCGCGGCCGTCGTAGTAACCGCAGGCACTGCAGACGTGATGCGGGCGCTTGAGCTCGCCGCAATTCGGGCATTCGACATGCGCCGTGGTGCTCAGCGCTTCGTGCGAGCGCCGCATGTCACGCCGCGACCGCGACACTCGTTTCTTTGGAACCGCCATGATCTTTCTTTCCCTGCCGCTCAAGGCGGCAGCTTGCAACCTGACGAATTGGCTGGAATCGCCTTTAAATAAACAAAACCAAAGGCTTTCTCAAGCTTAGCTTTACTCCTTTTGCGTCTTGAGTTTTGCAAGCGACGCAAAGGGCTTAGCCGGCCCTTCGGAGCCCGGCTCGGGCCGCCAGGCCGACTCCAGCGCGGCCCCCGGCGCATGCGGGTACGGATCGAGGGCCACCACGAGCTCCTGCGCCACCGCCTCGCCGATGTCCAGCGGCCCCTCTGGCCACGGCTCGACCACGCTCTCCGCGTCCGGATCGATGGTGACGTCCGTGCCGCTGGGCGCTTGGCCGTACAGCACCGTGAAATCCTGGGCGATCTGGCCTTGCACCGGCTCCAGCGTGACCACGCAGGCCTGGGTCACGTCGGCGTCCAGATGGCCGCTGAGGCGCAGCGCGGTCCCGCCTTGCGTGCGCCGCAGCCGCACCCGCGCCTCCAGCCGGCCGACCCCCAGCAGGCCGAACCGGCGCGCCAGCGCCGCGCGTTCCTCGGCAGTCGCGGCGATGTCATGCGCCGTCTCGACGCTGCCGACGCGCGAGAGGTCGATCGGCCGCGAGAATTCCGGTGCGGTAGGGTTCGGATCCGACATGGCAGGATTATACCGGCGGCACCTCGGGAAAGGTAACGTTCCCGGTCCGCAGTTGCTCCACGCTCTGTCCGGCCAGATTGCGGACCGATGACCGCACATAGGCGCACAACGCCGCCCCCGCCGCCGGCGCGTCCGCGCCGAGGCTGCCATAAAGATTGCGGCGCAGCGCCGCCGACAGCGTCGCGTCGTCAGCAGCGAGTCCCGCCTCATAGGCCGCCATGCGGCCGTAGAGCGCCTCGGCCATCGCGCGGACGCGCCGGCCGACGCCCAGATCACCGACCCCCATTTCACGCAGGCTGCGGTCCATGTCCGCGAACATGGTGTCGAACAGATCCTGCGACAGCCCCGCCGCACCGGTTTCGGCCTTCAGGCGGTACAGGATCGCGAACATATGCAGCGCGATCAAGTCGAACCGGCCGTCCAGCGTGTCCGGCACACCATACGCGGCATAGAAAACCGGCCGGCGGGCCTGCGCCACCAGCGCGCGGTAAAGGGCTGCCGCAGCATTTCGATTATCGGATCGCCGGGACGGGAAAAGCCGCGACCAGAGCATGCCCACTCTCATGTTAACCGTGTTCCGCGCCGCTTCTTGTTGACACCGGCAAAGGCCGGTGCATTCTATCGGCGCTCCGGCAAGCGGTAATGAGTCGCGTGGTCTCATCCGATTTGCCAGGGGCCATAACATAACATCCGCTGTCGGGAACTGTGCAATGCAGGGGATCAGGGTTCGGGGTGGACTAGTTCCATGGGGCGTGGCGTGTGCGCTCGGCCTCGCGGTGGCTGCCTGCACGCCGCGCGTCGATCATCGCGGCTATCTGCCTGACGTCGACGAGGTGGCGCGGATCAAGCCGGGCGTGCAGGGCCGCGACGAGGTGCGGGAGATTCTCGGCACGCCGTCGACCGCCAGCACCTTCACCGATGACCGCTGGTACTACATCAGCAAGAAGACCAGCCAGACCGCCTTTTTCAATCCCACCGTCCTCGAACAAAAGGTGCTCGAGATCGATTTCGACAATTCCGGGATGGTGCAGGAGGTTCGCGATTACACGCTGAAGGACGGCGAGCAGATCAACCCCGTCGCCCGCAAGACGCCCTCGCCCGGGCGCGAGCTCGGCTTCATGGAGCAGCTGATCGGCAATATCGGCAAGTTCAACTCGCCGCAGGGCAACACCACCGGCAATCCGAACCGCACCGGCCCCGGCTACTAACCGCCCGCTTCGCAAATCAAAAACCCCGGCAGATGACTCCGCCGGGGTTTTTTTGTGCGAGCCGGTCAGGATGAGTGAGCGAGGATCGCCAGCAGGAGGATCGCCACGATGTTGATGATCTTGATCATCGGGTTCACCGCCGGACCGGCCGTATCCTTGTAGGGATCGCCGACGGTGTCGCCGGTGACCGCCGCCTTGTGGGCGTCGGAGCCTTTGCCGCCGTGGTGGCCGTCCTCGATGTACTTCTTGGCGTTATCCCAGGCGCCGCCGCCGGAGGTCATGGAGATCGCGACGAACAGGCCGGTGACGATGGTACCGACCAGCATGGCGCCCACGGTCGTGAACGCCGCGGCCTGGCCGCCGATCCAGCTGATCACGAAATACACCACGATCGGCGCCAGCACCGGCAGGAGCGACGGAATGATCATCTCCTTGATCGCCGCCTTGGTCAGCAGGTCGACCGCCTTGCCGTAATCCGGCTTGGCGGTGCCTTCCATGATGCCCTTGATCTCCTTGAACTGGCGGCGCACCTCGACGACCACCGAGGCGGCCGCCCGGCCGACCGCGGTCATGCCCATTGCACCGAAGAGATACGGCAGCAATCCGCCGATGAAGAGGCCGACCACGACATAGGGATCATTCAGCTCGAAGTGCAGGTTGAGCTGCGGGAAGTAGTGCTTCAGATCCTCGGTGTAGGCGCCGAAGAGCACGAGCGCCGCGAGACCGGCGGAGCCGATCGCGTAGCCCTTGGTCACGGCCTTCGTCGTGTTGCCGACCGCGTCCAGCGCATCGGTCGTCTTACGGATGTCCTTCGGAAGCTGCGCCATCTCGGCGATGCCGCCGGCATTGTCGGTGACCGGACCGTACGCATCGAGCGCCACCACCATGCCCGCGAGCGCCAGCATGGTCGTCGCCGCGATCGCGATGCCGAACAGCCCGGCATTGAGATAGGACACCAGAATGCCGGCGCAGATGACGATCACCGGCAGGGCGGTCGCCTCCATCGACACGGCGAGGCCCTTGATGATGTTGGTCGCGTGTCCGGTGGTCGAGGCGTCGGCGACGCTCTGCACCGGCCGGTAATCGACGCCGGTGTAGTACTCGGTGATCCACACCAGGAGCCCGGTGACCGCGAGGCCGGTCAGCGCGCAGTAGAACAGGTGACGGCCGGTGAAGGTGACCGTGCCGATCGTGTACGTGGTCGAGAAGCCGAGATACCACTCCGTGATCACGCCAACCAGGATCGCCGAGATGACGCCGGTGACGATCAGGCCCTTGTAGAGCGCCTTCATGATCTTGCCGTCGGCGCCGAGCTTGACGAAAAACGTGCCGATCACCGAGGCCACGATGCAGCCGCCGGTGATGAGCAGCGGAAACATCATCATCTGGCTCTGGGTCGGACCGGTGAAGTAGATCGCGGACAGGAGCATGGTCGCGACGATGGTGACGGCGTAGGTCTCGAACAGGTCAGCCGCCATGCCGGCGCAGTCGCCGACATTGTCGCCGACATTATCGGCGATCACGGCCGGGTTGCGCGGATCATCCTCGGGGATGCCGGCCTCGATCTTGCCGACCAGGTCGGCACCGACGTCCGCCCCCTTGGTGAAGATGCCCCCGCCGAGACGGGCGAAGATCGAGATCAGCGACGCGCCGAACGAGAGCGCGACCAATGCCTCCAGGATCGAACGCAGGCTGGCGGGGTCGCTGCCGCCCTTCCAGCTCAGCAGGATGCCGTAATACCCGGCGACGCCGAGCAGCCCCAGCCCGACCACCAGCATGCCGGTGATCGCCCCGGCGCGGAAGGCGACGTCGAGCGCCGGCTGCACGCCCTGGCGGGCGGCGTCGGCGGTGCGCACGTTGGCGCGCACCGAGATGTTCATGCCGATGTAGCCGGCGGCCCCCGACAGCACCGCGCCGATGATGAACCCGATCGCGACATGGATGCCCAGCGTCGCCGCAAGGATGATCGCCACCACGACGCCGGCCATCGCAATGGTCCGGTACTGGCGGTTGAGATAGGCGCGCGCACCTTCCTGGACCGCGGCCGCAATCTCCTGCATGCGCGCGGTGCCGGTGCCGGCGGCCATCACCCGGCTGTAAGCGTAAGCGCCGTAAATAAGCGCCAGCACGCCACAGACGATGACGATCCAATAGGCTTGGGGCATGGGTCGAGGTCCTTCGGTTTCTTTTTGGGTTCTACCAGCGAGGAAGTCACGGCCAGATCAAGGAAATTTGCGATTCGCCGGCCGCAAAGCGGGCGCGAACATGCCAGAAGCGCCCTGCCCTGGCAAGCGCGCCCGTGGCCGCTCCTGGCCTGATTTCCTGTGATTTTTGGGAGCTATTCGATGGTAATTCCGGCCGCCTTGATGATCTTGTCCCATTTGGCGACATCGGCCCGGATAAAGGCATCGAACTCCTCGGGCGTCGACCCCACCGGCTCGACCACCAGGTCCTGCATCCGCCGCCGGAAATCGTCGGTGCGCTCGGCGGCCGCGATGTCGGCGGCGATCTTGTCGACGACGGGGCGCGGGATCCCGGCCGGACCGACGAGGCCGATCACCGAGCGCGCCTCGAAACCCGGCAAGGTCTCGGCGACCGTTGGGAACTCCGGGTAGGCCGGCAGGCGCTTGGGGCTCATGACCGCCAGCGCCTTGAGCTTGCCCTCCCGGACATGCGGCATCGTCGAGTACAGCACGTCCACCATGATCGGAACGCGGCCGGCGATGACGTCGGTCAGCGCCGGCGCCGAGCCGTTATACGGGACATGGACCAGTTGAATCCCGGCCTGCTGGGCGAGCAGTTCGGTGGCCAGGTGGGTCATCGTTCCGGTCCCGGGCGTCGCGTAGGTGACCTCCTTCGGCTGGCGCTTCGTGGCGTCGATCAGCTGGCGGAGATTGTCCGCCGGATAGGACGCATTCACCGCGATCACGAACGGGGCGAACACCAGCAGCGAGATGTTGCTGAAGTCCCGCAGCGTGTCGTAGGGCAGGTTCGGCCGCAGGCCGGGATTGACGGTGTGGGCCGAGATCACGACGCCCAGGGTGTAGCCGTCCGGCTTGGATTTGGCGACGAGGTTGGTGCCCACCACCGTCCCCGCCCCCGGCCGGTTCTCGACCACCACCGGCTGGCCCCACGCGGCGGAGAGCTTGTCGCCGAGGATACGGCCCATGACGTCGGTCGGGCCGCCAGCGGGGAACGGCACGATGAGCTTCACGCTGCGCGCGGGAAAGACATCGTCAGCCGCGGCCAGCCTGGGGACTACGGCGAGCCCCGGAAGCAGCAGGGCCGCGAGCAGAACCAGTGCCTGTCGCATCAGGCGACGTTCTCGAGCGCCGGTGTCACGTCGAGCGTGGTGCTGCGCCTGAGCTCTCTGCGAACCGCCGGATCGTGGCGCCGGCCGCGATGGATGATGCAGCGGTTGTCCCAGATGACCAGGTCGCCGACCCGCCAATGATGCTGATATACGAACGGCCGCTGCGTCGCGTGCTCCAGCAGATCGGACACCAGCAGCCGGCTTTCCGGCACCGTCATGCCAAGGATGTGGGTGATGTGCACGCCAACGAACAGCGCCTTGCGCTTCGACCCCTGATGGGTCCGCACCAGCGGCCATTGCGCCGACGGAATGGTCGCCTTCTGCTCATCGGTGTAGCTCTCGCCCAGCATCATCCGGGAATGCAGCGCGAAATGCTCGGCCACCAGCCCGTCGATTTCCTGCTTCGTCTCCTCCGGCAGGGCGTCGTAGGCGGCGCGCAGATCGGCGTATTCGGTCTCGCCGCCTTTTTCGGTGATGACCAGCGCGTGCAGCATCGAATACCGGGCCGCCGGCTTCTGGAACGAGCTGTCGCTGTGCCACAGCGCGTTGGCGATGTTGCCGACGATGCGGCGGTGGTTGCGCGCGGCGATCCGGCCGGCTTCGTCGAGATTGGAGATATCGGCCAGCTCCTCATAGCCGAGCCGGTCCGGCTGGCCGCGCCGCACCTTCTTCAGGCCGGTGTCGAGCGGCCCGAAGGCGCGGGTGAAGGCCAGCTGCTGATCGGGGCTGACCGGCTTGCCGCGCAACACCAGCACGGCGTAACGGTCCATCGCGGCGTTGATCTCCTGCACCAGCGCCGCGTCGGGGATCCGGCCGATGTCGACGTCGTCGGTCTCGGCGGCGAACAGCGGATGCAGCGGGCGCAGGCGGAGAGTCATCGGGGCGCGTCCTCGAGCGTTTTCGGGTGCACGCCGGGCCGGGCCGGGCGGCTTTGCCCCAAAACTACGCCACGACGGGGCGGCGCTTCAATGCCAGCCAGACGACCGCGGCCAGCGCTATCGCGACAAACGGGGCGGCGATGAAATTGAGCGCGTCCCAGCCGACCGAATTGAAAAACGCGCCCGACGCCACGGCCCCGCTCGCCATCATCCCGAAGACGAGGAAGTCGTTGGCCGCCTGCACCTTGGCCTTCTCGGCCGGGCGATAGACCTGGGTCAGCAAGGTCGTCGCGCCGACATAGGTGAAGTTCCAGCCGATGCCGAGCAGGAACAGGCCGAGCCAGAACTGCGCCACCGCCGTGCCCGAGAGGTTGACCGCCAGACAGGCCGCCAGAATGACCAGACCGCAGGTGATCACATTGAGCACCCCGAAGCGGTTGATCAGCGTGCCGGTGAAGAACGATGGCACGAACATGCCCAGCACATGCCACTGGATCACGAAGGCGGCGGACTCGAAGGGATACGAGCACGCGATCATGGCCAGCGGCGTCACCGTCATGAGGAACGTCATGGTGCCGTACCCGATCATGCCCGAGAGGATCGCGACGGCCGCCACCGGCTGCCGCAGGATCTCGAGAAGCGGCCGTCCGGTGTCGCGCTGCTCCGCCGAGGTGGGCCGCGGGATGTCGATGAACTGCAGCACGATCATCGCCAGGATCGCCACCAGGATCAGGGCGGCGAACGAGCCCGCGAACATCACCGGCGCCATCAGGTCCTTGGTGTACTTGGCGAGCTCGGGTCCCAGCACCGCCGCGATGACGCCGCCGGCCAGCGTGTAGGAGATCGCCTTGCTTCGCCACTTGTCGGTCGATCCGTCGACCGCCGCAAACCGGTAGGACTGCCCGAAGCCGTTATAGACGCCGTTCAGCGCGGTGCCGATGCAGAACAGCAGGAACGACGCCCACAGCACGCCGAGGGTGGCGATGGCCGTCCCCACGATCCCAAACCCGGCGCCCAGCGTATAGCCCCACCGCCGGCCGATGCGGCGCATCAAGAGGTTGGCCGGAATCTGCGTGAGCACGACCGCGACCTGCTGCAGGGCCACCGGCAGCGTCGCCAGCGACTTATCGGAGGCGAGATTGAACCCGACGATGGCCGCCTCGGCGATCATCGTCGACGTCCCGATCATGAACAGGCCCTGGCTGAGCGCCAGCAACAGAACGTTGCGGCGCGAGGTGCGTTCGTCGAGGGTGGCGGTCATCGGCAGGCAGTCGGTTGCACGGGCGGCGGGGCCGCCGCGGGTGAGCGCGGATCAGGACACTTTACGGGTGAACGTGCGCAGGAACACGATGTTTTTCACCACGTCGGGACCCAGCACGCGGACGCAGGAGGCGCCCAGGCGGCGCTTCAGCGCCTCCTGATCGATGCCGGTATCGGCGGTGCGCGGCAGATTGGCCAGCGCATTGATGTCGACCACGAACGCATCGGTGAGCTTCGGCATCATGTCCTGCACCTTGACCTGGTCGGCCGTGGTCGCGACCTCCAGCACGATGACGAAGCCCATGTGCTTCTCGACCACGCCATTGCGCTGGATCGAGACGACCAGCGGGTCGAGGCGCACGCCGATCGGCTTGTCCTTGCCCGGCAACGCCGGGTCCTCGGCGGCAAGCGCCGAAGCGCTCGCCAAGACAGCGAACAAGCAGACGACGAAGAGGCGACGGCCAAAGGCGATCATCGGAGTGCGAACCGGAGTCGGCAGGAACGCGTCAGTTTAAGCCGCAGCACCGGCGATTCAAAGGTGCCGCGCTAATGCGCTGCCGCCGCGCCGGCCAGCGGCAGGTCCGCCAGCACCTCTTGCGCCTCGCGCATGGCGTTGGCCCCGATCGCCGCGGCGACGTAATCCATGTCGCGCAGCGACGGTGCGGCGAGGCCGCTCGCCTGCGACACCGCCGCGATGATCGGCTCGCGCGCCGATTCCGGGGCGGTCTGCAGGGCCGCCGCCGTGGTGAATAGCGCCTGCGACGGCACGGCGCGCGCCGCCGCCACCGCCACCTCGGTTGCGAATTGCGGCGCCAACCTGATCATCGCGGCCACGATCAGCGGTGCCGCCTGCGGTGCGGCTTCCGCTACGGCGCGGGTGACCGCGGCCGATTGCTGCGGCGCCGCCAACGCGACCGCCGCGGCCACCGGGACCGGCGCCGGCTGCGCCAGGCCGGCGACGCCAGCGGCCAGCGGCACGGCTCCGTGAGGATCAGCGGCGACACCGGCGCGCACCACCGCGAACGCGACCTGGCGGATCGCGTGGACGGACGGTGCCGTCTGGAACAGCGCTGCCGCCGCGTCTTCGGGATCGGCCCCGTCCTGCATCAGCTGCAGCGCCGCCGCGTCCGGCCGCAGGCCTTGGGCCAGGAGCTTGCGGGCATCACCCACAAGGTCGTCGGCCGCGACGGCGTGAGTCGCGAGCGCCAACGCGCAGCCGATAAACACGGTCGTGACGGAAGTCCGCATCGCGGAGCTCAGAAATGCACCCAGCCGGCCTGTGCCAGTTCGCGCCGCCGGCCGGCCGCATCGAGCACCGTGACGCCCTTCCCGGCCTCGGTGCGGCCGATGCGGGTGATCGGCACCTTCATCTCGCCGGCCAGATGCTCGAGCACCTTGGCGACCGAGGCCGGTGCCGTGAACAGGATCTCATAGTCGTCGCCACCGGTGAGCACGCGCTCGATGAGGGCCGGCGTCTCGGCCAGCGCCGCCTTCGCCGGTGCCGACAGCGGCAGCAGCTTCTCCTCCAGCACGATGGCGAGCTTCGACTGGCTGGAGATGTGCCCGGCGTCGGCGACCAGGCCGTCGGAGACGTCGATCGCGGCGGTGGCCACGCCGAGCAGCTGCGGCCCGACGGCGACCCGCGGCCGCGGCAGCCGATAGCGGTCGATCAGCTGCTCGCGCGCCTTGGGCTTGAGGCCGCCAAGCTCGCCCTTGCGCGCCAGCAGACCCAGGGCACCGTCGCCGATCGTGCCGGTGACGTAGAGCTCATCGCCCGGATGAGCGCCGCTGCGGTGCAGCCCCCAGCTGGCGCGGACGAGGCCCAGCAGCGTGATCGCGAACGTCGCCGGTCCGGGCGTGGACTTCGTGTCGCCGCCGACCAAGTGCACGCCGAACTCGGCTTGGTCGCGCGCGAGACCCCTCGCGAAGCCGGCGATCCACGCATCGCCGACGTCGCGCGGAAACGCGGCATCGAGCAGGTACCAGTGCGGAACCGCACCTTTGGCCGCGAGGTCCGAGAGGTTGCGGCGCAGGGTCTTGCGGGCGATCAGGTCGGGCGGATCGTCCGCCATGAAGTGAACCGTCGCGACGGCGGCGTCGGTCTTCGCCACCAGCTCGTGGCCTTCCGGTATTTCGAGGAACGCGGCGTCGTCTTTCAGACCGAACGCGCCGGGCACCCCCGCCGCCAGCGGCGCGAAATACCGGGCGATGATCTCGAATTCACCGCTTTTTTTGGGATTGGTCGGCGCTTTCATCGGCGGACGCCCTCACCTCTTGCGGGCGCAGGCGGCGCGCCAGGCGGTCGAGCAGGCCATTGACGAAGCCGGTTTCCTTCTGTCCCAGGAACGCGTGGGCGACCTCGACATACTGATCGATCACGACCGGCACCGGTACGTCGGCGAAATCGAGCAGTTCGCTCACCCCGGCGCGCAGCAGCGCCCGCATGACCGCATCCAGCCGCGCGATCGTCCAGCCCTCGGCCAGAGCCGACTTGATGAGGTCGTCGATCTCGACGCGCCGGACCCAGGTCGCGGCGGTGAGAGTCGCGAACAGCTCGGCGTCGGTGTCGCTGCCCAGGCGGTGCTCGCGGAACTCCGCGATGACCTGATCGGCCGCGGCCTGCGACATCTCGATCTGATACAGCGCCTGGACGGCGGCGATCCGCGCCGCGGTCCGCGGCGAGCCGGCCCGCTTCCCGCGCCGCGACCGCGCGGGCGCCGATGGATCGCTCGTGGTCATCGCGGGAACAGCCGGAAGCGGCGCTTGAGCTCGATCATGGCCAGGCAGGCGTCCGCCGTCGTGCCGCCTTTGTTGCCCCGGTCGACCTTCGCCCGGACCCAGGCCTGCTCCTCGTTCTCGACGGTCAGGATGCCGTAGCCGAGCGCCAGCGAATAATGCACCGCCAGCTCCTGGAGGGCGCGGGCACTTTCCTGGCAGATATGGTCGTAGTGCGAGGTCTCGCCGCGAATGACGCAGCCCAGAGTCACGTAGCCGTCGAAGCGCCGGCGGCCGGGCGAAAAATCGAGCGACCGCACCGCGAACTGAATGGCGGCGGGGATCTCGAACGCGCCGGGCACGGCGAAGCGCTCATAGGTGGCCCCCGTCTTTTCCAGCGCCGCGACGGCGCCGCGCATGAGCTCGTCGGCGATCGGCTCGTAGAAGCGCGCTTCCACGATCATGATATGCGGCGCTGTGCTCACGCTCAGTCGTCCCCGACCAGCGGCGGAATCGTCCGCCATTCGTGGACGCGAAGCCCGTAGCCCTCGATGCCGACAATGTTGCGCGGATGATCGGACAGCAGAACCAAGTCGCGCACGCCGAGATCGAGCAGGATCTGCGCCCCGACGCCGTAGTCGCGCAGGCCCGCCGCGGCCGCCGCCGCATGCCGCCCGGCATCCGACAGAAAATCGGCGAGCGCGTGCGTCGGATCATCCGGATCGCCGAGCCGGGCGCGCACGCGGTCTGACAGGCTGGTGGGACGCGCCTCGCGGATCAGCACGATGACGCCGCGCCCGGCGTCGCCGATCATTTTCATCGCCGAATGCAGGATGCCGCCCCGGCCGACCGAAGTGTCGGCGAGGACATCGTCGAGCACGTTCAGCGCGTGCATCCGCACCAGCACCGGCTCGGGGCCGGAGAGATCGCCTTTGACCAGCGCGATATGCTCGGCGTAGGACGCCTTGTTCACGTAGACCAGCATGCGGTAGAGGCCGCCATGGCGGCTCTTCAGCGTGGTCTCTATGGTGCGCTCGACCAGCCGGTCGTGGCGCCGCCGGTGAGCGATGAGATCGGCGATGGTCGCGACCTTGAGGCCGTGGAACTGGGCGAACTTCACCAGGTCCGGCAGCCGGGCCATGCTGCCGTCGTCGTTCATGATCTCGCAGATCACGCCCGACGGATTGAGGCCGGCGAGGCGCGCCACGTCGATCGCCGCCTCGGTGTGGCCGGCGCGCACAAGCACGCCGCCGTCGCGCGCCATCAGCGGAAACACATGACCGGGCGACACGATGTCGCGGGCCCCCTTATCCGGGTCGATGGCGACCGCAATGGTCCGCGCCCGATCCGACGCCGAGATCCCGGTGGTAACGCCCTCGCGCGCCTCGATCGACATGGTGAACGCCGTCTGATGGCGCGACAGATTCTCGGGCGACATCAGCTTGAGCCCCAGCTGCTCGCACCGCGCCCGCGTCAGGGTGAGGCAGATCAGGCCGCGGCCGTGCTTCGCCATGAAGTTGATCGATTCCGGCGTCGCCATCTGCGCCGGGATCACCAGGTCGCCTTCGTTCTCGCGATCCTCGTCGTCGATCAGGATGAACATCCGCCCGTTGCGGGCGTCCTCGATGACGTCCTCGATCTTCGACAGGAAGGCGATGTCGCTGACGCCTCGGTCGAGCAAATCTTGCTGGCGGCGTGACGGGCTCATGGGGGCGGTCATGCGGAGGAGCAGGATGGGTGCGGCACGGCGGCGGTTTCGTTCAGACGCGCAACATAGCGCGCCATCTGATCGACTTCCACGTTAACCCGTGAGCCGGCCGTTAACTCGCCGAGCGTGGTCA
>DASWFO010000014.1:0-11743 GCA_036394195.1 Alphaproteobacteria bacterium | reverse complement strand
GTTCGAGCGCGCTCTTGCGGCCGAGCAGCACCAGCCGGTCCTGCGCGGCCGACAGCTTGCCGCACATCATGTCGAAAAAGTGCCGGACGGCGCGCGGATTGCGGTCGAGCAGGGCCTCGAACGCGGCGCGGGAATAGCGCACGAGCCGCACATCGCCAAGCGTCTCGATCGTGTGCGCCGCATGGTCGCCGTCCAAGAAGCCGAAAAAATCTCCAGGAAGCAGGAAATTCGTCACGCAGCGGCGTCCATCGGCCAGCAGGCGCACCGAGCGCAACGCGCCGCTCACAACCTTGAAGATATGATCGACCCGGTCGCTCTCTTGGACCACGGTCTTGTCGCGCGGATACGTGATGAGCGATCCGATGTCGTCCAGCTCCGCCGCGATCGTCGCGGCGTCGCAGCTCGGCGGAACCGGCCGAAGATAGGCTGGGCGGTCGCGGCTCGCGGGTGCGCGAGCATTGTGCTGAGCCTGCCGTGTCGCAAGTGCCGTCATGTCCGTCGCCCCTATGGCTCGATGTCTCCGCTGCGAGGCAGGGTACGGGGATCGGCGGCGCCGGAAAATTTCGGAATTGTACTTAGGGGATATTACGTAGGCCGTGGCGGTGGATCGCTAGGCGGCCAAAGCCCTGGTAATGGCGGCGAACAAGGCCGGATGCGAGATCGGCTTGTCGAGGAGCGCCACGGCCCCAAGCGCGTCGGCCTGGGCCTGGGACGTCGACTCGCGTCGGCCGGTGATCAGGATCGCCGGGATGCGATCGCCCTTACCACGAAGCTTGGCCAACAGGTCGAGGCCCGTCATTTCGGGCATATGAATGTCGAGGATGAGGCAGCCGGGCCTCGTGCCATCGCGCCGCGCGAGGAAGTCCTGGCACGACGGGAAGTCGACCGTCGCGAAGTTGCGGGCCTCGAGCAGCGCCTTCAGAGAATCGCGAACCACTTCATCATCGTCGATGATGAAAATCGTCCCAGTCGGTGGCGCGCTCATGGGTGCAATCTAGGTCCGGCCTCCGGCCGGGCAAACTAGGGAAAACTACGTAGTCACCGCGACTTGCCGCCGATGCCGGCCGCCAGCGCCATGCGGATCAGGTGGGACAGGCTGTCCGCCTGCATTTTCTTCATCAGGTTGGCGCGATGGATCTCGACCGTACGGGGGCTGATCTTCAGCTCGTGCGCGATGATCTTGTTGGGGTTGCCGACGACGAGTTGGGCCAGCACGTCGCGTTCCCGCGCGGTGAGGCCGGCAATCCGGGCCGCCACTTCCGCCGGCGCCGCCTCGCCGCCGCCGTACTGCACGGATGCAAAAGCCCGGCCCAGCACATCGAGAATGGCGTCGTTCGAATAGGGCTTTTCGATGAAGTCGACCGCTCCGGCTTTCATCGCCCGGACGGCCAGCGGGATATCGCCGTGCCCGGTGACGACGATGATCGGGATGGCCAACCCCGTGTCCTTGACCTTGGCGAGCAGGGCCATGCCATCCATGCCCGGCATCTGGACGTCCACGATGGCGCAGCACACCGGCCCCGGCTTGTAGGACTTGAGGAAGGCCGCGGCGGAGGCGCAGGACGCGACTTGATATCCCTTGGATTCAAGAAGCGCCTGGAGCGAGTCGCGCACCGCGTCGTCGTCGTCCACGACGTAGATCAGGCGATGGGATGTCATCTGCTATACCGGGTATAGCCGCGCCGCCTACCCGTCAAGCTTGGCGGCGCCGCTCGCGATCAGCCAGCGCGGGTCGAGAATTCTCCGCACCACGACCCGGCGCCGAGATAGCGGTCGTGGCGCAGACAGATCCCGTCGTCGGCCCGCACCGATGCATAGGCCGAGCTCAGGCTCGCGAGCCCTTTGAAGACCGCCTCCAGGTATTCGGGATCGTTTCGAAAATGCCGGCAGTCGCGGCATTGGGGCATATGCTGTTCGGTGTCCATGGCTCAGCGCGTGAGGGCCTCCCAGTGGGTGGCGAACACGATGGTCGAGAGGATGAACCCGAGCACGACGTTCACGACCACGCCCGATGTGAATGCGACGAAGGGCTTGCGGCCGGCATTGGCGAGGTCGCCAAGGCGCGTCGTCAGGCCGATGCTGAGAAAGCAGAAGATGAACGCCCAGGTCCGCATGTTCTTCACTGGTGCCACCAGCGCCGGGGTCACGATCTTGTCGAAATCCGTCATGCTGTAGCCGCTGGCCACGACCGTGATGAAGATCGATGCGACGAGGAACCCGATCACGAATTTCGGGAACCGCCACCAGATCTGGCCGGCGTCGGCCGGTCGTCCGGCCTCGGTGGCCTCCCAGCGGGTGATCGAAATGATCGCCAGCACGAAGGCCCAGATGCCGATCCAGACGTCGCGGCCGACCACCTTCATGAGGGTGAACGCCCAAATGGTTTGATCGCCGGTGCCGCTGATGCCCGGGACCTTCCCCACGAGATCGGCGTAAGCTTGGGCCGCGGCGAAGCCTGCGGCGTCCGCGAATTCGGACGTGCCGATCCAGGCCCCGGCGACGCCGGCGGGGAGACCAAGCGCGCGCGACACCAGCGGCAGGACGAAGATCATGACGATCGCCCACAGGATCACGAGCGTGATGGCGATCGGCGCATCCTCTTTCTTGGCCCCGACCGCGCCGGCAATCGCGATCGCCGCGGACACGCCGCACACCGCACCGCCGGCGCCCAAGGTCGCGCACAGCCGGCGATCGAGGCCGAGTGTGCGTCCGGTGAAGAAGATCACCAGAAAGGTCACAATCGAGACGATCGACGCCTGGAGGATCGCGATCGGCCCGGCCCACACGATCAGTGTGAACGGCAGGGTGGCGCCGAGGAGCACGATCCCGGTCTTGACGTAGAACTCGACGCGGAAGCCGGCGTCGAACCAGCGTGGCAGCCCGATGACGTTCGAGATCAGGAGGCCCAGCGCCAGCGCCACCAGCGGCGGCTCGAGATTGTACGTGCTGGCCCGGTCCCACTGGCCGACCGCGAAGATCGCGACCGACGCGACATAAAGAAAGGTGAAGGACGGAACGAACTCGGCCGGCTTGCGGCCGAGGATCGCCGTCGCGGCGGTGAACGCGGCGAGCCAGACGATGAACTGGGCCAGGTAGCGGTCAAAATTCGCCGCGAAGTGCCCGCCCAGCTGCGCGAGATTGGACCACTTCGCCGGGGTCACGGCGAGCCAGGAGAGGCTGCCGCCGTTCGCAAACAATATATAGGCGATGCAGATGATCCCGATACCCAGCCAGATCGCCCACCAATCCTCTTTGAGCCACAACTCATCCCAACCGCTCGCGGCGGGTTTGACCCAATTGTCTGCGTGGGTCTTGCTCATCTCCGCGCTCCTCCGGATCGTCCGCCGTCAGGGTGGAAGTCACGGTGTCGCAAGGCAAAGTATATCTTTTAAACAGAGCATTTAGTTTTCTTGGCCTGGGACCGGCACGATGGTCGCTTCTGCGGCACGGCTGGTCTAACATGGTGCTGGGAAAGCACGACATCGGCGGGGGGAATCAATGCGGCCGGGCGCGGGGATAGGGTGGTGTTGCGCCGTTGGCACACTCGTCGGGCTGTGGCTCACGGCATCGTCTTCGGCGTCGGGCCAAGTCTATCCCAACCGGCCGGTCAAGATCGTCGTCCCGCACGCCCCGGGGGGTGCGGTCGACGCCGTCGGGCGGCTGATGGCGCAGAAGCTCAGCGAGGAGCTCGGGCAGCGCTTCGTGGTCGAAAACCGGGCCGGCGCTTCGGGCAACATCGGCAGCGAGTTCGTCGCGCACGCGACGCCGGACGGCTACACGCTGCTCGTCAACGCGTCTATTCTGGTCCTCAATCCTTTTGTCTTTCGCGAGCTTCCGTTCGACCCGGTACGCGACTTGGCGCCGATCAGCCTCATCGCGTCGGGTCCGCTGTTGTTCGTCACCCGCCCTGATTTTCCGGCCGACAGCGTCAAGGAGTTCATCGCTAAGGCGAAGTCCAAGCAGGGCGAAGTCACGTTCGCCACGTCCGGCCTGGGCTCCGCCGGCCATTTCGCGGAGGAGATGTTCAAACTGATGGCCGGGGTCGACATGCTCACGGTCGTCTACAAGGGCAGCGGACCGGCCCTGCTCGACGTGATGAACGGACAGGTCAACGCGATGATGGATCCCATCCTGTCCACGCTGCCGCTGGTGCGCGATGGCCGGCTGAAAGCGCTCGGCGTGACCAGCGCCAGCCGCAGCGTCGTCGTCCCAGATATCCCGACCGTCGCGGAAAGTGGCCTCGCCAATTTCGAGTTCTTCTCCTGGTATGGGATTTGGGCGCCGGCGCGCACGTCGCCCGATGTCGTCAACAAGCTCGAAGCGCAGGTCGCCAAGATCGTCCAGATGCCGGATGTGGGCCAGCGTCTCACCATCCAGGGCTTCGAGCCGGTCGGCTCCTCGGCCGAGGAGTTCTCGGTCTATATAAAGGACGAGATGGCCAAGTACGCCAAGCTGGTCCAGGACGCCGGCCTGAAGTTCGAGTAGCTCCAGCCCGCGCAAGGCGGGCGAGGCGTGGCCGGCCTTTAGCCCGGCCGCGCCGCCATGTATCCTGCGTGTGATCCGGCACGACGAGGACATCATGGCCCCACAGGACACCCGCCCGCGGCTGAAGGCGCCCCCTGGCGCTTGCGATACGCATATGCACTTCTACGACGATCGGTTCCCGATGGCGCCGACGGCGCTGCTGAAGCCGCCGCCCGCCACTGTGCCGGAGTATCGCCGGCTCCAGCAGCGCCTCGGCCTGTCACGCACGGTGATCGTGCAGCCATCGACCTACGGCACCGACAATAGCTGCACGCTCGAGGCGATGGCGGCGCTGGGCGCCAACGCCCGCGGCGTCGCCGTCGTCGATACCTCGGTCACCAACGCCGAGATGGAGCGTCTGACCAAGGCTGGGATGCGCGGCATCCGCTTTCACATGCTGAAAGGCGGCGCCTTGCCGTGGGACATCCTGGAGACCATGGCCGCGCGTGCCCACGAATTCGGCTGGCACATCCAGCTGCAGCTCGACGGCCGCGAGCTGCCAGAGCGGGAAGCGACGCTGAAGCGGTTGCCAGGCACGCTGGTCATCGACCATGTCGGCAAATTCCTCGAGCCGGTACCCGTCGATCATCCCGGCTTTCGCGTTCTGGCGCGGCTGGTGGAAGGCGGCCGCACCTGGGTGAAGCTGTCGGCACCATACGAGGTCTCGAAAAAGGGCCCGCCCTACTACGACGACGTGGGCGCTTTGGCCAAGGCGCTGATCAAGCTGGCGCCCGATCGCATGGTATGGGCCAGCAACTGGCCGCATCCCTCGGTGCCGAAGGACAAGGCGCCCGATGACGCGGTGCTGCTCGACACGCTGCTCGACTGGGCGCCGGACGATAAATCGCGTAACCGCATCCTCGCCGACAATCCGGCCAAGCTCTACGGCTTCGGACCGGCCTGACGCCGGGTGCCATGGTCTTCGACGAGCCGCTTCCGAAACCTGATGCCGGACGGCAGCGGATCCGTGACGCGTTCGTGGCCGATGAAGGGGAGACCGTGCGGACCGCGGCGGCAGCGGCGGCGCTTGGTGCAGCGGATCGGGCGCAGATCACGGCCGCCGCGACGCGGCTGGTGACCGAGGTGCGGGCCCGGCCGGCACCCGGGCTCGGCATCGAGACGCTGCTTCAAGAATACCAGCTCAACACCGCCGAGGGCATCGCGCTCATGTGCCTGGCCGAGGCGCTCCTGCGGATCCCCGACGCCGAGACCGCCAACCGTCTGATCCGCGACAAGCTCGGGGCCGGCGATTGGGAGAAGCACGTCGGCGGCAGCTCGTCGGTCCTGGTCAATGCCGCCACCTGGGGCTTGGCGCTCACTGGACGGCTGCTTCGTGAAGAAGATATCTCGCAAGCCGGCCTCGCCGCCGCGTTGCGCCATATCGTGAGCCGCCAGAGCGAGCCGGTGATGCGGCAGGCAATGGCCGGCGCGATGCGCATCCTGGGCCGGCAGTTCGTCATGGGCCGCACGATCGAGGAGGCGCTCGACCGCGCCGCTCAGCAGCGGCAGGAGGGATGGCGCCACTCTTTCGACATGCTCGGCGAAGCCGCGCGCACGGCGGAAGATGCGGCGCGCTACACCGACGCTTATCTGCGGGCGATCGCCGCGATCGGGCAAAGCGCGGGTGGGCGCGGGCCGGTCGAGGGGCCCGGCATTTCGATCAAGCTGTCGGCGCTGCATCCGCGCTTTGAGTTCGCGCAGCGCGGCCGTGTGATGAGCGAGCTAGTCCCGCAGCTGCAGGAGCTTGCCGAGGCCGCCCGGCACTGGAATATCGGCCTCACGATCGATGCCGAGGAGGCCGATCGCCTCGACCTGTCGCTCGATGTGATCGAGGCCGTCGCCCTACAACCGTCGTTGGCGGACTGGGATGGCTTCGGCCTCGCGGTCCAGGCGTATCAGAAGCGCGCTCTGCCGCTGATCGACTGGCTCGTGGCGCTGGCCCGGCGGCGCAACCGGCGCCTGATGGTGCGGCTGGTCAAGGGCGCTTATTGGGATGCCGAGATCAAGCGGGCGCAGGAACGCGGCCTCGCCGGCTATCCGGTCTTCACACGCAAGAGCTGGACCGACCTGTCGTATATCGCCGCCGCTCGGCGGCTGCTGGCTGCCGGCGATCTGATCTATCCGCAATTCGCCACCCACAACGCCCATACGCTTGCGGCGGTGCATCACATGGCAGGCCCGGAGCGCGCCTTCGAATTTCAGCGCCTGCACGGCATGGGCGAGGCGCTGCACGGCGTCGCGGCGGATCTGCTGGCGCCTCGCCACGCCTGCCGTATCTATTGCCCGGTCGGCAGCCACGAGGATCTGCTGCCGTACCTCGTGCGCCGGCTGCTCGAGAACGGCGCGAACACGTCGTTTGTCCACAAGGTGTCCGATCCGGCGACCCCGCTGGCCAAGGTCGTCGAAGATCCGTTCGAGGCGCTGGCGACGCGCGGCGCCACGCCGCATCCCAGGATTTCCCTGCCGTCGCAGCTCTTCGGCGAGGCCCGGCGCAACAGCGCCGGTCTCGATTTCAGCGACGTGAACGCGTTGACGGCACTTGCGGCCGAACTGGAGCAGGCCCGGGCCGAGCCGTGGCGGGCGGCACCGGTCGTCGGCGGCCAGAGCCTCGATGGCCGGCGCGCCGAGCGGCGGGAGCCGGCCAATCTCGACCGCGTCATCGGCGAGGTGGTCGAGGCGGCGGCCGATCACGTCGAAGCGGCTCTCTCTCGTGCCGGCACTGCGCAACCGGACTGGGAGCAGCGGCCGGTCGCCGAACGGGCGGCGGCCTTGGAGCGGGCAGCCGATCTGTTCGAGCATAACCGCGGCCGCCTGGTGGCTCGGATCGTCGGCGAAGCGGGGCGGACGATTCCGAACGCCGTCTCGGAGCTGCGCGAAGCGGTGGATTTCCTGCGCTACTACGCGGCCGAGGCCCGCCGGCTGTTCGGGGTCGACCTGGCGTTGCCTGGCCCGACCGGCGAGAAGAACACGCTGGCGCTACGCGGTCGCGGCGTCTTCGTTTGCATCAGCCCGTGGAATTTTCCCCTGTCGATCTTCACCGGCCAGATCGCGGCGGCGCTTGCGGCCGGAAATGCCGTGATCGCGAAGCCCGCCGGGCAGACGCCGCTGATCGGGGCCGAAGCCGTGCGGCTGCTCCTCGACGCCGGGGTCGACGACGGCGCCCTTCACCTGCTCCCCGGCCCGGGCGATGTCGGCGCCCGGCTGGTCCAGGACCCGCGCGTGGCTGGCGTCGTGTTCACGGGGTCGACCGAGACGGCGTGGTCGATCAACCGGGCACTGGCGGCGCGCGCGGCGCCGATCGCCACCTTGATCGCCGAGACCGGTGGGCAGAACGCGATCATCGTCGATTCATCGGCGTTGCCCGAGCAGGTGGTGGCCGACGCGTTGGCCTCCGCCTTCGACAGCGCCGGCCAGCGTTGCTCGGCGCTGCGCGTTCTGTTCCTGCAGGAGGAGATCGCCGACAAGGTCGAACGCATGCTCGCCGGGGCCATGGCCGAGTTGAGGCTGGGCGATCCGTGGCGCCTGTCGACCGATATCGGCCCGGTGATCGACCGCCGCGCGTGCGACATGCTGGAGGCTCACATCCAGCGCCTGCGGGCGTCCATGCGGCCGATCTACGAGGGCGGCTTGCCCGCCGATCTGCCGCCGGGCGAGTTCGTGGCGCCGGTCGCGTTCGGGCTCGACTCGATCGACGTGCTGAAGCGGGAGGTATTCGGGCCGGTGATGCATGTCGTGCGCTTCGCCGGCGACCGGCTCGACGCCGTTGTCGATGCGATCAACGCGACGGGCTATGGGTTGACCCTCGGCATCCACAGCCGCATCGATGCGACGGTGGAGCGGATCTGCGCCCGGGCGCGGGTCGGCAACATCTACGTGAATCGCAACGTCATCGGCGCCGTGGTCGGGGTGCAGCCGTTCGGCGGCGAACGGCTCTCCGGCACCGGCCCGAAGGCCGGCGGGCCGCACTACCTGCCGCGCTTCGCGACCGAGCGGACCCTGACCATCAATACGACCGCGGCCGGCGGCAACGCCTCGCTGGTGTCGCTCGAGGATTAGGCTCGACTGCCCGCGTCCTGTTTCGGTGGACACGGAACGGACCCGTAGGAGCAGAAGACGCAGCAATCGCCGTCCTTGGGACGAAGCAGGCGGCCGCAGCCCGTGCATTCATAGAAGAACTGGCAGGCGTCGGTCGGCATCGTTTCGACTTTGGCGGTGCCGCAAGCCGGGCAGGTGATGGTTGAGTCCAGTTTCACGTGGGCGTCAGACATAGACATAACCGAGGACGAGCAGCACCAACCCGACCGCCAACCCGAAGACCGTCAGGTTCGGCGCGGCAGGTCGGGCGCAAGCTTCGCCCGGCCCGCAACGCGCCGCGTTCCGCCGCTGATGCCACAGAACAGCGGCGCCGGCCAACAGGCATGCCGCCGCGGCGATCAACAAGGGTGTCCGGAAGGGAGTCGCCAAGACGGCTATCCCGGCAAGCCCCGCGCTGCCGATCCCCAGGCCGTAAAGGATCAGCGGCAACGCGCAGCACGACGCGACACCGAACGCCGCCGCGGTACCGGTTAGAGTGAGGAGAAAAGCCGTAAGCCGGGACGTCGTCACATTCGCCATGGCCGACCTCTTGAGGGTTGAATGGGCGCAGCCTACAGTCTGTAGCGACTACAGACTCAAGCGTTTTGGAGACGGCCGACTCATGGAGCAGCCTGACATCGCGATCGGCGAGTTGTCGCGGAAGAGCGGATGCAACATCGAGACGATCCGTTATTACGAGCGCATCGATCTGCTTCCGAAGCCGCGCCGGACCCGCAGCCGATATCGCCTGTATGGCGCCGCGGACGTGAGGCGGCTTTTTTTCATCCGTCGGGCGCGGCAGCTCGGCTTCACGCTCAGCGAAGTTCGCGCCCTCCTCGGCCTTGCCGGGCCGGGTTCGGGTTCATGCGCGCAAGTGCGCGGCGTTGCCGCAAAGCACCTCACCGATGTCCGCGCGAAAATCGCCGATCTCAGGGCGATGGAGCGCACCCTGGCGCAGGCGGTTCGGGAGTGCGCTTCGGGCCGGCGACCGGGCTGCCCGCTGATCGACACGCTCTCGAGCTGAGGCGCGCAGGTTATCCGGCCCGACGGCGTGACCGAGCTCACCGCGCCGTACGCGGTCAAGACCGACGACGGGATTCTGATCCGCGTCACCAATCCGTGACACGCGCGTCGAAGACGAGTTCGCTGGCGAGCGTCATTGCGCCGCCTGCTGCTGCGCGTTGTCCGCGCCTTGCAGCCGGGCGCGCACGAAATCGACGTGCTGCCGCAGATCGTAGAGCTGCTGCGCGTAGGAGATCGGCACCTTGAGCCGCAGCAGATAGGGCTCTATGCCATCCAGCTCGTGCAGCAGCGTGCGGCGCTCCTCCGCCGTCTTCGCGGTGTCGGCGCGATTCTCGATGTGCCGGAGCCGCGTGTACCAGCGATAGATCTTCCGCTGCACCTGCCAGCGATAGGCGGGCGGGGCCAGGCGGATGATCGGCACCATGGTCAGCAGTGGGATGGCGAGGATGGTGGCCCGCTCGATCCACACCGCAATCCAGAACGGAAGGTAGCGGTAGACCAGGGAGGGTCCGCGGTCGAAATAGCGCTGCGCGTCGGGATGCAGCGGGAAATCGAGATTCTTGCCCATGGGGAACGTGCCGGCCGCGGCAAAGAGCTGGCGGCCGCTTTCGATCTCGCGCGCGGCGCGCAGCAGCAGATTGACCAGGGCCGGATGAATGTCCTCGCGCGCCACCAGCATGCCGGTGGGCGCCAGCAGGGTGATGTCCACCGGCGGGACATTGGCCGCCAGGCTCACTGCGCCTTTGGGCAGCTGCACCGGCGTGAGGAAGCCGAACTTCATGCGGTACGCCTCCGCCTGGTCGAAGGGGAGGATGCGGGCCCGCTTGCGGGTCAACAGGTCGGTCATGGCGTGCGACGGCTCGGATGCCACGAAGAACGCCGCGTCGATCTCTCCGTCATCGAGGGCCTTCAGCGCATGGCCGGTGCCGAGGCTGGCCAGCGTTGCGGAATCGCCGTCGATGTCGTTCGCGGCCAGGAGCTGCGTTGCCAGCACGCGCGTGCCGCTGCCCTCGGGACCGATGGCGATGCGGCGGCCCTTGAGGTCGGACAGGCGGGCGGCGCGCACGCCGTTGCGGACCAGCACCCACACCGGCTCGTAGAAAACGCCGGCGATCGCCACGAGGTTCTTGCTGTCGACCTCCGAGGCGAGGCCGCCCTGCACCAGCGCCACGTCCACCTTCTCGGGGTGCTCGCTCAACAGATGCAGGTTGTCGATTGAGCCTTCGGTATCGATGACGATGACGTCGTCGAGCCCTTCCGGCTCCATGACGGCCTCGTATCGCTTGCCGATCGATTGGTAATAGCCGTCGGTGGCCCCGGCGGCGAGGCGGAGCACCTTGGGCGGCGGCGGTGCCACGAACCGGATGGCCACCGCGAACAGGACCACGATCAGGAGGATGGCCGGTCCGTAAACTTTCAGGATATCGCGCATATCGTCGTCCGAGGGAGGAGCTTGGTGCCGTCGGTTCGGCTACAATAGCCGAACACAGAGCAGCTATGGACCCCATTTCCGTCATCGCGCTGAGCCTCGGCGCCGGCTGGGCCAGCGGCCTGAACCTCTACGCGGCGGTTCTGACCCTGGGCGTCCTGCAGGATCTCGGCTGGGTCGCCCTGTCGCCCCACCTGCAGGTCCTGGGCTCGCCGATCGTGCTGAGCGCCGCAGCCTTCATGTACGGGCTCGAATTCTTCGCCGACAAGATCCCGGTGGTCAGCACGGCGTGGAACGCGCTGCACACATTCATCCGCATCCCGGCGGGCGCCGTGCTGGCGGCCGCATCGGTCGCCGGCGTCGATCCCGAGTGGGCACTGGCGGCCGCCCTGATCGGCGGCTCGGTGGCGGCGGGCACCCATTTCGCGAAAGCCGGCTCGCGGTTCGCGCTGGCGATGCTGCCGCTGCCGTTCGCGGCGGTGGCCGCTTCGCTCGGCGAAGATCTCGCCGCCGTGGCGATTCTGTGGGTGGCGCTCACGCATCCCGTCGTGCTGCTGGTCCTGCTGGCGCTGTTCATGGCGCTGCTGATCTGGCTGCTGCCCCGGCTGTTCCGTCTGGCCAAGCGGATGTTTCAGACCATCGCGCGCTGGATCGGCGGTGCCAACTCGAGCGCCGCGGAATGACGTTTAGACG
>DASWFO010000013.1:0-8498 GCA_036394195.1 Alphaproteobacteria bacterium | reverse complement strand
CAGACGGGCGCCCTGGACGGCGCTCAAGCCGATGCCGCCGCAGCCGATCACCGCCACGGTCGCGTCGGGTGCCGGCCGCGCGATATTCAGCGCCGCCCCGACCCCGGTCATCACCCCGCAGCCGATCAGGCAGGCGCGGTCGAACGGGATGTCCTTGCTGACCTTGATCGCACTTTGCGCCGGCACGATGGCGTATTCGGCGAACGAGGCGAGATAGAACATGTGGTGCACCGGGGCGCCGGCGAAAGACAGACGGGTCGTGCCGTCGAACTGCACCGCCTGAGGCCCCAACTTCACGTAGGTTTCGCACAGGATCGGCTGATCCCGCGTGCAGTGGAAACAGCGGCCGCAATGCGGGTTCCATGACAGGATGACGTGATCGCCGGCCACAAGCCCGGTGACCTCCGGACCGACCGCCTCCACCGTGCCTGCTGCCTCATGGCCGAGCACGATCGGCAGCGGATAGGGGAGCTGGCCGTCGATGACCTCGAGATCGGTATGGCACAGGCTGGTGGCGCCGATTCGCACCACCACGTCGTCGGGTGCCCGCGGCTCGCCGTCGACCGTCTCGACCTTCAGCGGCCCGCCGGTGGCGTGCAGGATTGCGGCGCGGAATTTCATCGGGATAAACTCTCACGAAGTGCTTCGATGCGCCACGGGTGACCGATGAAAACCTACGAGGGGAAACGCACAATCGACGGCCTGGTGGTGACGGTCGACGGCCGGCCGCTCGAAGAGCGGTACGACATCAAACGCTTTACCCGCTTCGGGTTCGAGTGGACTTACGAGGGCGATAGTCCCCGCCAGCTGGCGCTGGCGATCCTGATGGACCATCTGAACGATGCCCCGCGGGCTCTGGAGCTGGCCGAGCCCTTCATGAAGCAGATCGTCGCCGAGTTCGACCAGGATTGGCACCTGACCAGCGCCGACGTTGCGACGGCGATCCGCGGCGTCGAGCATAGACCGCCCGGGACCCCCGGCTTATGATTGTCGAAAGATTTCCGGCAGGAGACGCCCCATGATCGGCCAGCGCCAGATCAGCTTTCGCGAGGAATACCGTTCCCGCATCGTCGGCTGGTACAACGGCTATTTCCACATCGCGTTGATCTACGCGATGGGAGCGGCCGCCTTCTACGTGTATGTCGGCCATATCCACGACGTGCGGCCGCTGGAGTGGCTGGCCGTCCCGCTCACTTTCCTGTTCACCAATGTCTTCGAATGGGCGGTCCACAAATACGTCATGCACCGGCCGGTGAACATCAAGGGCCTGCGCGCCATTTACGAGCGGCACACGCTCAACCATCACCAGTTCTTCAGCGACGACGAGATGCGCTTTCGCGACCACAAGGACTGGCGGGTGACCGTCTTCCCGCCTTATGCGCTGGTCGTGTTCATCCTGATGTCGCTGCTGCCGGCGATCATTCTCGGCAACCTTTTCACGCCGAATGTCGGCTGGTTCTTCATGTGCGTCACCACCGGCATGTATCTCGTCTATGAGTTCATGCATTTCTGCTGTCACGTCGACGAGAACCGGTTCGTGCGTCTATGCCCGTTCGTGAACACGCTGCGCCGCCACCACACCGCTCATCACAACGACCGGCTGATGATGGAGGTCAACATGAACCTGACCTTCCCGATCGCCGACTGGCTGTTCGGCACCTCCGATCTCAACCGCGGCCTGCTCGGGCACCTGTTCAACGGCTACAGCACGCGCTTCATCAAGCGCGGCCTGCGCGGCGCGCCGCGGCGTCCGGACGAAGCGGCGGCCGTGCCAGTGGGGGCCTATTGAGGAGGAGGGGCTGATGCCGAACGACGTCAAGGCGGCGACTTCGGCGGTCACGCTTGTGGTCGCGGCGATTCTCGCCTATTGGAGTGGCTCGCCGGTGCGGCCCGACTACGCCACCTTCGTCATGGTGACGGCCGTGTTCATGGTCGTCGCCATGTGGATCTTCCCCGAAGCGGGCGGGAAGAAGCGCAAGTAGGCGCGGGGCCCGCCAGGCGAGCGGTTCTCGTCGCCTCAGGGGCTCCCATGCTCAAATCCGTTGTTCGTGTCGTCATCTCCGCCGCAGCGCTGCTCGTGGCCGCCCTCGGTCCTTCGGCGACGGGGTGGAGCGGCGAGATCGCCGGGAAGACCGCGAAGTGCGCGCTGTCCGGTGCGCCGCCCGGATCCTGTACTTGGACCTCAACCAAATGCACCCGACCCGAGGCACCGATGCTGTACGCCGGCACGACGGCGGAGCTCAACAAGGCCGGGGAGGCGCTCAATGCCTATGTCAGTCAGCTGAACGTCTATATGAAATGCGTCTCCGACGAAGCCCAGGCGGACGCCAACGGCGCGGTGGGAACCATCAAAGCCGGCGCCGATAAGATCCAATCCGAGACCATGGCCGACTTCAACCGGCTGAAGTCCCAGCTGGAGACCGATCGGCTGCGGTTGCAGACGCAGGCCCGCTAGCCGCCGATCCAGGTCGCAGCACCGCCCGGCCGCGCCGGACGTATGGGGTCGCTGACCCTTCGGATGACCCCCAGACCCCCTAAGCATGATTGTCGGCGACACCCTCCGCGAATAGGTTTAGCTCGAGAAAATCGTGGAGGTCGCGCCATGCTGGATAGCGCCGCGAACACCCGGACCCGACTTACGCAAATCGCAACGCCGGACGCCGTCAGATCGCCCGTCCCCCCGGCACGGACGTTCGAATCCCAGCTCAAAGCCCGTGCCCTGCTCGCCGTGTTCTGCCGCGATGACATCCTCGAGGCGCGGATGAGCCCCGATGTTCAGGAAATCCTTGAGATTCTGGCCCGTGCCGTGGCGGCCCGGCCGTCACGGCGCCATCGACAGCGCATACCGACAGGCGGCCGCTCATGAAAGCACTATGGGCAAGCCGGCATCGCCGTCCGCGGTGGTGGACCCGCTGGCAGCAGGGCCCACGCCTGACGCCCACCCTGGGCCTCGACGGCTGCTTTAGCCATCTGGACTAGCGGGCTAGGGGGCGCAGCTGAAGCTCGCGGCGTCATTGGGATCGCCCGAGCCGTTGTAGCGCGCCAGCTGCGGATACGGGCACAGCGGCCGCGACAGCTTGCGATCGGCCCGAGTGGCGAGGATGCGCGCCGGCGCTGTCCCCTTCTCCGTCCAGTCGTCAAGAGCGCCAAGCGCATCGAACTTGTCGGTCCCGGGACCGCCGCGGCAGTGATACACGCCGGGCACGAAGAACAGCCGCGCCCGATCGTCGACGGCGCCCCCCGCCTTGGCCGCCACCTCTTCGTAATACTTGAGGGTCTGGATCGGGCTCGGCCCCGGATCGTTGAAGCCGTGCCACAGGATCAGCTTGCCGCCGCGGCCGAAGAAGGCGCCGAGATCGGCGTCGGTCGCCGCGATCTGCCGGCGGGCGAAGCTCCGCTCGGCCTCGTCGACGTCCTTGTTCGGATCGAATGAGAACAGGTTGTAGCCGGGGTCCATCTTCACGAGATAGGAGATGAACGGCGCGCCCAGCAGCGAGTTGAGCCCGAGCTTCATGCGCTCGTTGCCGACCGAGCGGGTCAGCCAGTCGGGCTCGCCGCCGGGCAGGAGCGGTGCCGCGGCGGTCCGGCCGTCGGCGGTCTGCACGCCCTGGTACATCCTGTGGACGGTCTCGACCTGCTGTGTTGAGAGACAGTCCTCGCCGCCCGCCGATTTGCATTGCAGGACGGCGGGATCGAATTTGCACTGGCGCGGGTCGCCGACGATGCCGTCTTCGACGCCGTCCTGCGCGTCGCAGACCTTCAGCACCGCACGTGACAGCAACTGCACCTGTCCCGGCGTCAGGTTGCTGCCCGGCCGCGCATGGAAATGCTGCGTGCGCAGCACAGCCGTCGTGTAGACCAACATGTTGTAGACCGGCGCCCCCGCGATGACCCCGTCATAGTCGTCCGGATAGCGCTGCATCTCCATCAGGCCCTGGCGCCCGCCGGTCGAGCAGCCCTCCCAATAGGCGCGGCTTTGCGCGCGACCGTAATAGGCCCGCACCATCTCCTTGCCGGTGACGGTCATCAGATGCGTGGCACGATGGCCGAAATCGATCACCCGCTCCTCGTTCAGCTGGCCAGGTGCGGCCAGCGCCCAACTCGGGTCGAGCGCGTCCGGGCTCGCATGGCCCATGTCGGTTTGCGCGGTCGCGTAGCCGCGGGCGAGGTTCGGCGCCGCGGTCTCGAGCTTGACGTTTCCGGCCATGCCGCCGCCGCCGATGCCGAGCAGCTTGCCGTTCCAGGCGGCGGCCAGGCGGTAGACCACGCCGATCTCCGAGCCGGGCACCGGGCGGATGGTGCCGGTCACCTCGCAATAGGCGGGCAGCCCGCGCTGCGGGTCGGGCTCCATCGCTGCCGCCGACGCAACGGTGGTCTGCGGGAACCGCCCGGGTTCTGCAAGTGCTCCGCAGGCATCGTCGGCGAGCGCCGCAGTCGGCGCCCAGGCGAGTGCCGCGGCGAGCAGCCCGCCGATGCGCCTGATGTCAGTCATTCATCATCGTGATGACGTCTTTGCGCGGGCCCGGCAGCGACTGCAGATAAGTATAGATATCGGCGACTTCGGACTCCGACAGCAGCTTCTCCGTATAAGCCGGCATGTCGCCGGTCGGCTCGCGCAGATATCCCTTCAGGCCTTCGAATGGCAGCATTGTCTTGGCCAGGGTCGGTGCCGCCGTGTTGAACGCGCCGCCCTGGCCGGCGCGGCCGTGGCACTCGAAGCAGCCCTTGGCGATAAAGACCTTCTTGCCGTTGGCGGCGTCGCCCTTGGGCGCCTCCTGGGCGTCGGCGGGCAGGGCCAGCGAGAGAACTGTGGCGGCGAGCGCCGCCGCGAGCAGAGAGGACATCTTCATGGCCGGCCTCACCGCGGATCGGTGCGCACGTCGATCAGCGCCGGCTCGCCGCGCCGGACCACGTCCAGGGCGCGTTTCAGCGCCGGGCCGAGATCCTTCGGATCGCTGATCGGGCCTTCGCCGTAGACGCCGAAGCCTTTGGCGACCGTGGCGTAGTCGATGTCCGGATTCATGATTGTGGTGCCGATATGCGCGTTTTCGACGCCGCGGTTCATGCGGTTGGCCATCGCCTGGAGGTACATGTACTCCTGGTGATAGGCGCGGTTGTTGTGGATCACGTACAGGATCGGGATCTGGTGATGCGCCGCGGTCCACAGCGTGCCGGGCGACATCATGAAGTCGCCGTCGCCGTTGATGGTGACGGTAAGCCGGCCGTGCTTTTTGTTGGCCAGCGCCGCTCCCAACGATGCGCTCACGTTGTAGCCGACGCCGGCCCCGCCCGAGCCGCCGTTCCAGCGATGCGCCTTGTCGAAGTTCCACAGCTTGCGCGGCCACTCGATCCGGATGCCGTTGCCGACCAGCGACCAATCGTCATGCTTGATCTGATCGTAGAGTTCGGCGCACAGGCGGCCAGTGGCGATGGGGCTCGCGTCCCAGCCGACCGTGGCATCGGTCTTCGCCGCTTCCAGCATCGAGTTGAAGACGGCTGCCAGCTTTTTGCCGCGCGCCTCATAGGCCGATTTGCGGCCGGGATCGATCTGGCGCCGCACCGCCTCGGTCAGCGCCGGCAGGGTCGACTCGCCGTCGCCGGCGATGGCCATATCGACGTCGGCATAGCGCTGGAAGTCCTGATAGTTGGCCTTGCCGCCGTAGAGATCGCGCATCCCGAGGCTGATCGTCTTCACGCCAGCCTTGGTGATCGGCCGCGTGCTGCGCTCGATGCGGTCGCTGAACGCGTGCAGCGGGCCCCAGTAGTCGTTCATCTCGATGCCGAGGATCACGTCCGCCTGCGAGAAGAGAGCGCCGCGGCGATAAGTTTGGCAGAGCGGATGCCGGGTCGGGAAGTTCGAACGGCCGGCCATGTCGACCACCGGGCATTGCAGCGCCTCGGCGAGCTCGACCAGGTACCCCATGCCGGCGGGCGTGCGGCCCATGCGGTCGACCATGATCACCGGGCTCTCCGCGTTCACCAGGAGCTTCGCCGCCTCGGCGATGGCACCGGAATCGCCCTGCGGCGGCACGGTCACGGCGAGCTTCGGGATGCGGAGCTTCGTATCCTCGGGGATCGGATTCTCCTGCAGCTCGGCATCGAGCGAGATCAGCACAGGCGCCATCGGCGCGGTGGTCGCGATCTTGTACGCGCGCACCATGGATTCCGCGAAGTGCTGCAGGGACGCCGGCTGGTCGTCCCATTTCGTGAAGTCGCGGACGATCGCCGCCGGGTCCTGCGCCGAGTGCGACCACTCGACGTTCGGAGCGCGCTTGTTGGCGTCGACGATGTTGCCGATCATCACGATCATCGGCACGCGGTCACACCAGGCGTTGTACATCGCCATCGAGGCATGCTGTAGCCCGACGGTGCCGTGGGCCAGGATCGCCAGCGGCTTGCCCTCGATCTTGGCATAGCCCTGCGCCATGTGACCCGCGATCTCCTCGTGGTTGCAGGTGATCAGCTCGGGCATCTTGTTGCCGCCATAATTGACGATCGCCTCCTGGATGCCGCGGAAGCTCGATGCGCAGTTGAGCGGTAGGTATTCGATGTTGAGCGTCTTGATGACGTCGACCATGAAGTCGCCGCCGCTGGACGACTGCGTCACCGGGTCCTTGACCCGCGGCGGCGGCATCGTCTCGACGACCATGTTCGGCAGCGGCACGGCCTTGCGCGCCGACTTGGCAACGGATACCGGTGCGGCCTGAGGGGATGCGGCCGGTGTCAGCGCCGCGACGCCGGCGAGCGACGCGCCTTTCAGGAAATTGCGACGTCCAACTCCGGTTTTTTCGACGGCGGGCGACGATTGGCGGCGCTTGGACATCGCATCCTCCCTTTTGAACTAAAGTATTAAGCGAAGTCTCCCGCCGCGAGCCGTCCAAAGTCAAGGCGCAGCGGTTGCGATGACGGAAACCAGTCCCGTGCTTGGAATGCGGCCGATGCTGCGCGACAATGCCGGGCTCGTAGCGGGGGGCGACTCCGTGTCGGTTTTTTCGATCCCAACGGCACATTGGTTCGGCTGATCCGCGGAACGACTTACGAATCAGCCGCGCACCACGTCAACAAGGCCAAGGCACTGTCGCCCTTCAGCGCGGTTGCCGCCGCGGCCTACAGTCGTATGGCGGGCGACCAGTCCGACCGCCGCGGGGGCCGGCAGCGGAAACCGGCCGACCAGGCGACGCCGTCGCTCGACGACGAGGAGGCGGTGCGGGTCGACTTCCATGCCGCGGACGCGCGGCTCATCATCCGCACCATGATCGCCGCCCTGGCCGCCGCCGGCGAGAGCGAGGCCCGCGAGCGCGAGCGCATTTTGGCCTATCTGCGCGACACGGGCGGGACGGCGGCGGAGCTGGCCTTCGCCGAGCACGAAATGCGCCATCCGGCGTCGGCGGAGGATCTGGCACGGAGCGTCGCCAGCCGAGAAACCGCGGTCGAAATCTATGCTGCGGCGCTGCTCGCCACCAACGCGGCGAAAGAGAGCTCGCGCGTCTTTCTCGCCCGGCTCGCCGCCGCACTCCGGCTCGAGCCGGAGTTCGTGCGCGACCTGCATGCGAAATGGGACGACCCGCCGCCGGCTTAGGTTCGGCCTTTGGTGGTCACCATAAGGCCACAGCAAAGAGGCATGCTTTCCGCGGTGCGCAAGCCCAGATGTTCGGCATGGCCCTGAACATCGTCATCCTCCAGCCCCTGGTCGCGCTGATCGCCGGAATTCTGATCCTGGTGATGCCGCGGCTGCTCAACCTGATCGTCGCGATCTACCTGATCTGGGTGGGCGTTTCCGGGCTGTGGCCGCACCTGATCAGATGAGCCGCGGCTAGTCTGAGCGGCGCTCCGGCGCGGCTTTGAGAACGCTGCGGAGGAACTCGGTCGGCCGGGTGGGGCCGCGCCCCTCATGGGCGGGGACCGTCAAGCCCTGGGCTGCAACCAGCACATGGGCTCGGAAGTTTGCATACAGCGCGTCGTACACCGGCAAACTCGCCTCGAGAATGCGCGCATCGGCGTCGTTGACGAGCAGCATCCCTTCGGCGAACGCGAGCAGGCCGACCGCGATCTGGCCGTCGGTGTCGCCGGCGTCCGGCCGGAAATCATGGAGCACGTAATCGACACCCTTGGCGACCACGCGCGCCATCCGATGCAGGGCCGGATCAGTCAGGCGGTATTTCGCCAGGACCTTTTGGAAGGTCGTGCCGGCGGCGTCGTGCGGGCCAAGCTCGGCGCCAGGCAGCGCCAGCGGAATCGCGTCAGCCGGGCGCCGGTGCTCTTCGCCCCAGGGGACGAACACGAAAAGGGCGTCGCGGTCGACGAAACGCTTGATCAGCCAGGGCGAGGCGACACGGTCGAGATGCACGAAATCGCGGGTGAGGTGACCCGGCTTTTCCGGACAGTTCTGAACGGGGTTATTATCCGTGAGGGGGTGTCCGATGGGGAAGCGGCAACGGTTCAGCAAGGAGTTCAAGCTTGAGGCGGTGCGGTTGCTGGAGTTGGGGCAGAAGCCGGCG
>DASWFO010000012.1:0-2571 GCA_036394195.1 Alphaproteobacteria bacterium | reverse complement strand
GAAATTGCCGCGACGGCAATGATGACGCCGACGGCCCAGGCGTTCCGCGCCGAATACGTCTCAGTCGCGTATCCAAGCACCCACGGCGATACGATGAGCCAGATGCCAAGTACGAAATTTGCGCTGTCTTGCCACTGACGTACGGCGGTATTCCAGAACTTCGTCATGGTAGTTGCTCCTCCCTAAAGGAACAGCCTCGGTGTGAGATCTGGGGAGCCTGGCGACCTAAATAAAGCCACCTCCGATTTTGGGTCTCGGTGATGTCGAGCGGGTTCAACCCGACGCTCACCATCCAGGCGGTGACCTACATGAACGCCGACGCGATCGTGAACCGCTACACGAAGCATCCGGGCCGCCGATCTAACGCATAGGAGAGCGGCCGCCCCAGCCTGAAAGCGCCGGGTGCGGCCTCGGAATCACCGAGACGAGGCTCGAAGCGTCCGGTTGTGCGTTCGGGACGCATGTTACCACGCGCGGCGGGGCGCATCACCGCCGAGTGTCTTTGTAGTGCTTGGCACTAAGGCGCGAATTTCACACTAAGAAGCCGAGAAGAAGTCGAGCAGCCAAAACGGCGGCGGGCCGCTTGCGTTGCGCCGGAATGACTTTCCCGATAGTATTCCTCGCCCCGCACGCCCTCCGGCCAGGGAGCGGAATTTGCCGCAGGAGCAGACCGCGCCACCGAAATACGGGCTGCCGTCGCTGACCGACAAAGGCACGCTCCTCCGACTGGCGGTCATCGGCGCCGTGGTCGTGTGCGTCGCGGCCGGCTTTGCCTATGTTGGCGGCTGGCTCTCGCCGGGCCGCCTCACCCCGGCGAAGATGATCGACACCTTCGAGGCGGTCAACGGCATGCACCCGGGCTTCCGGCGCAACCATGCCAAAGGCGTCTGCATCGCGGGCATCTTCGAGGGCAACGGCCAGGGCGAGCGCCTGTCCACGGCCGCGGTCTTGCAGGCCGGCCGCGTGCCCGTCGTCGGCCGCTTGGCGCTCGCCGGCGGCCAGCCTTTTATGGCCGACGGCCCGAAGGCAGTGCGCAGCATGGCGCTCAGCTTCCGCCCGCCCCGGGGCGAGGAGTGGCGGACGGGCATGAACGACATCCCGGTGTTCGTCGTCAGGGACGCCCGGGGCTTCTACGAGCAATTGGTCGCCACGCGGCCCGACCCCGCGACGGGCCAGCCGGATCCGGCGAAGGTAGGGGCCTTTTTCGCCGCCCACCCGGAAAGCGCCCGCGCCGTTCAGCAGATCAATGCCAAGCCGTTCTCATCCGGCTTCGATAATGCGAGCTATAACAGCCTCAATGCGTTCCGCTTCGTCAATGCGGCCGGCGTGTCCACGCCGGTCCGGTGGTCGATGGTGGCAGCCGAACCCTTCGCGCCGGAAACGCAAGACCAGGCCGCGACCCAGGACAAGAACTATCTGTTCGACGCCGTGATCGCACGCATCGCACGTGGACCGCTGCAATGGCATCTCGTGGTCACGGTCGGCCGGCCGGGCGATTCGACCGACGACTCGACGATCGCCTGGCCCGATGACCGCGAGCGCGTCGACGTGGGAACGCTGACGATCGGCCGTATCGAGAGCGAAGCGCCCGGTAACTGCCGCGATATCAATTTCGATCCGCTGGTGCTGCCGTCCGGCATTGCGCCCTCCGGCGATCCACTGCTCAGCGCGCGATCGGCGGCCTACTCGCAATCGTTCACGCGGCGCGCGGGCGAGAAGAAAGAGCCGAGCGCCGTCCAGACCACCAAAGCCGGCAACGGGGCCTGACCATGCCGAGTGACGCGCAATTCACGCCGCTCTCGCGCATCCTGCATTGGACGATGGCGGTCCTCGTTCTGGCCATGCTGTTCATCGGCATCGGCATGGTCGCCTCGCTTAACGACTATCACCGGCTGATCTCGATTCACCGGCCCTTGGGCATCGTGATCCTCGTCCTGGTCGCCGTCCGTCTGGTGAACCGGCTGCTCAACCCGCCGCCGCCGCTGCCCGACGCCATGCCGGGCTGGCAGCGCTTCGCCGCGCATGCGTCGCATATCGTCCTGTATGCGCTGATGTTCGGCTTGCCGCTCGTCGGCTGGGCGATGCTGTCGGCCGCACGCTATCCCATCGTGCTCTACGGGTCGCTGCAATTGCCGCCGATCCTGCCGCACGACGTAGCGCTCTATGCCCTGCTGCGGACCACGCATACCGTGCTGGCGTTCCTGCTGTTCGCGACCTTCCTCGCGCATCTCGGCGCCGCTCTGATGCATGCGCTGATCTTTCGAGACGGTGTGTTCCAGAGCATGGCATCCCTGAAGGCGCGCGACGGCACTTCGTAGCTCGCCGAAAGCAGCGTGCCGCGGGCGCATTCGCGGCTGCGTCGCGTGCTCATGATCGGGCCTTTGCAATAGGTTTCGGCCGCGACAGCTTCCTGGTGGTGCGCCTCTGACAGATGATACCCAGTGCAGGACATCCTCAGTCGTCACCCCGGCCAAGCGGCGCAGCCGCGCGAGCCGGGGTCCATGCTGCCACGGGCGAGATGGACCCCGGATCTCGCTTCGCTCGTCCGGGGTGACGAGGGAAAAAGGATCG
>DASWFO010000011.1:0-10224 GCA_036394195.1 Alphaproteobacteria bacterium | reverse complement strand
GGCCGAGGTCGTCCTGAATGAACTCCTGGAGCTCGCGACCGCGTTCCCCGATCAGCCCGATCACCGTGACGTCGGCCGCGGTATAGCGCGCCATCATCGACATCACGGTCGACTTGCCGACCCCCGAACCGGCGAAAATCCCCATGCGTTGGCCGCGGCAGCAAGTCAGGAACGCATTGACCGAGCGAATCCCGAGATCGATCTTGCCCTGCACGCGCTGGCGCGCATGGGCCGGCGGCGGAGAAGCGCGCAGGCTATAGGGGTCGCTGCCGATCTGCAGCGGTCCCTTGCCGTCCACTGGTTCGCCGAGCGCGTTGATCACCCGCCCGAGCCACCCAGGATGCGGATAGAGGTAGGTCTCGCTGTCGGCGATCTCGGCCTGGCAGCCGACCCCCACCCCATCGAGGGCGCCGAACGGCATCAGAAGCGCCCGGTTCTCGCGGAACCCGACCACCTCACAGGGGAGCCGCCGGCCGTCGCGGGCCGTCAGCACGCACCGGCCGCCGACCGACAGCCGGTTCTCGACGCCACCGGCCTCGACCAGCATGCCGAGAACGGCGGTCACCCGGCCGAACAGCCGATAGCTCGGGATGCGGTCGATCGCGGTAATCAGGCTGGTCGCGTCCATTTTAGTGTGGGGGTCCCCGGGGCTTCGAACGCTCGCGCCCCGATCTTGAGGACCGGGCGAGTCGGAAAACAATGATGGCGCAAGGATGACGAAGTATCTTTAAATTTCGGTAAAATTAACTGTTAATCAACTTTGGCTCGCTACGATTGGGACTATCATCCTTGCTAAGTTACCGTCATTTCACGCTAATTCGGCCTAACGATCCTGTGTACTTCACTTCGTTGCCGAATCAGTAGTTTTTAAGGAACTTTTAAGGGTGACCCTTTAGTGGTAGGGTAAATTGGTAAGAAGTTATCCACATATCCACAGACAACCCGGAGCTGCGAAATGCGCGTCCTAGTGGTTGAAGATGACTCGGCAACGGCAAAAAGCATCGAATTGATGCTGAAATCCGAAGGGTTCGTCTGCGACACGACCAGCCTTGGCGAAGACGGGCTCGAGATTGGCAAGCTGTACGACTACGACATCATCATTCTGGACATCATGCTGCCGGATATGGACGGCTATGAGGTCCTGAAGCGGCTCCGCGCCGCCCGCATTAAGACCCCCATCCTGATCCTGTCCGGGCTTGCCGAGCTCGACAATAAGATCAAGGGTCTCGGCTTCGGGGCGGATGACTACCTCACCAAGCCGTTCGACAAGCGCGAACTGATTGCCCGCATCCAGGCGATCATCCGCCGGTCCAAGGGCCACTCTCACTCGGTCATCAAGACCGGCAAGCTCACGGTCAATCTGGATACCCGCACGGTCGAGGCCAACAGCCAGCCCTTGCATCTGACCGGCAAGGAATATGGCATCCTGGAACTGCTCAGCCTGCGCAAGGGCACGACCCTGACCAAAGAGATGTTTCTCAATCATCTTTACGGCGGCATGGACGAGCCGGAGCTCAAGATCATCGACGTGTTCGTCTGCAAGCTCCGCAAGAAGCTCGCCACGGCGTGCAGCGGCGAAAATTACATCGAGACGGTGTGGGGCCGCGGCTACGTGCTGCGCGACCCGCCGCCCGCGAAATCCGGCAGCAGCCGCACCGATAAGCAGGCCGCGACCGCTTAACCTCCTTCTCTCGTCGGGAAGCTCAGGGGAACGGCGGCCGTCACGGCCGCCGTTTTCCTTTGGCGTGTCCCCTATCGCGCCCGAGGGAGTCGGCTCAGGTCTCGACCAAGACCTGGAAGCCGCCGAAGATCAGCCGCTTGCCGTCGAAGGGCATTGGGTTCACGTTGGGTTGAAGACGAGGGTCGGTCATCACCTTCTTCATGCCCGCGTCGCGGGCCTGTCTTGACGGCCACACGATCCAGGAGAAGACGACGGTCTCGTCGTCCTTTTTCCGCACTGCCATCGGGAATGACGTCAGCTTTCCGTCTGGAACGTCGTCGCCCCAGCATTCGACCAGCTTCAGGGCACCGTGCTCCTTGAAAACCAGGGCGGCTTTTTCGGCATGCTCCTTGTAGACGTCGCGGTTCGCCGTCGGCACCGCCGCCACAAATCCATCGATGTAGGTCATGGTACTTGTCCTTCTTTGTCGGGTGCCATGGCCGCTGCCGCGGGCTCCCCAAGTCCTCCGGAAAACCGAACGGCGCTACGGCCAGGCTCTCACGAAGGACGCGAAACGGCCAGCTGACCCGACAACACGGGGCTCTTTTTTTTACGAACGCCCCGTTTTAGGGGGCACGCCCAGTTCGCCCATGGACGGCCCCAGGCCGCGGCAAAGGCCCTCAGACCGGGAAACCTTCGAGCAGCTCCACCGGATCGCCGTACCGCTCGGCGGCCGCAATGACCGCCGGGTCGCGCAGCGAGTTCAGGAACCCCTCCTCGATGATGGTCCGATTGCCTGCCATCACGGTGCTGTCGAACGTCACCAGATCCATGTGGACGTGCGGCTCCTCCCAATTGGGCATGGTGCGCCGCAGATACTCCGATTCCTTGGGCGCATTGATGCCGAAATGGAGGGCCCCCGGCGAGTTCGGCCCGGCCGGATAGATGTCGAAGCGCGGCGCTTTGGGATTGTGGCCGCAGCCCAGCTCCTCGAGCGTGCCGCCGACGATGAACTCGCGCAGCACCTGCGCCGGCTCGCTGCCTCCGTGGACGGCGACGACGCGGTCGTCGCGGAATTCGACGCCGACCTTCTCCTCGAACGGCTTCTCGAACCCGACCGCCCATTGGGGATAGACGATGCCGCTGATGCCGACTTTGACGTTGGCGCCGCTGCCGCCCGCCATCTTGGGCTCGTAGACGTTCGGGCCGTGGGTCGGCAGGTAATGCACGTAGCAGCCGTCCTCATCGGCGAAATTATGGCCGCGCCAGCGGTTGTCGCGCTTCATGTGCTGGCGCATCGCATCGGTGAACGGGATGGTGAAATCCGTCCCGCGCTCGTCGGAGAAGCGCAGGTCGAACGGCCCGGCGTCGGGATAGATGCGTGACGACGCCTGAATGATCTCCGCCAGCACGTCCATCGGAAACCGCGCCTGCGGGGTGTTCAGCAGGTCGAGATTGCGAAAGAAGGTGATCTTCACCCAGCGCTGCCCCTTGTTGCGCCTAAGCCCGATACAGAACGGGTCAAAGACCGAGGCAAACCAGGTCGAGACGACGAAGGTGGCGCGCTCCAGAAGCTGTTTCGCCTCGTCCGGCACCGCCACATAGCGCGTCGATTTTCCCATGTAGGAGACAAAGCTGGCGCCGCGGGCGCGCGCCATGCCGTAGACCGCCTGGATCACCCGCGGATCGAGCAGCGGATCGGTGAGCATGACCACGTGATCGCCGGGCCGGATGGCAAACACGCGATGGAAGTTATCGAGCCCCTGGATGTAGGCGGCCGTGTCCGCCTTCGGGTAGTCGATTGGCCGCGGCAAGGCCCGCGCCGTCGGCGACTTCAGGATATCGGCAATCCGATTGGGGATCTGGGCCATCGCGCACCACCTCGTTTGGCGGGAGATGCAATGACGGTATCAACCGCGTCCGCGGGTGTCCAGGACGGGACCGGAAAACGACGACCGGCCGGAGCTCCGCGCCGTCAGCCGGCGGCGGCGAGCTTCGGCACGCTGGCAGGTGCTGCGCCAGTGACGGCGTAGATGCCGCGATGGCCGGCGAGGGGTTCGAACCGGTCGGAAACGCCGAGCACGGTTTCGGCGCCGCCGAGGTACAGGAGCCCATCGGGCGGCAGCATGCGGCTGATCCGATCGAGGATCAGCGTTTTCTTGGCCTGGTCGAAATAGATCAGGACGTTGCGGCAGAACACAACGTCGAAGCGGCCGAACCCCACCGGGTCCTCCAGGAGGTTGAACTCCCGATACTGGACCATCGCGCGGATCTCGGGCGAGATCTGCCACTTGTCGCCGTCCTGCTTGAAATACTTGACCAGGAACTGGATCGGCAGGCCGCGCTGCACCTCGAACTGCGTGTAGATCCCCGCGCGCGCACGCCCGAGCACGTCGTGGGAGATGTCCGTGCCGACGATCTCAATCTTCCAGCCCTGCAGCTTCGCCGCCTCCTCCTTGAGGATCATGGCCAGCGAATAGGCCTCCTGGCCGGTCGAGCAGGCGGCGCTCCAGATGCGGAACTGGCGCTGCTGGGCCCGCCCCGCCAGCAGACGCGGCAGCACGACCTGACGAAACTGCTCGAACGGCTTGCCGTCGCGAAAGAAGAACGATTCGTTCGTCATCAAGGCGTCGGTGAAGTCGCGCAGGAGGGCCGGATCGCGGCCCTGGCGCAACGCCGTCGCGAGCACGTCGAGCCCGGCGAGATTGTGCTTGCGCGCCACCGGCGTCAGCCGGCTCTCGATCAAATAGGTCTTCTCGCCGCCGAGCACGAGCCCGGTGCGGTCGAGGATCAATTTGCAGAAGAACGCGAAGTCGTCGGGCTTCATACACGCCCTCCGCCCGCGAGCTTCCCGATATGCGCCGCGATGTGCGACACCGGCAGGATCGCGCTGCAAATACCGGCGGCGGCAGCCGCTCCTGGCATGCCCCAGACGACGCTCGTCGCCTCATCTTGCGCGATCACCGTCCCGCCGGCGGCCACCACCGCCTCGCCGCCTTTGGCCCCGTCGGACCCCATCCCGGTGAGAATGACGCAGAGTACCCCGGCGCCGTACGCCTCACTGACGCTGCGCAGCATCGGATCCACGGCCGGACGGCAGAAATTCTCCGGCGGGTCCTTCAGCACGCGAATGACCCGCGCCCCACCGCGCGCTTCCACCTTCATATGGAAATCGCCAGGTGCAATGTAGATGCGGCCCGGCTGGATGGTCTCGCCGTCGACACCTTCGGCCGCCGGCCGCCCTGCCGTCTTCGCCAGGTGCTGCGCCAGGATCGTGGTGAAGGTCGGCGGCATGTGCTGCGTGATCAGGATCGGCAGCTGCACCGACTTGGGCAGCGCGCCCAGCACGTTGAACAGCGCCTGCGGGCCTCCGGTGGAGCTGCCGATCACGATCACCGTCGGCGGCGCCGGCGAGGCGGCGCGCAGGACGGCCGCCGCCGGCGCGGGAGCCCGCGCACTCGGCGGCGGACGGAACGGCAGCTCTTCGGCGGTTGCCGACGGTGACGCGGCCGCCCGCCGCTTGCGGCGCGCGTTGCCGAGCGCTTTCACCTTGTCGACGAGCTCGCGCTTGAAGGTGGTCGCCGCGTTCAGCTCCGAGGAGCTCGGCTTGGCGAGGTAGTCCGTGGCACCCGCGGCCAGGGCCTTGAGGCTGATCTGCGCGTTCTTCTGGGTGAGCGTCGAGGCGACGATCACCTTCACGTCGGGGGCCGCCGCGAGGATCCGCGGTAGCGCGGTCAGCCCGTCCATGACCGGCATTTCGATGTCGAGCACGACGACATCCGTGTCCTGCCGGCCGATCGCCGAGATCGCCATCTGTCCGTTGCCGACCGAGGCGACGACCGCGATCTCCGGATCCGCCTCGAGCGTGCGCGTCAGCAATCCGCGGATGACGGCGGAATCGTCGACCACCATCACGCGGATGGGCGTCATCGGCGCGCCGCGGGCGGCGGAACTCTCTGCGGCGGCATGAACCATGGGTTTTAGATAAGGCCGATCTGGGAGAACTTGGCCTCGATGATCTCGCTGTCGAACGGCTTCATGATGTATTCGTTGGCGCCGGCGGAGATCGCTTCCTGGATGTGGGCGAGGTCGTTTTCGGTCGTGCAGAATACGACACGCGGCTCCGCCCCGCCCTTCAATTGCCGAAGCTCGCGCAGGAAATCGATGCCGTTCATCACCGGCATGTTCCAGTCGAGCAGGATCGCGTCGGGCATCGATTTCCGGCAGGCCTCGAGGGCCATTTTGCCGTCCGCCGCTTCCGCGATCTCGAAATGCAGGCTTTCGAGGATCCGCCGTGCGACCATGCGGATCACCTTTGAATCATCGACGATCAGGCAGCTTTTCATCGGACCAACCTCGGATTCGAAAATTCGCGGGCTGCGACGCGAAACCTACGCCTTGCGCAAATCTACGCCGCCTCCGCCCGTCGCATTTCGAGCAGGTTCGCCACGCCGAGAACGACCAGGAGCTTGCCCTTCAGGCGATAGATGCCGCCCGAGACCTCGCGCCAGCGCGGATCGAGGGTCGACGGATTGCGCTCATAGGCGTCGGCCGGCAGGCTCATCACTTCTCCGACGGCATCGACGATCAGGCTGTAGAGCTCGCCCTTGTGGTCGACGACCACGCTCATGCCGGGATTGTCGGCCGCGCGGGCCGGCAGCCCGAGCCGGCGGCGGACGTCGATCGCGGTGACGATGCGGCCGCGCAGGTTCAAGGCCCCGGCGACTTCCGGCGGCGACAGGGGAATGCGCGTGATGCGCTGCGGGCCCAGGACGTCCTGGACGGCGAGAACCGGGATGCCGAAGAGCTGATCGGCGATCGTCATCGTGACGTAATCGCGCGAGCCTTCCACCACGGTCTCCGTGGCCTTGTCCTTCATGCCGCACCTCTTGCCGAGCCGGTGGTTTCGGACAGCGTGCGCAACAGCGCATCGCGGTCGAGTTTGGCGATGTAATCGGTGAAGCCGACCTCGCGGCCACGGTCGATGTCCTGCGGTGCGGTGCGCGAGGTCAAAGCCACCAGCGGGGTCTCCTGCCAGCGGCTGTTCTTGCGCACGGTCTCGGCGAACTGGAAGCCGTCCATGCCCGGCATCTCGATGTCGCTGACGATGACGTCGAAGTCACGGCCGGCCTCGCACAGGCCAAGCGCCTGGTCGGCGCTCTCTGCCGTCGTGACCTCGTAGCCGGCGGTCGACAGCAGCGGCGACAGCAGGTTGCGGAAGAACGGGCTGTCATCGACCAGCAGAAGGCGCTTGCCGGACTCGCCGGCGGCGCGCGCGCCCCCGACCTGGCGGTCCATGGCCCCGAACCAGTCGGGATAGGCCTGCGTCAGGTAATGCCCGGTGTCGATGATGTCGGTGGATTTCCCGGACACGATGGCACTGCCGATGACGCCGGGCCGCTTGGCGCTCATCTCGATCGCCAGGCGCTCCTCGACGATGTCGACGATCTCGTCGACCAGAAGACCCATGCTGCGATGGCCGTCGGTGAACACGAGGATCGGCTGGCGGCCCTCGCGCTTGGTCTCGTAGCCCGCCTCCGTGGGGATGAGCGGCATGAGCTTGCCGCGGTATTGAACGACCGGCCGGCCATCGCCGAACTCAATCGAACCCGCGTCGACTTCCTCGAGACGCGCGATCAACGACAGCGGCACCGCCCTCGGCGTCCCGCCCCCGATGCGGAAGACCAGCAAGGTGACCCGCTCGTTCTCCTGCGTCGCGTGCGTCGTCGTTTCAGCGTGGGTCCCGGACTCGGCATGGACGGCACCGCCGGACGCCGCGGCAATGCCGTTCGGATCCAGGATCATGATGACGCTGCCATCGCCCAGGATGGTGTTGCCCGAGAACATGCCCACGTCGCGCAAGATCGGCGCCACCGGCTTGACCACGATCTCCTCGGTGTCGAATACGCGATCGACCATGATGCCGAACGTGTAGTTGCCGACCTGGGTGACCACGATGAAGGTCTCGCCGTTCGCCCGCTTGTCGTCATCCTGCTTCTGTTCGAGCTTCAGCAGCTCGCGCAGGCTGACCAGGGGCAGCAGGCGGTTGCGCAGGCGGAGCACCGGCGCGTCATTGATGCGCTCTATCGTGCTTTCCGAGCCGGGTGCGGCGCGCACCAGCTCCAGCACGCTGATCTGTGGGATCGCGAAGCGCTCGCCGCCGCATTCGACGATCAGAGCCGACACGATCGCGAGGGTCAGCGGGATCTTGATAGTGAAGGCGGTGCCCTTCCCGGCCGTGGACTTAAGCTCGACCGTGCCGCCGATCTTCTCGATGTTCGTCCGCACGACGTCCATGCCGACGCCGCGGCCGGAGACGCTGGTCACCTGGGCGGCGGTAGAGAAACCCGCCTTGAAGATGAACTGCATCACCTGCTGATCCGACAGCGCCGCGAGCTCGCTTTCGCTGACCAGCTTGTTGGCAAGCGCCTTGGCGCGGATCTTGTCGATCGGCAGGCCGCGGCCGTCGTCGGAAATCTCGATGACGATATGGCCGCCTTCGTGGAAGGCGTTGAGGGTGACGCGGCCCAGCTCCGGCTTGCCGGCCTTGCGCCGGTCGGCCGGCGTCTCGAGCCCGTGGTCAGCACAGTTGCGCACGAGATGCGTGAGCGGATCCTTGATCAGTTCCAGCACCTGCCGGTCGAGCTCGGTCTCGGCGCCGATCATCTGCAGATCGATCTTCTTACTCAGCTCATGCGACAGGTCGCGCACCAGGCGCGGCAGCTTGGACCAGGCGTTGCCGATCGGCTGCATGCGCGTCTTCATGACGCCTTCCTGCAGCTCCGACGTGACATGGTTGAGCCGCTGCAGCGGCGAGGCGAAGTCGGTGTCCTTCTGGCCGCGCATGATCTGCAGCAGCTGGTTGCGGGTCAGCACAAGCTCGCTGACCATGGTCATCAGGTTTTCGAGCACGTCGACGCCGACGCGGATGCTCTGCAGCGCGACGGCGGATTCCTTGGCCTCGCCTGCGGGCTCGGCGGCGAGCGACGGTTTGGACGCCGGCGCCGTGTTCGCTTCGGCAGGCGCCTCATCGGTGTGAACCGCCTCCGCGAGCGCGGGCGGCGCCGCGGCGGCGATCTCAAGCTCGGGCACCGGCTCGGCGGCCACGGGCTCGGACATCGGCATTTCAGTGGGAACCGGGGCGGCAGCGCCGCCTGCAAGAACGTTCAGCCGCTGGATCAGGTCGCCGTCCTCGCCCGCCGGCTCAGCTTCCGTCTGCTCCAGCGACGACAAAAGGCTTTTGATGCGGTCGAGCGATTCCAGAATGAGGCTGACGGCAGGCGGCGTCACGACGAGATCGCCGTCGCGGACCTTGCCCAGCACGTTCTCGGATGCGTGCGCCACCGCTTCAAGCCGCGGCAGACCCAGGAACCCGCAGGTCCCCTTGATCGTATGCACGAGGCGGAAGATGTTGCTGAGCAGCTCCGGATCGTTCGGGTTCTGCTCGAGCTTCACCAGCTCGAGATCGAGCAGCGACAGGCTCTCCGTCGTCTCGGTCAAAAATTCGCGAAGCAGATCGTCCATCGGCGCGGATCCTCAAAATTCTTGGGGCAAACCCCAGCGAACTCCCCCGGCGAAACGGCCACAGACGGGCCGGCGCGCGTTGCCATGCACCGTGGCAGAGGAAGGTTAAGGAGCCGTAAAACGCGGAAAAATAACGCGCTTTCGCGTTTTTAGCGGAAACAAAGCGGCTAAAATTTGAGGCGTTTTGTTCGCCTGGCGCGCCGGCGCGCTACGGTTGCCGCGGCAGATCGACAGCGAATTCAACGCGATCGTCGGCGGGCGTGCGCACGCTCAGCCGGCTGCCCACCGCACTCACCATGCGCGCGGCCAGATACGCCGGCACCGATTTCGGCGTGAGTTCGGCGATTTGGACTCCATCACGCAGCGCGGCCTGCATATCGTCGGGGATACGCGCGGAGGTCCCGAGCGCCACCACCATCAGATGCAGCGAGCTTGCTTTCGGCTCGATCCGCACCTGAACCGCGCCGCCGCGCGGCAGGCACTCCAATGCGAACAGGGTGAGGTTGAGGGCCAGCTTCGCCGCCTCGCGTGTCGCGGATGCTTCCACCGCCGCATCGGGTGCGGCCCAGTCGAGCGTCACCCGGCCCTCCTCGAACAGCCCCTGGGCCAGGCGGCGCGTCTCGCCGAACATCGCCGACGTCGGCAAGCCGCTGGCGCTGCCGAACGCGACCCGGAACCACTGCAGGCGGCGGGTGGCTTGCCGGGCCGACACGGCGATCAGGCCAGTGACTTCGGCATCCCCGGAGCCGCCGTCGGTCAACAGCTCCACGCCATTGGCCACCGCGCCGATCGGTCCGACAAGGTCATGGCATAGGCGCGCCGCCATGAGCTCGGCAAATTGCAGGTCTGTCATAATGAAAGCCCCCTACGACTGTAGCCTCGCCCGAAGCGCGTCGTATTTCAAGCCGATTGAGCGGCCGGCGAGACCCCCAGAAGCCGTTCCGCGGCGGCAAGGTCGTCCGGGCTGTTGGTATTGAAGAACGGGTCGACCGGGTTTGCGGAAAACTCCACGTGCACCAGCGTATGGCGGGCCGTCCACC
>DASWFO010000010.1:0-2388 GCA_036394195.1 Alphaproteobacteria bacterium | reverse complement strand
TTGCCCGGCTTGACCGGGCAATCCCCAAGTCTTCTGCGCGCCCGCCGGCGCTTCGCGGCGGCGCAGCGCAGGGCGACGCGTCGGGATGGACCCTCGGGACCTCGCGCTGAGTCGCCGGCCTTCAGGCCGCCGACCGGCGCCAAAGAAAGACTGGCCCGAGGGTGACGATGAAAAAACTCTGCGCCTTCTCTGCGGTCGCCGCACGACATGCCGTAGGTGCCCGCAACAAAGTGCGGGCATGACGAAGAGGGAAGAGACGCGCGCCTCCTCATCCGGAGCGGCCATTCCCGCGACACCGCACGTCTGCGGTTTTTTTTGGTCGGGCTGCGTCATTTTTGCCACGCCGCGCGAACGAAGCGCCGGCCGGCCGGGGAGTCCGCTGGCCGCAAATTCGGCCTTATGTTACCTGTGCTTACGCCGGATGGATTCGGGGGGCGATCGCATTTTCGGTGATGATCGCGCCTTGGCCGCACGGCCGTCTTAGCTCACAGCACCGCCGGTCACGGACTGGTAAGCCGTGAGCTATAGAATGGGACAAGGCGACCAAAAAGACCTCGCATCAAAGTCGGGCGGATCGGCACCACATGACTTTCAGACTGTCCCGGGCCGGGATCACGGCCACAGCGCTGGCCACCCTCCTCCTGACGACGGGCTGCATCGTGCCCAACACCGAGGAGAAACGCGAGCAGCTGGCCGAGACCCACGACCCGCTCGAGCCGCTGAACCGCTACTTCTTCGACATCAACATCTTCCTGCTCGAGTTCGTGCTGAAGCCGGCCTCGGCGATGTACCAGGCCGCGCTGCCCGATCCGGCGCAGAACGGCGTGCACAAGTTCCTGGCCAATCTTCACCTGCCGTGGACGGCGGTGAACGACGTGTTTCAGGGCAACCCGCGCCGCGCCGGCGTGGCGCTGACGCGGTTTGCGATCAACACGACGCTCGGCGGCGCCGGCTTCTTCGACGTCGCCACCGACTGGGGCTTCCCCGACCACAGCGAAGATTTCGGCCAGACGCTCGCCGTCTGGGGCGTGCCGGAGATGTTCTACCTGGTGCTGCCGATCTTCGGGCCGAGCAACCCGCGCGACGGCGTCGGCCTGGCGTTCGACTATTATCTCGACCCGGTGAACGTCGCGGTCACCAACTACGTGCCGATCCCGGGCTACTCGCATTACCGCGACCCGCACCACTCGACCTACACCTGGTTCCCGACGGCGCGCGGCGTTCTGGAGGGGGTCGACCAGACGGCGCGCAACCGCCAGGCGATCGACGACCTGCAGAAGCAGTCGATGGATTTCTACGCCACCGTGCGCAGCATATGGCGCCAGCGGCGCGCCGCCGAGATCAAGAACCAGGGCGAAGACGATTCCACGCACACCCCGGTCACGATGGTGCCGGCGCCGGCGTCCGCGGCGCAGGCCGCGGCCCCGGCCGCGGCAGAGACCGCCGGCCCGATCCCGTCCCTGGTGCGCCGCGCCGGGTTCGCGCTTCCGACACCGCAGACCGCCACTCCGGAGTGACACCATGTCCAGTCGTATCGCCGCGGCCGTCGCGGCGGGCTTCCTGATTTCGATCGCGTTCGTCAGCCCCGCCCCGGCCGCCGACGCGTCCTCCCAAGGCCAGGCGCGTCCGACCGTGCCGGAGGCGAGCCGCTTCATCTCGGCCCTGGCCGACGAGGCGATTCACGGCGTCACCGACACCTCGATCACCGACCCCGAGCGCATCCAGCGCTTCCGCGAGCTGCTGCGGCTGAAATTCGACATCCCCTCGGTGTCCCGCTTCGTGCTCGGCCGCTACTGGCGCGCGGCGACGCCGGAGGAGCGCACCGAATACACCCAGCTGTTCGAGGACTACATCGTCCAGACCTACGCGACCCGCTTTCGCGAGTACAGGGGCGAGGGCCTGAGGGTCGGCAACGCGACGCAGGCCTCGGACCAGGAGATCCTGGTCGTCTCGAACATCGTGCGCGACGGCCCGCCGATCCGCGTCGAGTGGAAGGTCCGCCCCGACGGCAACACGTTCAAGATCGTCGACGTCATCGTCGAAGGCGTGTCGATGGCGGTGACCCAGCGCGACGACTTCGCCGCCACCATCCAGGCCCGCGGCGGCAAGGTCGCGGGGCTGATCGAGGCGCTCAAGCAGAAGGTCAGAACAGCTTCGAATTAGGCGCGCGGCGGCGCCGCGCGCCTCTTCGGGGTTCGAGCCCCTCGCCCACGAAGTGGGAGAGGGAGGGGCCCATCGCGTCAGCGATGGGAGCAACTGTGTCTATCAGACCTTGGCAAATTTCCACGGCTGGTGGTCTCTGACCATGGCGTTGAGGGTGACGAGCATTTTGCGCATCAGGGCGACGGTGGCCACTTTGGCGGCTTTGCCGGCGGCGACAAGCCGGCG
>DASWFO010000009.1:0-2993 GCA_036394195.1 Alphaproteobacteria bacterium | reverse complement strand
CGCATGATCAGCATGCTCCACCACTCGCCGACGCGCTCCAGGCTTCGGGCGATCGGGCACAACATCTTGTGAAAGCTCTTGCGGCGCATTGAACACACATAGGTCAGCAACTATCATTATGCAAGTCACCAGAGACTGGCTCTTACCTGCGAAGGAAATTCGCCATGAGCGCTCAAGGCGTTACGCAAGACATCATCCTCGCAAGCCCGGTCCGCACCGCGATTGGCGCCTATAACGGTTCGCTGAAAGGGATCCCCGCGCCCGATCTCGGCGCCGTCGTGGTCCGCGAAACCTTGCGACGAGCGGGGCTCGACGCCGCCGCGGTCGGCAGCGTGGTGATCGGCAACGTCATCCAGGCCGGCAACAAGATGAACCCGGCGCGCCAGGCCGCGATCGGCGGCGGCGTGCCGGTGTCGGTCCCTGCCCTGACCGTGAATCGCGTCTGCGGTTCCGGCGCGCAAGCCGTCGTCACCGCGGCCCAGCAGATCATGTCCGGCGAGATCGACGTGGCGGTCGCCGGCGGCATGGAGAACATGGACCGCGCGCCGTACCTGATGGACGGTGGCCGCTGGGGCTATCGCATGGGGCCTGCCGAGATCCACGACAGCATGCTGCGCGACGGCCTCGACGACGCGTTCTCGGGCGAGCACTCCGGCTGGCACACCGAAGACCTCGTCATGAAGACGCAGCTCACCCGTGAGGCGCAGGACCGCTTCGCGGCACGGTCACAGCAGCGCTTCAGCGCGGCGCAGAAGGCCGGAAAATTTTCTGACGAGATCGTCAAGGTCGACGTCAGAGGCAAGAAAGGCATCGAGGCCTTCGCCACCGACGAGGCGCCGCGGCCCGATACGACCGTCGAGGTGCTCGCCAAGCTCCGTCCCGCCTTCCGCGACACCGGCACAATCACGGCCGGCAACGCGCCGGGCCTCAACAGCGGCGCCGCTGCGATGATCGTCGCAAGCCGCGCCTTCACCGAAGCGCGAGCGATCGAACCCGTGGCGCGGCTCGTGGCCTATGGTGTCGCCGCGGTAGAACCCGGCCTGTTCGGGCTGGGCCCAGTGCCGGCCGTGCGCAAGGCGCTGGAGCGCGCCAGCTGGAAGCTTTCAGACATCGAGCGCATCGAGATCAACGAGGCCTTCGCGGCCGTGCCGCTGGCGGTCGCGAAGGAGCTCGGCCTGCCCGAGGACATCATCAATGTCGAAGGCGGCGCCGTCGCCCACGGCCATCCGATCGGCGCGACCGGCGCGGTGCTGACCACGCGGCTCATCCACTCCATGCGTCGCGATGGGCTCAAGCGCGGCATGGTCACGCTCTGCATCGGTGGCGGCCAAGGCATCGCGCTGGCGCTCGAGACCATCCAGTAATCGGCTTTGAACGTTCAAGGGGAGTATCCGATGAATTCATCTCGTCTGGCGGCGTGGCTCGCGCGCCGCAACGTGCATTACGGCTGGGTTGTCGTCGGCACCACGTTCCTGACCATGCTGGTGACCGCGGGCGCGGTCGGCGCGCCCGGCGTGCTGATGCTGCCGCTGCAAAAGGAGTTCGGCTGGCAGACCGCCGAAATCTCCTCGGCGCTCGGCGTGCGCTTCATGCTGTTCGGCCTGATGGCGCCGTTCGCGGCGGTCCTGATCAATCGCTATGGCATGCGCCGGGTTGCGCTCTCGGCACTGGTCTTGATCGTCTCCGGACTGGCGCTCTCGCTCGCCATGACGCAGGTGTGGCAGCTCGTGTTGCTGTGGGGCGTGGTCATAGGCCTCGGCACCGGCATGACCGCGCTGGTGCTGGGCGTCACGGTCGCGACGCGCTGGTTCGCGACGCGACGCGGCCTAGTGACCGGCCTCCTCACCGCAAGCTCGGCCACCGGCCAGCTCGTGTTCCTGCCGCTCCTGGCCCAGGTGTCCGACAATCTCGGCTGGCGCATGGCGGTGGTCCTGGTCTGCGGCGCGCTAGGCCTCGCCACGCTCGCGATGCTCGCCCTGATGCGTGACCGGCCCGCCGATGTGGGCCTCGAGCCGTTCGGTCAGGAGGCGGAAACTCCTGCCCCCGCCGCTCTCGTCCCGGGCCACGGCCTGATGACGGCGTGGTACGCCTTGCGCGACGCGAGCCGCACCGGCGTGTTCTGGGTGCTGTTCGGCACCTTCTTCATCTGCGGCGCGAGCACCAACGGACTCATTCAGACGCACTTCGTGCCGCTCTGTGCGGACTTCGGCCTGCCGGCCGTCGGCGCGGCCGGCGTTCTCGCGGCAATGGGGCTGTTCGATATCGCCGGCACCATCGGCTCGGGCTGGCTGTCGGACCGTTACGACAACCGCTGGCTCCTGTTCTGGTATTACGGCCTGCGCGGACTGTCGCTGCTTTATCTGCCGTTCACGGGGTTCACGTTCTACGGTCTGTCACTGTTCGCGATGTTCTACGGCCTCGACTGGATCGCGACCGTTCCGCCGACCGTGAAGCTCACGGTCGCGCGCTTCGGCCGAGAGCGCGCCAACCTGGTGTTCGGCTGGATCTTCGCCGGGCATCAACTGGGCGCAGCCTTCGCGGCGTTCGGCGCGGGCCTCTCCCGCACGGCGCTGTCGAGCTATCTGCCGGCGTTCTTCATCTCCGGCGCGCTGTGCCTGATCGCCGCGGCGCTGATCCTGACCATCGGTCAGCGCGACCGTGGCGGCGAGGCGGTGACGGTCGCGCCGGCCCCTGCGCGAGTGTGATCAATCGCGTCATCAGCACGAAGGAGACAGTCGCGCCGTCACGTGCTCATCGAAGTTCCGCAATTGGCCCATCGCGACCGAACTAAGCCCGGGGATTCGGCAGCGATCGGATGAACTGCGGACACGCGTTCGCCGCCACCATCCGAGGGTCGCAACGTCGCGACGGGTGGTGCGTCGAGTGTCGTCTCAGCAGGTCACCGGTCGCCACATCAAAAACAGCTCACGCGATCGATGGCGAAAAGAACGCGCCATGGTTCCGCATCCTCCTGCAGTTCGGCGCCGAGCGGC
>DASWFO010000008.1:0-28889 GCA_036394195.1 Alphaproteobacteria bacterium | reverse complement strand
CCTTGGCATCGATCCCGCCTTGCGGCCGCTCGATGCGCTGAAGGAATGGAAGACCCGCCGCACCGGGCTCACCCTCCACAAGCCGGTGGCGGCCAAGCAGGCCTTGTTCCTCGAGAACTCGCGGAGTGCGGCCGATGTCGACGTTTCTTTGTTTCCCGCACCCCTGTGGCACCAGGGCGACGGCGGACCGTTCATCGGGTCGGGCAGCATCGTCGTCATGCGCGACCCGGAGTCCGGCTGGATCAACGCCTCGATCTATCGCGTCCAGGTCCACGGGCGCGACCGCGTCACCGTGCAGTTCGACCATCAGGGGCGGCACGGCGCCATCATCGCGCGCAAATACTGGGAGCAGGGCAAGCCGTGCCCGGTCGCTGTGGTGAACGGGCCCGACCCGGCGCTGTTCATCGCCGGCTTCGAATATCTGCCGGAAGGGGCCTCCGAATACGACTTCGCCGGGGCGATCAAGGGACGGCCGATCGAGGTGGCGCCCGGGCCTCACACCGGGCTGCCGATCCCGGCGCGCGCCGAGATCGTCTTCGAGGGCGCCCTCCTGCCGATGAGCGAGGTCACCTTGCCCGAGGGGCCGTTCGGCGAATTCACCGGCTATTACGCGGCCGAGAAGCGCCCGGCCCCCGTGATGCGCGTCGACGCCATGCATTGGCGCCGCGATCCGATCCTGCTCGGCTCGCCGCCGATGAAGCCGCCGCGCTTTCATTTCGGCCTGCCGTTCCGCGCCGCCGGCATCTGGGACAACCTCGAGGCCGCCGGCGTCACCGACATCGTCGGCGCCTGGCAGCACGTGGCGCAGCTGATGACCGTGGTGGCGCTGAAGCAGCGCTACGCCGGGCACGCGAAGCGCGCCGGCCTGATCGCCGCGGCGCAGAGCTACATGGGCCGGCTCGTTGTCACGGTCGACGACGACGTCGATCCGTCCGATCTCGCCGACGTGATGTGGGCCGTCGCCACGCGCTGCGAGCCGTCCGAGCAAGTCGACATCGTGCGCAATGCCTGGAGCTCGGCGCTCGATCCCCGGATCACCCCCGCCGACCGTGCCCGCGGCCAGACCGCGCATTCGAAGATGATCGTCGACGCCTGCAAGCCGTTCGGCTGGAAGGACGAGTTCCCGCCGGCCTCGGCGCTGTCGCAGGCCGAGAAGCGCACCATCGAGGACAAGTGGATGAAAGCCTTAAAGAGGCCGTAGGTCGACTTCTCCCTCTCCGCCCCCGGGGGCGGAGAGGGCTGGGGTGAGGTGGGGGAGCGCTGACGCGCCAGTTGCGGCGGGCCCTTCGTATCATCCGGCTCCGCGCCCCTGACGGCCCCGGGCAAGATCGCCGCGCCACCGGTATTTGCCGAAACCTGCGTCCACGTCTCGCTGCCGCCGCAGCCTGATCATCAAACGGAGCGCGTCTTCGACGGTCTGCTTGTTGTTCGCGTGTCCGGACGCTTTCCGGGCTTCAGCCATCAATGAATCGTCGATCTCAAGATTGATGCGCATGGGAAAGCTCCGCGTCACTCGTAACGCACGTTCTTGCTGAAATCGTAGCTCGTCGAGACATCCGCTTCGTAGCGCTGCCGCACCCGCGAGCGGTCATAATCGGGGGCGAGGACCTCGCGCAGGAACGCGAGCTGGGCGGCCCAGGCCGCCTCCGCCTGGGCCCGCCGGTAGCGCCCGGGCATCGTGTCATTGAGCCAGCCATGCGGCGCATCGCGATAGAGGTGGATCTCGTAGGTCTTGTGCGCGCGCTCCAGGCAGTCGCGAAACCGCCGCACGTCGTCGATCGAGATGAGGTTGTCGGCCTCGCCGAACATGCCGAGCACGGGGCAGTTCACCCGGGCGATGATCTCCTCCAGTGGCCGCGGATATTTGCGGTTGACCTTCCATTCCCTGGGCTGCGCGCCGCCATACCAGACCAGCGCCGCGGCGACCTTGTGCTCGGCGGCATAGACCAGCGGGTGACGGCCGGTCTGGCACACGCCTTTGATCGCGAGGCGCGCCAGGTCGGCCTGCGGCACGCTGTTCAGCGCCGCGACCGCCGCCGACAGATAGTCGACGGCTTCCGGATCGGTCATGTCGTGGGCCGACTCGCCCCGGTGCAAGGCGGCCTGGTCCGGATGCTTGAAGTAGAAGTCGGGGGCGATGCAGACGAATCCGTCGCGGGCGAAGCGGTCGGCGAGCTCCTGTATATGGCGGACCAAGCCGTAGCGCTCATGCATCAGGACGAGGCAGGGATGCGGGCCGTCGCTGTCCGGAACCGTCAGGTACGCCGGCAGGCCGCCGGCGCAGGTGATCGTTGTGCCACGCCCATCCCTCATGACGCTCCCCTTCGCAATCGGCTTATTTCGACGCCTCGGCAATGAAGCTCGGATCGATGAAATTGCCGAGCGGCGGCGTCGACTTCAGCTCGCCCAGCTCCACCAGGGCGTCGAGATTGGCCTGGATGCCGGCCTCGAACAAAGCGCCTTTCGGTGCCATGACCTCTTCGCGGATGAAGACGTCGTACGCGGCCGCCGCCGTTTCGGGCGCGCTGTTGGTGTACTTCGCCAGGATCCCGATCGCCTCGTTGCGATTGCGCGGGTCATAAAGAAAGTCGGTGGCGCGAATATGGACACGCAGGAATGCGACGACCGCGCCCCGGTTCCGCGCCGCCCAGTCCGTATAGACGACCAGATTGTTTTGCGCCCAGTGCGGCAGATAGCGCGGTACGCTGCCGAGCTCAACGAAGCCCTGCTGCAAGGCCGTGTGATCGAGCGGATTGGTCAGCACGGCCGCGGCCACCCCGCCCGACAGCAGCTGCGCGAACCGGTCCGGCGAGCCGCCGGCGTAGACCAGGTCGTAATCCGAATCGGCGAGCCCGTTCTTTCGCGCCATCACGCGCAGGAAATACAGCGTGACGTCGGTGGTCCCGCCGACGCTGATCGTCTTCGTCTTGAGGTCGGGCCACCCCTTGATCGTCCTGGCCGCGATCAGGCGAAAGGGCGCATTGGCGGCGGCACCGGCGACGATCCTGATCGGCGCCCCGCTCATGATCGCGCGCAAGGTCTGGTTGGTCGCCGCCTGCCCGATATTGAGCGAGCCGCCGCTCAGCTGCCGGATCACGCCGGTGGCCGCGCCGCCGACGATCATGCTCACCTTGAGGTTCTCGGCCGCGTAGAAGCCTTGTGCGTCGGCGATGTAGTGCGGCAGGCTGAACGCGGTCAGGCTGGTGATGCCGAAATCGACCGGCGTTTCAGCGGCCGCGGCCGGCAGCGCGGTGGCGAGCGCCCACCAGGCCAGCGAAAGAGCCGAAAGCCATTGCCGCATGCGGCGAGGTTACATCAACCGCGCGCGGGAGGCGAAGCAGCGAGGCTCGGCGATCAGGCCTATTTCTTCGGCCAGGGCACGCCCTGCTCGCGCGCCACGTCGCCCATGCCTTTGTAGACGAATTTCTGCACACGTTTGCCCTCATACGTCTCGGTCGTATAGAGGTTGCCCTTGGAGTCCGAGGCGATGCTGTGCACGCCGTAGAATTGGCCGGGCTGGCGTCCGCCGTCGCCGAACGCGCTGATCTCCTCGAGCGTGTCGCGCAGGATGATCCGCACCCGCTCGTTCTGCCCGTCGGCGAGGAAGATGAAGCGCTGCTCGGGATCCTTGGAGAAGGTGATGTCCCACACCGAGCCGGCGCCCAGCGTGTTCTTCGCGTAGACCTGCTCCTTGACGAAGGTGCCGTCCGGTTTGAACACCTGCATGCGGTCGTTGGCGCGGTCGCAGACATAGAGCAGCCCGTCATGGCTGAGCTCGACGCAATGCACCGGATTGCGGAACTGCGGCGCCGGCGGAGCCTTGGGGTCGTAGGGCCCGAGATCGGTGTCGTCGGGCTTGTGGCCGTAGGCGCCCCAGTAGCGCTTCATCTTGCCGGTGTCGGCATCGAGCACGGCGACACGCTTGTTGCCGTAGCCGTCGGCGACATAGGCCTCGTTGGTCTTGGGGTCGACCCAGATCTTGGCGACGCGGCCGAAATTCTCGAGATCGTTGCTGCCGCCGCCCTTGCCGTAATGGCCGACCTGCAGCAGGAACTTGCCGTCCTTGGTGAATTTGAGGATCTCCGCGTCCTTGGCGCCGTTACCGCCGATCCACACGTTCCCCTTATAGTCGACGTGGATGCCGTGGTTGGACTCCGGCCATTCGTAGCCCGGGCCCGGGCCGCCCCAGGCGCGCACGAGATTGCCCGCCGGATCGAACACCAGCACCGGCGGCGCGGTGCGGCAGCAATCGGCGATCGGCGGGCTGAGCTCGGCGCCGCGCTCGTTGTTGTTCAACCCCGAGGCGCCGCGGTGGATGATCCACACGTAATCCTGCTCGTCGACCCAGGCCCCGATCGTCCAGCCGAGCAGCCAGCCATTGGGCAGCGGCTTCGGCCAGAACGGATCGACCTCGTAGATCGGCGCCTTCACCGTCGCGCGCTGCGCCTTGGCTTTCTGCTGCAGCATCGCCTGCCCGAACCCGAGCCCGACGATGGCGAGGACGAGCGCTGAACCGGCCAGGATCTTGCGCTTGGGCAGCATGGCAGTTTCCCCCACTCGAGTTCTCCGGCGACGAACCGGAGGCACGGGATTGATCCCGCTTTGCGCATGACTATAGGCCAACCGAGGGGGGCTTGTCAGGCCGGGGACCGGTTCGTGCGTTAGCCTCTCCTCGCTACGTTCATAGGGCCGCTCGCGTGCGCTCAGCGCGCGGTCTGCGAGGCCCAGAGCTTCTTGGCGCGCCGCGGTCCGCCGGTTTTGTAGGACTTGGTCCACGGGCGTTGCGGCTTGCCGGCATGGCCGCCGGGGCGGCCGGCGGGTCGGGGCGGCCGCGCGTCGGGGCGGCCGGCCGGACGCGCCGGCATTGGGCCGGCCTCGAGACCGGCGACGACATGCACGGCGAGTTTCGATTTCGTCAAACGCTCGATGTTCCGCACGATCTCGCGATCGGCGGCCCCGGCAAACGAGATGGCGATGCCCGTGGCACCCGCGCGGCCGGTGCGTCCGATGCGATGCACGTAGTCGGCGGCCGAGCGCGGCAGGTCGAAGTTGAAGACGTGCGAGATATCGCGCACGTCGATGCCGCGCGCCGCGACGTCGGTCGCGACCAGCAGCCGCAGATCAGGTCCGCGCAGGCGGTGCATCGTGTGATTGCGCTGATGCTGGTCCATGTCGCCGTGCAGGGCCGCGGCGCGGTGGCCGTCGCGGCTCAAGTCCTGGGCCAGGCTGTCGGCGTCGCGCTTGGTGGCGACGAAGATGATCGCCTTCGTCACCTCGGACGAGCCGGCGAAGTGGTTCAGCAGCCGGCGCTTATGCCCCATGTGGTTGGTCTGGTAGAGGCGGTGCTCGATCGCGAGCGCCGCCGCCGCGGGATCGACCGCGATCCGGGCCGGCGTCTTCAACAGTCGGCCGGCGAGGCCGCTCATGCGCCCGTCGAGGGTCGCGGTGAACAGCATGGTCTGGCGCGCCGGCGAGCACGCCTTGGCGATGAGATCCACGTCTTCGGCGAAGCCCATGTCGAGCATGCGGTCGGCCTCGTCGAGGACGAGCACCTCGACGTGGGCGAGATTGAGGCGCCCGCGCTGCATATGATCGATCAGACGGCCCGGTGTCGCGACCACGATGTCGAGCGGACGCGACATCTGCTGCAGCTGGGCGCGGAACGGCATGCCGCCGACGATATCGGCGCTGGTCAGCTTCAGGAATTTGCCGTGCTTGCGCACGGCCTGGGTGACTTGCGTCGCCAGCTCGCGCGTCGGCGCCAGTACCAGAATGCGCGGCGATCCAACACCACCGGGCTTTGGCGCCGCCGCGATGCGGCTCAGGGCCGGGAGCAGAAACGCGGCGGTCTTGCCGGTGCCGGTGGCGGCGGTGGCGAGAATGTCGCGGCCGGCTAGCGCCGGCGGAATGGATGCGGCCTGGACCGGCGTCGGCGTCGCATAGCCCTCGGTGTCGAGAGATTTGAGGACGAGCGGATGAAGGCCGAAATCGGCGAAAGACATGACGAATACCTCCTCGGGCGTGTTGAAGCAGCCGATGTCGGCTGCCGAGGCGCCGATCGGTGATGGAGGAGGCGGGAGAGAAAGAAACGTCCGAACTGGAAGGCAGTCGTGGCGCACTCGACCAAGTGCTGCTGCATTCAACGGGGTCGCGTCTCACTCGAGAGACGCGTACGTGCCTCCAGCGGTGGACAGAACATAGGTGATCGGACGGCGATATCCAAGGGTCTTGTTTTTAGCTGGCTCGTCGCCGTACCGCCCAGGCACAATCGCGGTTCGCGAGTCGCGCGCAAAGTACCGGGATTTCCTGCACCTTATGACGGCACTGCTGACTGAGGCCAGATCCTGCCTCGAGACCGTGTTCGGCTTTGCCTCGTTCCGGCCCGGCCAGGAGGAGGTGGTGCAGGCCGTCCTCGACGGCGCCGACGTCCTGGCGGTCATGCCGACCGGCAGCGGCAAATCGCTGTGCTACCAGCTGCCCGCCCTGCTGCGTCCCGGATTGACCGTGGTCGTGTCGCCGCTGATCTCGCTGATGCGCGACCAGGTGGGACAGTTGCGGGAATACGGGGTCGAGGCGGCCAGCCTCAACTCGACCAACGATCCGGCGGAGAATGCCCGTATCCACCAGCAGCTTCGCGCCGGCAAGCTGCGCCTCTTGTATGTGGCCCCGGAGCGGATCGGGCGCGCCGACACGGCGGCCCTGCTCCGCGGCGTCGGGGTCGCGTTGCTGGCGATCGATGAAGCGCATTGCGTCTCGCAATGGGGCCACGATTTCCGGCCCGAGTACCTGTCGCTCGGAAAAGTCCGCGACGACCTCGGCGGCGTGCAGACCATCGCCCTGACCGCGACCGCCGACGCGCCCACCCGGGCGGATATCGGCAAGAAGCTGTTCGCGGCACCGCCGCGCATCTTCATACGCTCGTTCGACCGGCCCAATCTGCGGCTGGCGATGCGGCCGAAGGCCAACGGCCGCCGCCAGATCCTGGATTTCGCCGCCGCCCACCGCGGCGAGAACGGCATCATCTACTGCGCGTCGCGCCGCCGCACCGAGGTGCTGGCCGCCGCCTTGTCCGAAGCCGGTCACAAGGCGCTGCCCTATCATGCCGGCATGGAGGCGGAGGTCCGCAACGCGCACCAGGACGTGTTCCTGCAGGACGACGGCATCGTCATCGTGGCGACCGTCGCGTTCGGCATGGGCATCGACAAGCCGGATGTGCGCTTCGTCGGCCATGCCGACCTACCGCAGAACGTCGAGGCCTATTACCAGGAGATCGGCCGTGCCGGCCGCGACGGGCTGCCGGCCGACACGCTGACCCTCTACGGCCTCGACGACATGCGGCTGCGCCGGCTCCAGATCGAGGAGAGCGGCGCCCCCGAAGCGCGCAAGCGGATCGAGCGCCAGAAATTCAACGCGCTGATCGCGCTGTGCGAGGCGCCGCGCTGCCGGCGGCAGACCCTGCTCGCGTATTTCGAAGAGAGCTCGCAGCCGTGCGGCAATTGCGACCTCTGTGTCGACGGCGTCGACGTGTTTGACGGCACGGTCGAGGCGCAGAAGGCGATGTCGGCGATCCTGCGCACCGGCGAGCGGTTCGGCACCGAGCACCTGGTCGATCTGCTGACCGGCAATCCGACCGAGGCGGTGCGCCGCAACGGCCATGACGCGCTCCCCACCTTCGGGGTCGGCCGCGACCGCGAGGCCAATGCCTGGCGGTCGATCTTCCGCCAGCTCTATGCCGCCGGCCTGATTTTCCTCGAGGTCGGCGAGTACGGACGCTGGACGGTCACCGAGGCCGGCGCCGGCGTGCTGCGCGGCGAGACGCGCATCGAGCTGCGCAAGGATGTCCTCCAACCGAAACTGGCGGCGTCGCTGCGGAAAAAAGGCGCAAAGGCGGCCGGTGCCGTACCGCCCGGGCCGGACGTGGCGCTCGACCTGCTCGCCGCCTTGAAGGAGCTGCGGCGCTCGATCGCCAAGCGGATCCGGCAGCCGGCCTATGTCGTGTTCAACGACCGCTCGCTCCTGGAGATGGCGGCCCTGCGCCCGACGACGCTCGAACAGATGCATGAGATCCACGGCGTCGGCCAGGCCAAGCTCGAAAAATACGGCCAAGCGTTCCTGGAGGTCGTGGCCGGCTTCAGGGCTTAAGGCGTCTGGCCACGGCCGGGACACCGGTTGCATACTTGGGGAATCTTTGGGGGATCCCTTGTTGCGTTGCCTGGGCCTCATCATCGCTGCGTTGGTCGGTATCGTCGCGTGCGGCGCCGCGGCGCACGAAATTCCGTCCGACGTCAGGATCAACGCGTTCGTCAGGCCGGCCGGCGACCGGCTGGAGCTGCTGGTGCGCGTGCCGCTGCAGGCGATGCAGGACGTGGACGTGCCGCTCCGCGCCGGCGGCTATCTCGACCTTGGTCGCGCCGACGAGGCGCTGCGCGATGCCGCCAAGCTGTGGCTGATCGACAACATCGACGTGTACGAGAACGACGCGCGGCTGCCCGAGCCGCGTCTCGTGGCGGCCCGTGCGTCCTTGCCGTCGGACCGGTCCTTCGTCTCGTACGAGCAGGCGCGCGCCGCGATGCAGGGGCCCCGCCTGCGCGAGGATCTGGATCTCTATTGGGACCAGCTGCTGCTCGACGTCCGGCTCGAGTATCCGATCAAGTCGGAGCGCTCTGAGTTCGCGATCCGCCTGCGGGTCGACCGGCTGGCGATGCGCGTCACGACTGCGCTGCGCTTCCTCCTGCCCGGCGGTGCGGTGCGCGCGTTCGAGTTCGAGGGCGATCCCGGCGTGGTCCGGCTCGATCCGCGGCTGAGCCAGGCGGCGCTGCGCTTCATGGTCGCCGGCTTCTGGCACATCCTCGACGGGCTGGACCACCTGCTGTTCCTGGTCTGCCTGGTGATCCCGTTCCGGCGGCTGCGGCCGCTGATCGCCATCGTCACCGCCTTCACGGTGGCGCATTCGCTGTCGCTGATCGCCGCCACCTTCGGGTTCACGCCGAGTGGCCGCTGGTTCCCGCCGCTGATCGAGACGCTGATTGCCGTCACCATCGTCACCATGGCGCTGGAGAACATCGTCTATATGGCGCGCCGGACCGCCGGCAGCGGCCCCGCGGGCGCCCCCGGGGGCGCTATCGCGTCGCGACGCTGGATGATGGCCTTTGCCTTCGGCCTGATCCACGGGTTCGGGTTTTCTTTCGCTCTTCGTGAAACCCTGCAATTCGCCGGCGATCATCTCCTGGTGTCGCTGCTCGGCTTCAATATCGGTGTCGAGATCGGCCAGATCGCGGTCGTGCTGGTGCTGGTCCCGGCACTCGGCCTGCTGTTCCGATACGTGGTCCCCGAGCGGGTGGGCATCATCATCCTGTCGGCCTTGGTGGCGCACACCGCGTGGCACTGGATGCTCGAGCGCGGCGAGCAGCTGACGAAATTCCCGCTGCCGACGATAGATGCCGCCCTCCTCGCCGGCGCCCTGCGGGCCCTCATGGCGGCGCTGATCCTGGCCGGCGTGGTGTGGCTGGCGAACGGTGTCGTGAAGCGCTGGCTGCGCGAGAAAGACGTCTCGCCGGCCGGCGGTTTCCCCGGGCCGTCCCCCGGTCAGCCGAGCTGATCGCCGGCGGAACACCTGTTGCGGCTGCGTCGTTAATCGTCCGGGGGCTTAAGCAATCCGGGACGATCCGCATGCGCAAGCGCTCCATCACCGCGATCGCGGTCTTCGCCGTCATCCTGGCCGGGGCAGCGGTCAGCTTTTCGGCCCTGTCTCGGATTTTGCCTTGAGCCGCGCGGCACGTATGGTGGTGGCGTTGACGAGGCTCGGATCTAAGGGGAAGGCGCCATGGTCGCATCGACAAAGGTTGAATTTTCCGGCGCGAGCGGCACCACGCTGGCGGCGCGCCTCGATCTGCCGCCGACGCCCAGGGCCTACGCCCTGTTCGCTCATTGCTTCACATGCGGAAAGGACATCTTTGCGGCCGCGCGCATTGCCGAAGGCCTGGTGGCGCACGGGATCGCGGTTCTACGGTTCGATTTCACCGGGATCGGCAGCAGCGAAGGTGAATTCGCCAACACCAATTTCTCGTCAAACGTCGGCGACCTTCTGGCGGCGGCCGATTTTCTGCGGCGGCATTATGCAGCACCCGCCCTGCTCATCGGTCACAGCCTGGGCGGCGCTGCGGTCCTGGCGGCGGCCCCCGACATACCCGAGGCGCGCGGCGTCGTCACGATCGGCGCGCCGTCCTCCGCCGCACACATCATTCGGAGTTTCGCTGCCGAGGTCGGGGAGATCGTCGACAAGGGCAAGGCCGAGGTCGTCCTGGCGGGTCGAAAATTCACTATCACCAAGCAATTCCTCGACGACGTTGCGAGCCAGGACTTCCTAAAGGGCGTCGCCGGCATGAAGAAGGCGCTGCTCGTGTGCCACACGCCCCAGGACGAGTATGTCGGCATCGAGAACGCCACCGAAATCTTCGCCACCGCCAAGCATCCCAAGAGCTTCCTGTCGCTCGATCCGGCGGACCATCTCCTGCGCCGGCGGGAAGACGCGATCTATGCGGCTGATGTCATCGCCGCCTGGGCGTCGCGTGACCTCGCGGCGAGCGACGTTGCACAACCGCCTTTGCCACGCGGCGAGGTCGTCGTCAGCGAGACGCGCACCGGACGCTACGTCCAGGTTGTGCAGGCCGGGCGACATCGTCTGCTGGCCGACGAGCCTGTGGCGGTCGGCGGCGACGACGCCGGGCCGGGACCCTACGACTATCTTCTCGGCGCCCTCGGGGCCTGCACGTCCATGACGATGCGCATGTATGCCGAGCGCAAAGGCCTCGCCGTCGATCGCGTTTCGGTGCGGCTGTCGTCCCGGAACATTCACGCGCAGGATTGCGCCGATTGCGAGACCAAGGAGGGCAACATCGGCGAAATAACCCGCGAGATCTCCATAACCGGCGACCTGCCCGAAGCCACGCGGCATCGGTTGATGGAAATCGCGGATCGGTGTCCGGTGCACAACACGCTCAGCGGCGAAATCAAGATACGATCGCGGCTCATGCCGGCGGCTGATCGTTAGGCCGAGATCGGACCTGTCCGAGGCGGAGATCTAAGGCCAGCCGACGTAGACGGCCGCCTGCTGGACGAGAGACGGCAGCAGGAACAGCAGGCAGCCGATCGCGGCGCCGACCAGGGTTCCGGTGAAGCGCACGTATTGAAGATCGGCACCCAGCGCCAGCTCCATGCGCTGGACCAGGACCTTTTCGTCCCACTGGCGGACGACCTCGCCGATGAAGCCAGCCAGCTCGCCGCGCCAGGCGAGGAGTCCGAGCATGGCGCTTTCGACGACCTTGTTCAGCCGTGCCCGCATGCCTTCGTCGGCGAGCAGGGCGCGGCCGAGCGAGGCGAGGGCCGTCGCGAGGCCGTCGCGGGCCTGCGAGGGCGAGGCGGCGAGGTCGGCCAGCACGAGATCACGGATCTGATCCCACACCGAGCCGAGCCAAGCCTGGATTTCCGGCCGGTCGAGCAGCTCGTGCTTGGCGGTTTCGAGCCGCGCGCGGTATTGAGGCGACGTCGCCAGCTCGGCAGTCGCGTCGTCGACCGCGGCCAGCGCCCGGCGCCGCACCTTGCTGTCAGGGGTCTGCAGATCCTCCAAGAGCTCGCGCAGACCGAGAAGGATGGCGCGCGCGATCCGCTTGTTCACCGCCGCCGGGATCCACCAGCGCCGCCTCGCACCGTTGGCGGCGGCCTGCTCCAGCTGTTCGGCGTTGCGGTCGAGGAAGTCGCGCGCCAGTTCGATCCCGCGATCGAGCACCGCGGCGTGGTAGCCGCCGGCGGTCAGGACCGCCAGCGCCTTGCCGACCAGCGGCGCCACGTCGATGTCGCGCAGTCGGATTCCCAGGGCCTCGGCGGTGAATGTTCGCAGCTCCTCGTCGTCGAGCGCCGCCGCCACGTGCGGCAGCACCGCGGCGACCTTGTCCGCGACCAGCCGTGCGTGGTCTTCATCGGCGAGCCAGCCGGCGAGGCGCGTCGCGATGTTGAGCGCGCCGAGCTTCGCCAGCAGCAGCTCCTCGGTCAGAAAATGCCGCTCGACGAAGGTGCCGAGCCCCTCGCCGATCCGGTCCTTGTTGCGCGGGATGATCGCGGTGTGCGGGATCGGCAAGCCGAGCGGACGGCGGAACAGCGCGGTGACAGCGAACCAGTCGGCGAGTCCGCCCACCACGCCGGCCTCCGCGGTGGCGTGGATGAGGGCGAGCCAGACATCCGGCGCCGTCACCATGGCGGTGGCGATATACCCGCCCACCATCACGAGGAGCAGCGTGGTCGCGGCGGCGCGGTTTCGCCTGAGCGCGCGCCGCTGGGCCAAGTCGCGGTCAGCCGCGGATGCTTCCATAATCACGCGCCTTTTTTGTGACGAACATGCAACGATTCATTTACGTGCCGACAAACACTCAGGTGTGTTCTTCTAATCAGTCCCGGGTCATATGACGAATCCTCGCTCGCATTAAAGAGCGATAGCGCTCGCGAGTGCTCAAGTGCCATGTGTCCCACGACGAGTCATTAGCGCTGGCCTGTCACTGCGCACTCACGAAGGAGTAAAAGTCATGTCGTTCCTGGAAGACGCCTTCAAAGGCAACGTTGGACCCGGCCTTGCCATCGCCGGCGCTGCGGTGCTGGCGCCGACGATTTTTCCGGCGGTCGGCCGGATGCTCAGGCCGGTGGCGAAGACAGTGATCAAGACCGGCATGATGCTGTACCGCGAGACCTTGGCCGGAGTCGGCGACGTTGCCGGCGACCTGGTGGCTGAAGCCCGCGCCGAACTGGAAGAGGACGGCCGGTCCACGCATCGCCGCACGGCGTCGTCGAAGTCGTGAGGTCTCACACAATGCCCGAAGCGGGTTGCGGATCATAACCGCGGCTGGCGCGAACTGCGCAGGGGAAAGCCATGGCGAGACTGGTCAGCGGCCGCGTGTTGACGGCCTTCGTTGCCGGCGCGGCCGGCGGGTGGTTCGCGTCCTACCTGTGGTCGTCATCGTCCTCCGGGGCTGGCGGGTTGAGGCCGGCCGCGAAGGAGGCCATCAAGGCCGGGCTGAGCGCCTTCGAGCGCGGCCGCGAGTTGGCGGCCGAACTGTCCGAGAACGTCACCGACCTGGTGGCCGAAGCCGAGGCGGAGCGCAAGCAGGGCCCCGGCTATACGGATTCGTCGCTGAGTGAAGCGGCGAACGGGGCGGGGAGGGCCGCCGAATGACGGAACCGGCCCTGGCTGAGCGGTCCCCGGCGTTTGTCGCCCATCTGACGCCCGGCCGGGTGAGGCTCCGCATTCCGGAGCGGCGCAACGACGACGAGTTCTTCGTCGCCGTCCGGCAGCGCGTGGGCGGCTGGCCCGGCATCGAAGAGGTGCGCGTCAATCCGCTGACGGCGAGCGTCCTGATCTTTTTCGGCGACGCGGCCGCGGCCTTCGCTCACGTGCAGCAATGCGATCTGTTCGAAATCCGGGACGCCGAGCGGTCGCGCCGTCCAGCGCTGCCGATCGTGGATAGCGCGCGCGAGACGGCGCACTCGCTCAACGACTGGATACGGCGGCTCACGGGTGGCGCCCTCGACCTGCGCTCCCTGATGTTTATCGCGTTGGTGCTTGCCGGAATTATCGAGATGTATCGCGGCAATGTCCGGGCGCCGGCCTTCAGCCTTCTGTGGTACGCCGCCGAACTGTTGCGCCTGTGGCCGAACGGCGTCGGACCGGACATTCCCTCCGTCCCGGTCGATCCGTAATCGGGAATGCTCGCCCAGGCCGTCGAGGCCGAGCGCGGCGCGCCGCCGGTTCGGCCGATCCATACCGCCGTGGCGGGCCGCGCCCGTCTGCACGTGGCGGGGCTCCGCCAGAGCCCTGATATCAAGCGCCGCCTCGAGCGCGGCCTCAAGTCCGCCGCGGGCATCCGCGACGTCGCGGTCAGCACCGTCACCAGCAATGTCCTCGTGCAGTTCGATCCGGCGATTCCGCTGGGCCGTATCGTTCAGCGCGTGGCCGCGACGTTGCAGGACGACCCGCTGCGGGACGAACCGCCGCGGGACGAACCGCCCGTCGGTGATGAGCCCGGCGGGAAACCCCGCCGAGCCGCATCGCAGACCACCGCCTGGCACGCCATGGAGGTCGACGACGTCGCAGTGCGGCTGGACACATCGGCGGCCGGCGGCCTGACCGGGCCGGAGGCGCGCACCCGCCTGGCCGCGCATGGCCGCAACGCGCTGTTGCCCGCCGCCGCCCGCTCGCGGCTGGCCATGATGGTCGAGCAATTCCAGACGCTGCCGGTCGGCCTCCTGGCCGTCGCCGCCGGGGTGTCGCTGCTCACCGGCGGCGTGGCCTTCGAGGCGGCGGCTATTTTCGCGGTGATCGGCCTCAACGCCGCCATCGGCTACGTCACCGAGAGCCGCACCGAGCGCACGATCCGCGGCCTCAGCCAGACCGGCCATCCGGCCGCGCGCGTCGTTCGCGGCGGCCAGCCGATCGAAATTGCGGCGGCGGACGTCGTCCCCGGCGATCTGCTGCTCTTGCAGCGCGGGTCCCTCATTCCGGCCGACGCACGGGTGATTTCGGCCCGCGACCTGACGGTCAGCGAGGCGCTGTTGACCGGCGAGAGCCTGCCGGTCACCAAGACGGTGTCGCCTCTCGCCGCGCGGGTGTCGCTGGCCGACCGCGTGAACCTCGTCTATCGCGGCACCGTCGTCACTGGCGGCAGCGGCGCCGCCCTGGTCGTGGCCACGGGGGCGCACACCGAGGCCGGGCGGATCCAGCAGCTGATCGCGGCGGCCGGCACGCCGGAGACGCCGATCCAGCGCCAGCTCGGCGAGCTCGGGCGGCAGCTCGTGTGGCTGTCGGCCGCGATCTGCGGCGGCGTGTTCGGCATCGGCGTGCTGCGCGGCCTTGCCATGCTCCAGGTGTTCCGGTCCGCGGTGTCGCTGGCCGTCGCGGCGATTCCCGAAGGCCTGCCGACCGTCGCCACCACCACCCTGGCGCTCGGCGTCGAAGAGATGCGCCGCCGCGATGTCCTGGTGCGGCGGCTGGATGCGGTGGAGACCCTCGCCGCCGTCGACGTGATCTGCTTCGACAAGACCGGCACGGTCACCTTGAACGAGATGGCGGTGGCGCGGATCGTCTGCGGGACGGCCGACACGGCGCGCGACCCCGGGACGCTCGACCGGCGGGTCGAGAAGCTCCTCGAGATCGGAGTCCTGTGCAGCGAAACAACGGTCGACGAGAACGGCGGGCCCGGTCTGCGACTGGACGGCACGTCGACCGAAAAGGCCCTGGTCGAGCACGCGCTGAGCGCTGGGATCGATGTGCTGGCGCTCCGGCGCGCTCACCCGACTCTGGCGGTTCGCCAGCGCACCGAAGCCTACCGCTTCATGGCCACCGTCCACGCGCCCGCCGGCGCCGGCGCGCCCGACGGTGCGATGCTGGTCACGGTCAAGGGCAGCCCGTCCGAGGTGCTGGCCCGCTGCCGCTGGGAGTTGCAGGCCGACGGCAGGCGGCGGGCCCTGACCCCGGCGCGCCGGGCGGCGATCGAGCGCACGAACGCGGAGATGGCCGAGGCGGCGCTCAGGGTTCTGGGCTTCGCCCGCCAGGCGCTCGATGCGGCGGGGGCGCTGTCGCCGGCCGAGCTTCCGATCGAAAACCTGATCTGGGTCGGGCTGGCCGGCCTCGCCGATCCAGTCCGGCCGGGCATGCGCGAGCTCATGGCCACCTTCCATCGCGCCGGCATCCGCACCGTGCTGGTCACCGGTGACCAGGCGGCGACGGCGCGCACCGTCGCCCGCGAGCTCGGGCTCAGCGCCGGCGGCGACATCGAAACCCTCGATGCGGCCGATTTCGAGAGCCTGACGCCGGACGAGCTGTCGCGGGCGGCGGGGCGCGCCCATGTGTTCGCGCGCGTCAGCCCCGGCCAGAAGCTTCAGATCGTGCAGGCGCTGCAGCGCGCCGGGTCGACCGTCGCCATGACCGGCGACGGCGTCAACGATGGGCCGGCGCTGAAGGCCGCCGAGATTGGCGTGGCCCTCGGCCGCCGCGGCGCCGACGCCGCGCGCGAGGTCGCCGACGTGCTGCTCGAGACCGATGATCTCGCGGTGCTGGCGTTTGCGGTGGAGCAGGGGCGGACCACCCATGCCAACATCCGCAAATCGATCCATTATCTGCTGAGCACCAATCTCAGCGAGATCTTCGTCGTCTTCGCGGCGACCGCCGCCGGCGCCGGCGATGCGCTGTTGCCGATGCAGCTGTTGTGGATCAACCTGATCTCGGACGTGCTGCCCGGCATTGCGCTGGCGTGCGAGCCGCCGCGGGCCGGCGCCCTGGAGCGCGGTCCGATCCCTGCCGGCGAGGCGATCGTGCGCCGCGACGAGTTCGGCACGCTCGCCGCCGAAGGCGCCATCATCGGCGCCGGCGCGCTGGCGGCCGCGGCTTACGGCGCCCTTCGGTACGGTGCGGTCTCGGCCGAAGCCCGGACGATGACGTTCACCAGCCTCGTGATCGGGCAGATGCTGCACGCCTTGACGTGCCGGAACGGCGGGCCGGCGGAGCGCCTGGGCGGACCGAGCCCCGTGCTCCCCAACCGCCTCCTCACCGGTACGCTGACGCTGTCGTTCGCCGCCCAGGCGGCGGCACTTGTCGTCCCCGGCATCCGCGGTTTGCTGGGTGTCGCACCAATCGGTCCGCTCGATGCGGCCGTCGCCATCGCGGGCGGCGTGCTGCCGTATCTGCTGAATGGGGCGGTCAAGGAACGCGGCCGGCGGCCGCGTCCCGCGGCGTCTCAGATCACCGCCGCCAGCAGCAGGGCCGCCGAGCGTTCGACGACATAGCGCACGCACGCATTGACGGCTGCCGCCACCAGCGGCTCGACCCACGGCGTGCCGCCAGGGCCGCCCCGCTCCGGCAGGGTGGGGGACAACGATGCCACGCAGCGCTGGAGATCGCTCCACAACTCGTCGGCGGAGAGCGCCGCCGGTTCGTAGGTGATGACGAGGCTGCCCGTCACCGGGTTGAGCGCCGCCGCGGTCACGGCGGACATCGCCAGCGCCGCTGCCCGGATTTCGACGGCGCGTTGCGGGTCGCGGACGATGATCCTGAGCCGCCCCCGAATCGAATGAGCGATCTCGATCATGCGGGAACGGATAGCAGCGCTCTGTTGCGGCCGGATGACAGCCGCCGCGGTATCCTGCGTCGGCTCCCCAAAAAGCCCGTCCGCGCCGGCTGGCGCGGACGGGCTCCGGCGGGACGTTATTGAACGCTGGCGAGCAGGGCCTTGGCCTGGTCGATCAGCGACTCTGCTTTCTGCTTGTCGATCGGCCGCCGATCGAACGTCGCGTCCTCGATGATCCCGATCATCTGTGCCGCGAGCGCGTCGCGCTGCGTCGTGATGCCGGCGAGCTTGGCGTCGAGGAACGCATAAGTCGCGTCGTCACCGGACAGGGCGGTGGTCGAGATCATCAGCGTCTTCTTGCCCAGCGTGCCGAGCGGCGCGTTGATGTCCTTGTACGCCTGCGCCAGCTGCAGCAGCGTGCCGCGGTGCGCCCGGCTCTGAAGCGATCCCGCTTCGTCGTCGAACACTTCGAACAGCACGCGGCCGTCGTGGTCGTAGTCGTCCTCGATGCCGACCAGGCCCATGATGGTCGGACGGACGTCGGCATGGTCGGAGAAGATGCCGTCGAACGCTCCCAACTGCCGCACGCCGGGGCCTACCAGCCCGAGGAACGTGCGGGTGATGTCCTTCTGGAAGTCGCCGTGGTTCCAGGCGAACCCCGGCTGCTCGACCACGCAAGCCGGCGTCTGCGTGCAGCTCTTTGTCTGCCCCGACGAGAAGATGAAATAGTTCTCGTTGCCGAAATACGTGAACGTCGGCGTCCGGGCCGGGTCGGCCGTGACCATGTGGAGCAGCTTCATCTGCGTCACCCCCGCCATCGCCGCCATCAGGTTGTCGGTGGCGCCGGTGATCGGGTTCAGCGTGGTGAGGCTCGCCATGTCGCGCTCGAGCTGCCGGGTGACCGGGGCGGTCTGGCCCGGGTTGCCCGTGATGTACACCGTCGGCGCCGAGTCGGAGTGGACGGTGAACTTCGTCGTGTTGCCCTTCTGGGTGGCGACCAGCCGGCTCAAATCGGCGTTGATCTCGCCGATCTGGGCATAGGTGCAGGGCACCGTGACGCCGTCGCAGTTGGCCGGCGTCGGCGCGCCGCCGACGAAATGGTCGTTTTCGTCGGACGTGACGACGAACAGCGTGTTCCGCGCCGTGATGTTGTCCGCTTTGAGGCGGGCGAAGAACTTGCCGAACGCCGCGTCGTATTGCTGCAGCTGCTGTTCATAGCCGAGCTGCCCCGGCCCGAAGGTGCCGGAACCGGTGGCGTGGTTGTCATGCGCGTCGGAGATGTAGCCGTAGACGACCGGGATGCCCGACTCCAGCATGGTCGCGACGTAGCCGAGCGACTGCGTTGCCGACGGGTTGAACAGGTTGGGGAAGCCGGGATTGCCATGGCTGTCCTGGATCACGTTGCCGTCGAGATCCTTGACCGGGCCGCTCGGCGAAATCGCCGGCTGCACGTTCTTGTTGCCGAACAGGGCGTTGAAGCCGACATAGCCGCCCGGCTCGTCGGTGAGCACATCGGGCTTGCCGGCGGTGCAGAGCGGGCTGTTCTGCGCGCAGTGCACGGCGATGCCGAGAAAATCGGCCTGCGCCTTGGCCGGATCGCTCTTGGCCTCGGCCGCCTCCGGCGAGTTCGGGCCGAATACGGTGGCGATGTCGAGCCCGACGTTCTCGAACTCGATGTTGGCCACCGAGAACGCGCCGACGTCGCAGCCGGCGCGGGCGAACGCCGCCCACGGCGCCGGGGCGATCTTGCCGTCCTTGCCGATCATCTGCGGCGTGGTGTCGGTGATCGCCGGGCCCGAGAACGCGGCGAGCGGGTCGGTCCAATAGGCAAAGGAGGCGGCGCCGTTGGTCGTCCCGTCCGGATTGAAATAGCGGAAGCTGTTGCCGACCGGCACGCCCATGCGGTCGCCATAGAGGCCCGAGAGCGCCGTCAGGATGTCGACCGCGGTGTGGGAGATCAGCGGCGTGTGGTGGTTGGTCAGCACCGTGCCCTGGTCTTTCAGGAAATTCAGCAGGTTCGGCATCTGCTCCAGGTCCGACGGCACGTTCGGGTTGTCGCGCCGGAAATGGACGTTGTCGAACTGGAGGTAGACGACCTGGCGGATTTCGCTGCCCCGCGCGTGCAGCTTGCAGCTAGCCGCCGTCTGGCCCGAGTCGTCGTTGCCGCGGTCCTCGGCCTGGGACGAATCTCCGTTGTCCCCGTCCTTGGCCAGCGACGGTGCCGCCAGCAACAGCGACGCACCGAGCAGCGACGCCAAAAGCGCTGCACTGCCTGTCGGCTTCAAAGTCATGGATGCTCCCCTGATCTCGACCCGGGCGAAAGCCCGGGCCCTACAGACGCGATAGTCCGGTGCGTGGGCGGGCGCCTCCGCACCCTATCGACGCACACGTTACGCGTGCGCTGTGACCACCGCGCGGCGTCCACATGAAAGGTAAATTAAAATTTAACGACAGCGGGGAGCGCTCATCCGCAGGCGTCGCGCTCACCGCAAAAAAACGGGGCGCAACCGCAGTTGCGCCCCGAGCTCGAGGTTATGAGCTGACGCTCAGTCGTTGTTCTGGGCCGACGTGCTGACCGGCTGTCCGGTCGAGGCATCGAGAACCAGCTTGCGGTCGCCGCGGGGGCTGAAGTCGAACATGCTGTCGAGCGTACCGGCTTTGGCGTCGAACGAGTCGTCGCCGATCCGGCCGAGGTCGAACACGTCCTCAACGAAGCGCAGGATCGACGACTGGTCGGTCACAGTGCTGTCGACATAGTTCTTCTTGGCGAACGGCGAGACAACCAGCAGCGGGAGACGCGGGCCATAGCCGCACCGGTCCTGATATTTGCTGTTGGTGGCGGTGCCGCAGCTGCCGGGCCCGGTCAGCGCGTCGTTGACGTCGTGCGACTGCATGACGATCGGGCCCATGACGTGGTCGTACCACCCATCGGAGTCGTCATAGGCGATGATGATCGCTGTGTCATTCCACTGCGGCATCTGCTGCAGCCGGTTGACCACGTTGACGACGAAGGTCTGCTCGGCGAGCGGATCCGAGTAGCCGGCATGGCCGTCCTGATAGCCGGGCGCCTTCAGGTAGCTGACCGCCGGCAGGATGCCCGCGTCCAGCGCCGCCATGAAGTCCGACATGTCGTACTGATGGTTCGCCTGGTCCTGCGATCCGATCGCTGCGACCGAGGTCGGCGGCAGATGATGGGGATTCGCCGTCTGCTGGTAGTACTGGAACGGCTGATGGTGCGGGATGTAGTCGCCCTTCTTCTTACCGTCGCTGCCGATATGGAAGGCGCCGCAGACCGCCTTGCCGGTGGTGGTGTTGACGCCGGTCGGCTTGAAGCCGCCCTGGAAGAAGCCCCAGGTCAGGCCCTTGGCGTTGAGCAGGTCGCCGACGTTCTTGCCGCTCATCGCGACGTTGTCGCGGGTCGTGCAGTCGTCGAAGCTCGGCTGCGGGTCGCCGATCACCGAGCCGTTGGCGATCTCGGTGCTGGGGCCGCTGGCCCCGTGGGTCTGGCCGGAGATCAGGTTGAGCGCGCCGGGCGTGGACGGTCCGAACGTCGTGTTGAACGAATTGTCACTCATCGCGAAGTTCTGGGCATAGTTCCACAGCGCGGTGACGACGTTGCCGTCGAAATAGGCCATCACCTGCTTGGGATCGCAGCCACCGCCGCCGTTGCCGACCTTCTGGACGAACATGTCCATCAAGCCGCCGTCAAAAGCCTTCTGCTCGTCGGTGTAGTTGTGGTCCTGGTCGCAGGTCGCCACCTGGGTCCGGCCGAGGCGGAACGGGTTGGTCAGGTTCGGATTGCTGTTGAGCAGCCCGTCGGTGAAGCCGTTCACCGAAGGCGTGCCGGGCTTGGCGTTGAACGCCGGCTCGCCCGCCGGATTCAGGGCCTTCGGATACGTGCCGAAATAGTGATCGAAGGACACGTTCTCCTGGAAAATGACGACCACATGCTTGATCGCATGGCGGTCGCTGGCACCGTCGTTGTCGTCGGCGCGCACGGCCGAGACCAGCGGCAGCGCGACCAGGGCGGTCGTCAGCGTCGCCGCTAGAAGGAGATGGCGGAGTTTCATGAACGGGCTCCCACAGTGAGGATGGTTTTTTCGAATCGGAGACTTCGGCCAAGTGGTATCTGGCCGCGTCGCATGGTTGCCATCGCTCTGTGACTTTCCGGCGAAGCGTCGGTGAAAGTTCGGAGTCATACGGCGCGTGAGGCGCGGCGTTTCGCCGCGGGACTCGCGTGGCATCGCGCCCGGTGCCCCATATAGGCTCGCTGTCATCGTAGTGACACCGGTCTGTCTTAGATTTTCATCCACATATCCGCTCACCGCGATGTGATGGACGAACATTCCTCGCTGTCATCACGGCGCGGCGCGGCGGCGCCCAGAATGTGAGCCCGACGGGGGAAGACCAGCCTTGCGCCTCTTTTCAGCGACAGCGCCCGCCGATCCGCCCGCCGCAACCGCGCGCGACGACCGGCCCGACACGCTGGCGCGCCTGCTCCTGGACCGCAACCTGATCGATGCGACCGCGCTCGATCGCGCCCGGCGCGTCGCTGCCGAGACCGGCACCCGGCTGGACCAGGTGATGACCCAGCTCGGGCTGATCAGCGAGCGCGCGCTGGCCGAGGCGCTGGCGGCGATGATCGGAGCCCCCCTGACCGGGCCTGCGGATTATCCCGCCGCCCCAATCCTGCCGGAGCGCCTCAAGGCGAAATTTCTGCGCCGCGCGCGAGCGGTGCCGATCGCCGAGGATCGGGACGGCGTGACCTTGGCGCTCGCCGATCCGTTCGATCAGTTCGCCGTGAGCGCCGTCGCCTCGCTGGTCGGCCGGCCGGTCCGGGCCGCTGTCGCCGTGCCGATCGAACTCGAGGCCGCGCTCAACCGGCTTTACGCCGATGCCGACAAGTCCCCGGGCGAGCCCGGGGCCGAGGTGGAGGCGGGGTCGCCGTCCGAGGCGGCTGAGGCCGACACCGAGCGCCTGAAGGATCTGGCGAGCGAGGCGCCGGTGATCCGGCTGGTCAATCAGCTGATCGCGCGCGCGGTGGAGACCCGCGCCTCCGACATTCACATCGAGCCGTTCGAGGACCGCACCCGCGTCCGCTACCGGCACGACGGCCTGTTGCACGAGGTGGAGGCTCCGCCCGCTGCCCTGCAGGCGGCCGTGGTGTCGCGCATCAAGATCATGGCGCGCCTCGACATCGCCGAGCGGCGGCTGCCGCAGGACGGTCGCATCAAGCTCGTCGTCCGCGGCCATGAGATCGACTTCCGCGTCTCGACGATTCCAGCGCTGCACGGCGAGAGCGTGGTGCTGCGGGTCCTCGACCGCACCGCGGTCGAATTCGACTTCGGCAAGCTCGGCCTGGCGGACGACATCCGCGCCCATCTCCTGCAGTCCCTGGGCGCGCCGAACGGGATCATCCTGGTCACCGGCCCGACCGGCAGCGGCAAGACCACGACGCTGTACACGGCCCTGCTGCATCTGAACGCGGTGACGCGCAAGGTCATCTCGGTCGAGGACCCGATCGAATACCAGCTCGCCGGGATCAATCAGGTCCAGGTGAAGCCGCAGATCGGGCTGAACTTCGCGGCGCTCCTGCGCTCCATCCTGCGCCATGACCCCGACGTGATCATGATCGGCGAAATCCGCGATCTGGAGACGGCGCAGATCGCGGTGCAGGCCTCGCTCACCGGCCATCTCGTGCTCTCGACCTTGCACACGAACAGCGCCGCCGCCACGCTGACCCGGCTGCGCGACATGGGCATGGAAGACTACCTGCTCGCCGCGACCTTGAACGGCATCCTGGCCCAGCGCCTCGTGCGCCGGCTGTGCGCGCAGTGCCAGCGGCCGGTCGAGGCGGTGCCGGAGGTCCTGGCGCGCTTCGGTGCCGCGGCCGAACAGCTGCGGCCGCCGGTCGTCATCCACGAGGCGGTGGGCTGCCCGGCCTGCAAGGGGACCGGCTTCGCCGGCCGGGTCGCGATTGCCGAGTTCCTGCCGATGAGCGAGCCGATCCGGCGCCTGGTCCTGCAGCGCGCCGACCAGGCGGCGATCCACCGGGCTGCGGCCGAGGCCGGCATGCGCGCCCTCTACGACAGCGGGGTGCGCGAGGTGCTGGCCGGAGTCACCACCCTGCCCGAGGTGTTGCGCAGCATCCGTGAGGACGGCTGAGCGTGCCGAAATTCCGCTACACGGCGGTCGGCGCCGCCGGCAAGGTCGTCAAGGGGATCATGGAGGCCCCGGACCGCGCGGCGGTCGTGGAGCGCCTGCACGCCGAGCGTCAGCTGCCGCTCGAGGCGGCGTTGGTTGGCTCCGCGTCATCTCGGATCTCGGCTCTGCTCAGCCTGGAGCTGGGCGCCGCGTCGCGGCTGTCCCGCCGCGAGCTGACCGAGTTCACGCGCGAGCTGGCGGTGATGCTCGGCGCCGGCCAGGATCTCGACCGGGCGCTCCGGTTCATCGTCGACACCACGCGCGCCAAGGCGCCGCGCGCGATCTTCACCGACATTCGCGACAAAGTCCGCGACGGGGCGGCGCTCGCCAGTGCCTTGTCGGCGCACGCCGACAGCTTTCCGCGGCTCTATGTCGGGCTGGTCCGCGCCGGCGAGGCGGGCGGAACGCTCGGCGAGACTCTGGAACGGCTGACCGAGCTGCTCGACCGCGAGCGGAGCCTGGCCGCGAACCTGCACTCGGCGCTGATCTATCCGGCACTGCTGGTGACGGCGGCGATGGGGACGATCGTCATGCTGCTCGCCTACGTACTGCCGCAGTTCACGCCGATCTTCGAGCAGGCCGGCGCCACCCTGCCGCCGGCGACCCGCCTTCTGATCGAGCTCGGCGACGCGGCGCGCCAATACGGTGCGCTCGGCCTGGCCCTGATCGTCGCCGCCGTATTCGCCGCCCGCCAGGTGCTCCGCCGGCCGGGGCCGCGTCTTTCCGTCGACGGCTGGTTGCTGGCCGTGCCGGTCCTGGGCGAGCTCTTGCGCGAGATCGAAGCGGCGCGGCTCTGCCGCACGCTGTCGACCTTGTTGAAGAGCGGCGTCGGCCTGCTGCCGGCGCTCGGCATCGTGCGCGAGGTGCTGGGCAATCGCCGGATCGCCAATGCCGTCGAGCACGCGACGACCGGCGTGAAAGGCGGCGCCCGGCTCGCCGCGACCCTGGACGGTACGGGCAATTTCCCGCCGCGCACGGTCGACCTGCTCCGACTCGGCGAAGAGACCGGGCGCCTGCCCGAGATGGCGCTCCGTGCCGCCCAGATCCACGAAGAGCAGGTCCGGCAGAATGTCGAGCGGCTGGTCGGACTCCTGGTCCCGGTGATCACGATCGTCACCGGCCTGGTCGTGGCCGGCATCGTCGCCGCCCTCGTCACCGCAATGTTGAGTCTCAATGAGCTGGCGCTGTGACGTGCTGACGCGGACGTATGTCGGAGCGTGGAAAGCCTTGTGCGTCATTGCGAGGAGCGTAGCGACGAAGCAATCCAGTGAGATGAAGAGGCTGGATTGCTTCGCTTCACTCGCAATGACGACGGAGCGGCGCGACCGCGGCTTCACCTTGCTGGAGCTCCTGGTCGTGCTTGTCATCATGGGGCTGGTCGCCGCGTCGATGGTGAGCCGCGGGCCGCCGAGCCAGGGCGGGGTCAACGCGCGCGCCGGCGCCGGCGCCTTGGCGGCGATGCTGCGCGAAGGCCGCGCCCGCGCGATTGTCGAAAACCGGCCGGTCGGCGTGTTCGTCGACGTGGTGAACCGCCGCTTCGGCATGGACGCCGTCCTCGACCGGGCGCTGCCGGTCGGCGTGCGGCTGACCGTGATCACCGGCCGCGGCGACGTGCTGCCGCGCGGCGTCGGCCGGATCGTGTTCAATCCGGACGGCAGCTCGACCGGCGGCCGCATCGACGTCGAGGCCGCGGCCCGGCAGATCTCGGTCGGTGTCGATTGGCTGTCGGGGCAGGTGTCGGTTGCCGAGCGCCGCCCCCGATAACGCCGACCGCGGCTTCACCCTGATCGAGGTGCTGGTGGCGCTGGCGATCGCCGCCCTCGGCTTGATCGCGATCTTTGAAGGGGCGAGTGCTGGCATGCGGAGCGTCGATCTCGCCCAGCGCTACGTTGCCGCGACGCGCTTTGCGCAGGCGCATCTGGCGGAGGTGGGTGCCGCCATTCCGCTCGTCGATGGCGACATCGGCGGCGCCGATGCCGGTGGCTATCGCTGGCGGGTCCGCATCAAACCAGCCCGCGCGCGCGCCGCGGCCGGTGATGCATCGCGCGGGCCGGTGCTTTATGCGGTCGAGAGCGTGGTCAGCTTCAGCTGGGGCACGACGGGTGCGCCGCGGTCGGTCCGGCTCCAGTCGCTGCGTCTGTCGGGCCCCGGCGGCACAAGGGCGGCGCTGCGATGACGTCGACGCGCCCCGACGCCGCCGCCGGGTTCAGCCTCCTGGAGATGATCGTCGCCCTCGCCGTGCTCGGTCTGCTGACCGTCCTGTTGGCGGGCAGCCTTCAGTTCGGCGCCCGCCTGTGGGACGCGCAGGACCGCCGGCTTGCGGCCAGCGCCGGCACCGACGCCGTGCACAGCGTGCTGCGCGCGATGATCCAGAACGCGCAGCCGCTGCCCTTGGTGGCGCTCGGCCCCCGGGGTGCCGCGTCGTACATGCTCGGCGGCCGTGATTCGCTGGATCTGGTGACCGAGATGCCGGAGGGCGTCGGGCGCGCCGGATATTGCGATGTGGCGCTGGTGCTGGAGCGCGACGGCCGCCTGGCGCTGCGCTGGCGCCGCCATGCGCGCGATCCTCGCCTGGCCGCCGCTGAGCCCGTCGCGGAGAGCGAGCTCTTGCGCAACGTCGCCGCGGTTGAGCTCTCGTATTTCATGCACGCCACCGATCAGCAGCCGGCGCACTGGCAAGACCGCTGGACGCAGCCAAGCGCGATGCCGGACTTGATCCGGGTGCGCGTGCGCTTCCGTCCCGGCGACCGCCGGGTGTGGCACGACGTCGTCGTCTCGCCGGCGATCGGCGCGTCCGGCTCATGACGCGCCAGGTGCCGGGTGCGTCGTCAAACTGTCACAGGCGGTGGTTAAGGTCGCCGTCCTTTCCGGCCTCAAGCTCGAGGCGAACATCATGATCCAGGCTTTCTTACATTGGTGGGTCGAGCAGCTGTCGGGGCTCATTCCACCCGGCTGGCGCGGACTCGATCAGGCCGGACGCAACGGGATCGTGCTCACCTTGGACGACGCGACCGTGACCGCCGCGCAGCGCAAGCGCGGCAAGCTCGAGGCCGTCGGCCGCTTTGCGACGGACCGGCGCGGCCTCGACGCTCTGGTCGAAGAGGTACGCCGGATTCGCGGTCGCCGCGTCGCCGTGGCGCTCGGCCTGCCGGCATCCGACGCCCTGCGCAAATTGCTGCCGCTGCCGCTTGTCGCCCGGAAGAACCTGCGCCAGGTCCTCGAGCTCGAGATGGAGCACGAGACGCCGTTCGGCGCCGACGAGGTCGTCTGGGACTACGCCATCAGCCGTCAGGATCGCGCCTTGGGCCGCATGGATGTCGAGCTGTTGCTGATCCCGCGCGAGCGCATCGCGCGGCTCCAGGACATCGCCGCCGAGGCCGGCCTTGCCGTGGACGCCGTCGAGATTTCGGGCGACGCCGGTGGGGCGCGCCGCATCGCGCTCAGCGGTGCCGCGACCGCCCGTGCCATGGGGATGCGCAATGCGGCCGTGGCGTTGGGGTGCGCTGCTCTCCTGCTGGCGGTGACAGCGGCGGCGCTGCCGTTCCTCCGGCTCGAATGGGCGTTGATCGACGCACGGTCGGACGTCGCGGAGCTCCGCGAGAAAGTGGTGGCGGCGACGGCGTTGCGCACCGAGATCGAGCAGCTGTCGCGGCCGATGACCTTCTTCTCCCGCGAGCGCGCGCGGGTGCCCGACCCGCTGGTGGTGATGGCTGCGGCGACCAACGCGCTGCCCGACGACAGCTACCTGACCGAGTTCTCGCTCCATGGCGAGCGCGTGACCCTGGTCGGGCTGTCGCCGTCGGCGGCCAATCTGATCGGCGTCCTGTCCGCGGCACGGCCGCTCCAGGATGCGACATTCGGCGCCCCGGTCGTGCGGCCGGACGGCAACAAGCTCGAGCTCTTCACCATCAAAGCGAATCTGGGCAACGCCAACCCGGCCCCGGCGGATGGCCGATGACGTTGCCCGACGGTAGAGCCGGCAGGATCCTGGCGCTCGCCATGGCCGGCGGGCTGCTGGCCCTGGCCTATCTGTCGGCGGTTCGGCCGCTGGTCGCCCGTCACGGCGACATGCGCGAGGAATTGTCGGATCTGGCGCTGCAGCGCGCCCGCCTGCGCAAGATCGAAGGCGAGCTGCCGCGGCTGCAAGCGACGATCGAGGACATGAAGCGGCGGGCCGGCGAGAAGAGCCTGTTATTGAGCGATCCGAGCGACGCCGTCGCCGCCGCCTCGCTGCAGACCCGGCTGCAGGGATTTGCCGCGGGCGAAGGGGCGGAGGTCAGCAGCGTCGAAAGCCTGTCGCCCAAGGTCCAGGAGGGCTTCCGCCGCGTCGGTGTGCGGGCGGTGATCACCTGCGATCTCGGAGCCCTCACGGCGATCTTGCGGGCACTGTCCGTGGCGCGGCCGCCGCTGTTCGTGGAGAACATCGACATCCGCAACAACGGCATCGCCGGCCGGCAGGCGGCATCCCAGGCCCCGGCGCTCAACATCAGTTTCGATGTGTACGGCTTTCGGCCCGACGGGGTGCAGACGCAGACCGTGGTGTCCCGATGATCCATCGTGTCGTGCTGGCCACGCTCGGATGTCTGGTTCTCGGCGGCGTGGTCGCCCTGGAAGCGATGGACGACGTGGCGGGCGATGATATCGCCTTGCCGGCGGCGCGGGCCGCCGACGCTGCGGTCGCGTCCGCATCCCTGCCCGGGGCGAGCGAGGCATCCGTCCAGGATGTGCTGGCCCGCCCGCTGTTCACGCCGAACCGCCAGCCGAGTGCGCGCAGCGGCACGAAAGCGCAGGCGGACGCGTTTCACCGACGGCTGACCGGCGTCGCCATCGGCCCCGCGACACGCAAGGCGGTGTTCGCCGGCGAAGGCCGCGACAAGCCGGCCGTGGTCGCGGAGGGCGAGGCCATCGAAGGCTGGACCGTCGAAAGCGTCGCCGCGGGTGCGGTCACCATTCGCGCCGGCAACGCTTCGCAACTCGTGGAGATCGCCAGGACCAAGGCGGGCAACGCCGCAGCGAAAGCGGAGACGCGCCCGGACAACAATTCAACAGGTGTGTCGCCGACCCGGCGCGACCGGTAAGGGGTGGGATTTGAAGGATTGGAGCCGCATGGGGGGCGGCCGACGACGCGCGATCGCCCTCTCCGTTGCCGTCGTATCGCTTGTCAGCGCCTGCACGAACGGCGAGCGTCCGCCCGATTGGGTGCTGCCGCTGCCGTCGCGGACCCATGACAGCGGCGCGTCGGCGCCGCCGCGGGTCAGCGGGCCGGTGCTCCCCGGCCCCGATGCTGCGAAGCCGCAGTCGCGCGCGGTCATGGGCACCGCGGGCGGCAGCCTGGCCGGCCGGCCGCCGCCGGTCAGCCGCGACGCGGCGACCGGCGACATCACGCTGCAGTTCGTCGACACCGACATCCGCGAAGTCGCGCGCGTGATCCTCGGCGACTTTCTGAAAGTCACCTACACCATCGACCCGGCGGTGAAGGGCACCGCCACCATCCAGACGGCGCAGCCGGTCGCGCGCGAGACGCTGCTGCCGCTGTTGGAGACGCTGCTGGGCCAGAACGGCGCCGCACTGGTACGGCGG
>DASWFO010000007.1:0-40302 GCA_036394195.1 Alphaproteobacteria bacterium | reverse complement strand
AACCGGTTGGCCTCGCGCGGCTCCTTCTCGACGTCGAAGCGGTCGTGGAACCGGCTGAATCCGTAGCGCGACCGCGGCGCGAAAGTGAGGCGCTTGTAGTTGGCGGCTTCCGGCGTCTTCGCGGCGTCGCCGCTGAAGTACGTGTTGAAGTTCTCTTCGCAGGTGAGGACTGTGCCCCAGGGCGTCGTCCCGCCGGCACAGTTGTTGAGCATGCCGACCACCTTGGTGCCGGCCGGGTCGGCGGCGGTCCTCAGGCGGGCATGGCCGGCCGCCGGTCCGGACATCCGGATCTCGGTGCTGAGTGCCGTGATCCGGCGCGCGTAGCGGCTGTCTTCCACGACCTGCCAGCGCCCGCCAGTCTTACGGACCTCGACGATCGAGGCGCCATGCGCGGCGATCTCGACATCGACCTGCTCCTTGGTGAGCTTGTCCGGCACGTCTTTCCGGGAGAGCCCCGGGAACATCATGTAGGATTCGGTGTACTCGTGGTTCGCCCACAAGAGGCCGTGATCCGAGCTGTGCGAGCCCAGCGGCAGCGGCATGTAGGCCAGGAAATCGTTGTTGTAGCCGAACTGCTGCGCCTGGGCGGCGGCGGATTGCCGCAGCGGATCGAAATCCGGGGCCTCGCCGACGATGCGGTCGCCCCAGCGAATCAGGACGTTGGCCGCATACCCCGGGGCCACCGCCTGATCGGCGGTCGGGCCGTGCGCGATTTCCGTGAACATCAGAGTCGATCCGCCCTTGGCCTCTGCCGAGGCGCTCGTCAGCAGGGATCCGAACATGCCCGTCCCGGCGAGTGCGGTCGTCGCGGTCAGGCCGCGGAGGGCCGCGCGCCGCGACATCCGGGCGGTGACGATATCGGACAGATGCCGCTCGGCAGACGCATTCACGCCGATGCTTTCGTCGGGCGGGTTTTCGGACATTGGCACTCTCCCCAATAGAGACGGCTCCAGCCTATCGGCCGGTCGTGACCTCTTGATGACAGACGCCTTTGCTACTGCGCCAGCTCGTCCAGGGCGTAGCCGGCGGAGCGCACGGTGCGGATGAGGTCGACGTCGCTCGGGCCGTTGAGCGCCTTGCGCAGGCGCCGGATATGGACGTCGACCGTCCGCACCTCGACATAGATGTCGCGCCCCCATACCGCATCGAGGAGCTGCTCGCGGCTATACACGCGGCCCGGCCGCTCCATGAGAAAGCGCAACAGCCGGAACTCGGTCGGGCCGAGATGGATCGGTCGGCCGTCGCGCAGAACCCGGTGCGACGAGAGATCCATGACGATGCCGGAATAGGTGAGGAGGTCGCTCGACGTGGCGGGCCGGGCGCGGCGCAGCACCGCCCTCACCCGCGCGATCAGCTCGCTGGGGCTGAACGGCTTGGCGACATAGTCGTCGGCCCCGACTTCGAGACCGCGCACCCGGTCGGCCTCTTCGCCGCGCGCGGTGAGCATGATCACCGGCAGGTCGCGCGTCTCGGTCTTGCGCCGGATCTGCCGGCAGATTTCGAGACCCGAGACCAGGGGTAGCATCCAGTCCAGGATCACGAGGTCCGGCGGATGATCGTTGATGGCCGCCATGGCTTCCTCGCCGTCGATGGCGACCGCGACGTCGAAGCCCTCCTTTTCGAGGTTGTAGCGCAGGATCTCGACCAGCGCGGTCTCGTCCTCGACCACCAGGATGTGGGGCTTCATGCCGGTCGGACCGCGGTGGGCGGCACCGTTGACCTCGACGACCGTCATTGTGCCCCGCCCGCGCTGGTCGGCTTCACGATCGTGAAGCTCGACGCGTCACCTTTGGGCCTTGCCTCGCGAAGCGGCACCGCCCTGACCTGGAAGTAGATGGTCTCGGCGATGTTCGTGCAGTGGTCGCCGATACGCTCGATGTTCTTGGCGATGAACAGGAGATGGGTTGCCGCCGTGATGTTGCGCGGGTCCTCCATCATGTAGGTGAGGAGCTCGCGGAACAGGCTCGAATACATCTCGTCGAGCTCCTCGTCCCGGTTCCATACCCGCACGGCGGCATCGACGTCGCTGCTGACATAAGCGTCCAGGACTTCCTTGATCATCTCCTTGACCACCTGGCCCATGCGCGGAATGGCATGGACGGGCCGGATCGGCGGGATCTGATTCAGCGCCAGCGACCGCTTGGCGACGTTGGTGGCGTAGTCCGCGATCCGCTCGAGCTCGGCGCTGATCTTCAACGCCGAGAGGATCGAGCGCAGGTCGCCCGCCATCGGCTGGCGGAGCGCCAGCACCTTGAGCGCCAGATCGTCGACCTCGCGCTCGAGCTCGTCGACCTTGGGGTCGGACTCGACGACCTCGGCCGCCAGCTCCGAGTCGCGCTCGGTCACCGCCCGGATCGCGTCGGCGAGCTGGGATTCGGACAACCCGCCCATCCGCGAGATCAGGCTGTGCAGCCGCTTCAGCTCCTCTTCGAACGTCTTGGCCAGATGTTCCATCGCCATGGGGGTGCTCTCCTAAAAATCGCGTCGTCAGCCGAAGCGGCCTGTGACGTAATCTTCAGTCTGCTTCTTGGACGGATTGGTGAAGATGACCTGCGTCTCGTCGAACTCGATCAACTCGCCGAGATACATGAAGGCCGTGTAGTCGGCCGCGCGGGCGGCCTGCTGCATGTTGTGGGTCACGATCACGATGCAGTAATCGGTTTTGAGCTCGCTGATCAGCTCCTCGATCTTCAGCGTCGAGATCGGATCGAGAGCCGAGGCCGGCTCGTCCAGCAGCAGCACCTCCGGCTCCAGCGCGATCGCGCGGGCGATGCACAGCCGCTGCTGCTGTCCGCCGGACAGGCCGAGGCCGCTCTGCCTCAGCTTGTCCTTGACCTCGTCCCACAGCGCCGCCCGGCGCAACGCCTGTTCGACGCGCCCGTCCATTTCGCTTTGCGGGAGCTTCTCGTAAAGCCGGATGCCGAACGCGATGTTGTCGTAGATCGACATCGGGAATGGCGTCGGCTTCTGGAACACCATGCCGATCTTGGCCCGCAGGAGATTGAGATCGAGCTTCGGGTCGAGCAGGTTCTGGCCGTCGAACCGCACCTCGCCGGTCGCCCGCTGATCGGGGTAGAGCTGATAGATCCGGTTCAGGACCCGCAACAGGGTCGACTTGCCGCATCCCGACGGGCCGATGAAGGCGGTGACCCGCTTATCGTAGATCGGCAGCGAGATGCCTTTCAGGGCCTCGAACTTCTTGTAATAGAAACGGAGGTCCTTGATCTCGATTCGGATCGGGGAGGTCGCGGCGCCGGCCGGGACGCCGGCGCCGATGGTGGTGCGCAGCACGGGCCGTACCGGCGTGGAGCCGAAGCCCGGGCCGTCGGCGGAACGGGAGGCGAGCGCGGTCATGGACGTCTCGGACATCATTGGTTCACGCGGCTCCAATTGGCAAGGACGCGGGCTGAGATGTTCAGGATCAGGATGACGAGCGTGATCAGCAAGGCGCCTGCCCAGGCCAGCACCTGCCAGTCGTGATAGGGGCTCATGGCGAACTGGAAGATCACGACCGGCAAATTCGCCATTGGCCCGTTCAGGTTCGTGCTCATGAACTGGTTGTTCAACGCGGTGAACAGCAGCGGGGCGGTCTCGCCGCTGATGCGGGCGACCGCCAGCATGACGCCGGTCACCAGGCCCTGAAGTGCTGCGCGGTAGCAGATCATGGTGACGATGCGCCATTTGGGCGTGCCAAGCGCGGCGGCAGCCTCCCGCAGAGCGTCGGGGATCAGATGTAGCATGTCCTCGGTGGTCCGCAACACGACCGGGATCACCAGGATGGCCAGCGCCACGGCCCCCGCCCAAGCCGAGAAGTGGCCCATGCGGATGACCATCACCTCGTAAACGAACAAGCCGACGATGATCGACGGTGCGCTCAGCAGGATGTCGTTGATGAACCGGATGACGTCCGGTAGCCGGCTGCCGCGGCCGTATTCGGCCAGGAAGGTCCCGGCGAGAATGCCGACCGGCGTTCCCACCACCGTTCCGACCAGGGTCATGATTAGGCTGCCATACATCGCGTTCATCAGGCCGCCCTTGCTGCCCGGCGGCGGGGTGGTCTCCGTGAAGAGAGTGAGCGACAGCGCGGTGACGCCGTTCGAAATCAGCGTCCACAAAATCGCCGCCAGCCACAACAGGCCGACCACCGTCGCGATCATCGACAGGGTCAGCACGATCATGTTGCCGAACCGCCGGCGCACGTAAAGGTCCATGGCGTCAGGTCCCCGCCTGGCGCTGCAGCCGGATCAGCAGCAGCTTGGCGATGGCCAGAACGAAGAATGTGATGACGAACAGGACAAGGCCGAGCGCGATCAGCGACGAGAGATAAAGGTCGCCGACGGCTTCGGTGAATTCATTGGCCAGTGCGGCCGAGATGGTCGTGCCCGGGGCGAGCAGCGAATCGCGGATGCGATGCGCGTTGCCGATCACGAAGGTGACGGCCATGGTCTCGCCGAGGGCCCGGCCGAGACCCAGCATGATGCCGCCCACGATGCCGACCCGCGTGTACGGCACGACCACGTTCCACACCACCTCTGAGGTAGTGCAGCCGAGGCCGTAGGCCGATTCCTTGAGCATCGGCGGCACGGTTTCGAACACGTCGCGCATCACCGATGTGATGTACGGCAACACCATGATGGCGAGGATCAACCCGGCGGTGAGCACGCCGATGCCGAGCGGCGGCCCCGCGAACAGCCGGCCGATGACGGGCAATTCGCCGAGCGTGTCGATGAGGAATGGCTGCAGCGTCGACTGCAGAAACGGCGCCAGCACGAACAGGCCCCAGATGCCGTAGATGATGCTGGGAATGCCCGCCAGCAACTCGATGGCGATGCCGATCGGCCGCTTCAGCCACGGCGGGCAGAGCTCGGTGATGAAGACGGCGATCCCGAAGCTGAGCGGAATGCCGATCACCATGGCGATCGTGGACGTGACGACGGTGCCGTAAATCGGCGCGCGGGCGCCGAAATTCTCGGTCACCGGGTTCCAGGCTTCGGTCGTCACGAAGCCCAGACCAAAGTGGCGCAACGCCGGCCAGGCGCCGTCGACGAGGGCGACGATGACTCCGCCCAGCAACATGAGAACGAGGACGGCGAAAAACAGCGTCGCCGCCTTGAACGCCGCATCGAGCAGGTTCTGCCCGCGCGCCCATTTCGCATACTGGGCGTCGAACTGCAGAGACTTGGCGGCGATGTCGGTCATGCGCGGCTGGCGGGTTCCTTGGTCTGCCGCGGATCGCGGGAGGGGCGACCCCTCCCGCGCCGCGAACGGACTGCGATCGACCTTACATCCCGGCCGAGCCGGTCCACACCGGCTTGCCGTCCGGTCCCTTGATGGTGGTCTTCCACATGTTCTCGACCATGTCGACGACCTTGGTCGGCATCGGCACGTAATCGAGTTCGTCGGCCATCTTGCCGCCGTTCTTGTACGCCCAGTCGAAGAAATTCAGGACGTCCTTGGCGGTGTCCGGCTTGTCCTGCGTCTTGTACATGATGATGAAGGTCGCGCCGGTGATCGGCCAGCTCTCCTTGCCGGCTTGGCTCGTGAGCAGCAGATTGAACCCGGGTGCCTTCGACCAGTCGGCGTTCGCCGCCGCGGCCTGGAATGCGGCCGCCGTGGGCGACACGAACTGCCCTTCGTTGTTCTTCAGCAGGGCATGGCTCATGTGGTTCTGCTTGGCATAGGCGTATTCGACATAGCCGATCGCCCCGTCGGTGCGCCCGGCATTCGCCGCCACACCTTCATTGCCCTTGCCGCCGATGCCCGTCGGCCATTCGACCGAGGTGTTCTCGCCGACCTTGGTCTTCCACTCCGGGCTGACCTGCGACAGGTAGTGCGTGAAGATGAAGGTGGTGCCCGATCCGTCGGAGCGATACACCGGCGCGATCGCCTGGTTCGGCAGCGCCAGGCCCGGGTTGATCGCGGCCAGCTTCGGGTCGTTCCACTTGGTGATCTGGCCGAGGTAGATCTCAGCGAGCAGATCGCCGGTGAGCTTCATCTTCCCGGCGTCGATGCCCTTGACGTTGACCACCGGAACCACGCCGCCCATCACCATCGGCCATTGGACGGCACCCATCTTGTCGAGATCCTCGACCTTCAGCGGCATGTCCGACGCGCCGAAATCGACGGTCTTGGCTTGGATCTGCTTGATGCCGCCGCCGGAGCCGATCGACTGGTAGTTCATCGAAACGCCGGTCTTGGCTTTGTAGGCCTCGGCCCATTTCGCGTAGATCGGATAGGGGAATGTGGCGCCGGCGCCGGAAATCTCGCCGGCTGCAGCGCCGGCCGACCACAGCAAACTTACGGTCGCCGCCGCCATCAGGGCTTTTTTCAGCATTGTCGCACTCCGTTCGGAGGATAGGGTTAGACCGGGACGGACGCCCCGGGGGGACGGCTTTTGGGAGCCGTTCGCCGGGCCAAGCTAGTCACCGCCGAAGACAGTTATGCGTCGGTATTGTTACAACACGATGACAGTCCGCGACCGCTGTGGATAACACCTCGCAGCCGGGAAAACTCCGATATACCCCAGCTAATACAATGGCTTGTGAGCGGACCCGGCGGCTCGCCTATCCACAGCGTTACGCCGGGACGAGCGGACTTGGCGCCTTTAGATACCGCGTCTTGATGGCCTCGGCGGCCCAATACGCCAACGCGCCCACCGGACCGGTCGGGTTCCGTCCGGCATTCTGCGGGAACGCGCTAGCCCCGGTCACGAAGACGTTGGGGACGTCCCAGCACTGGAGATAGCGGTTCAGCGCACTGGTCTTCGGATCAGTCCCGATAATCGCTCCGCCGGTGTTGTGCGTGCTTTGATAGGGGACGATCGAATAGCGCGACGGTGGTGCGATTCGCGCGACGCGCTCGGCGCCCATGGCTTCGCCGAGCTTGACGCACTGATCGGCGATGAAATTCGCCTGTTTCTTTTCATTCTCGTGATAGTCGAATGTCATGCGCAGCAGCGGCCGCCCGAACGCGTCGCGGTAAGTCGGGTCGAGATCGAGATAGTTGTGCCGATATCCCATCACACTGCCCTGATTGCCGATGTAGAGCGTGTGGTTGTAATGGCGCTTCACGGCGCGTTTCCAATCGGTCCCCCAGAGCGGCGTTCCCGGCGGCACCGGCCGGTACTGGATCGGTCGTCCGCCGGCGGACGAGCACGAAATGCCGCCGCCGCCGATGAACCCGAATTTGAGGTGATCGAAATTGTCGCCGTTGAAGTCGTCGATGCCCGTGGCCATGGCACCCGCACCCATGAACGGGTTCATGATCGTGCGCTCGTCGAAGAAGACGTTGGCCCCGCCGCCGATCTGGTAGCCGTAGTTCCGCCCGACGACGCCTTCGCCGGTTCTTGGGTCATAGGGCTTGCCGATACCCGACCACAGCATCAGGTGCACGTTGTTGAGGGCAAAGGCCGAGAGGATAACCAGCCCGGCCGGCTGCTCGACCTCGCGTCCGCGCGGATCGATATAGGTGACGCCCGTCGCCCGGCGGCCGGTCGAGTCCAGCAGCACCTTCAGCACGCGCGAATTGGTGCGCAGCACGAAGTTCGGATTCTTGCGGGCGAGCGGGAACATGGTGAAATGCGGGCTGGCCTTGGCGTCGGCTTCGCAGCCGAAGCGCTCGCAATAGCCGCAGATATGACACTGGCCATATTGCACGCCATCGGGATTGACGTAGGCCCGCGAGGCGTTCGCCGCCGGCGAGGGGAACGGATGATAGCCCAGCGAGTCCGCGGCCTTGGTGAAGAGGCGGCCCGCGTGGCTGCCGGGGAGCGGCGGGTTCGGATACTCGCGCTTGCGTGGGCCTTCGAACGGATTGCCGCCGGCGACGATCTTGCCGCCGAGGTTGCCGGCCTTGCCGGAGACCGCACAGGTGTATTCGAACTTGTCGTAATAGGGCTCGAGCTCGTCGTACGAGATCCCCCAGTCCTGGAGGCGCATCTCCGGCGGCGCCGCATCGCGGCCGTAGCGCGTCGCTGTCCGTTTTGCGGGCTCGTGATCCCACGGCAGCCAGCGCCATGTAACGCCGTTCCAGTGCACGCCCGCCCCGCCCAGGCCTTCGCCGGGCAGGAACGAGCCGAGCTGTCGCATCGGCAGCGCCGTCTGGTCGACGCTGTGGCGGAACGTCAGGGTCTCGCGCGCCGTGTTCTGCATCAGGTCGAAGCGCACGGCGTAACGGAGCTCGTCATGATTGCCCGGCGTGCTGAAGTCTTCGGCCGTCGATCGGTCGGCGCCGCGCTCGAGGCCGACGATCTTCAGGCCGGTGTCGGCGAGCTCCTTGGCGATGATGCCGCCGGTCCAGCCCATCCCGACGAGGACGATATCGACTGCAGGCAGTTTGATGGCCATGGGGGGCTCCCGCTCAGCCGAGATCCGCGATGCCTTGCGGCTCGACGGTGTACGGTTTGTTCCGGTATTCATCGATCAGGTGCGCGAACATGCCGCCGGCACCCGGGAAGCCGATCATCTTCCACACCCCCTTGTCGCGGTTCCCACCGTAGATCGGATCGGCAAAGTAGCCTTCCAGCGTCGCGTTCAGCAGCATCCCCGTGAAGGTGCGCCCCGGCACCTGGGCCAGCTCGATGTTGCCGCCTTCAATGAGGACCTTGAGCAAGGCGTCGCGTTCCGTCGCCGTCAGCTGCGTGAACGTCCTGCCGTCGCGATTGGCACGGCACCAGGCATCGACGTCGGCGATGCCGATCCGGATCAGGTCGGCCGGAGCCAGGGGCAGCTGGTAGCCCTGCTCGGATTTGCTGTCGCCAAACGGCCCTTGCAGGTAAAGCCGCGCGCCCTTGCCCCAGGCGCCGGCGAGCTGGCGGTCGATGAACACGACGCAGCCGCTTTCGACGCCGCCGGGACCGACATCGTCCTTGGGAATGAACACATCGACGGCGGCTTCCATGAAAGCGGCTTCGGGGCCGGTAAGGAACAGATAGGCCGTGCCCGGCGCCGGCGGTGGTGCACCGTGATCATGGGTCTGCGCTTCGGCGGAGGGCAGAGAGACAAGCGGCAGGGCCGCGGCGGCCCCGACGGTCTTGAAAAAAGCGCGCCGACCGACGCCGGATTCGTCCGACATGGCGTTTTCTCCCTTTATGTATCCCGCGATCCGCGGGCTTTCCGCCATGCTACCAGAACCGGCGGGAAAGGGGATCAGGCGGCGGGCCGCGCCATGCTGGCCGGAAGCCAGACCGTGAAGATGGACCCGCGGCCGGGCTCACTCTCGATCGCCAGCGCGCCGCGATGGCGATTGAGGATGTGCTTCACGATCGCAAGGCCAAGGCCGGTGCCGCCGAGCTGGCGCGAGCGCGCGGCGTCCACTCGATAAAACCGCTCGGTCAGGCGGGGAAGATGCTCGCGCGGAATTCCCTCGCCGTCGTCGGCGATCGCGACCGAAATCCATGCCGGCGGCGGGCCGTCGATGGACCGGCTGGCGGCACTGATCGCGGCGACGCGGGGTGGTGCGCTGGTGGCGGCGCGCGCGACGACGCGCACCTTGCCGTTGGCTTTGCCGTATTTGATCGCGTTGTCGATCAGGTTCTGGAACACCTGGGCCAGCTGGTCGGCGTCGCCCGTCACCGGCGGCAGATCGGTCCCGACATCGAGCTCGACCACGGCCCCCTTGGCCTTGGCTTGCAGCAGAAGCGTGTCGGCCACGCTGCCGACCACGCGTCCGATTTCGACCCGCTCGGTGGGCAGCGTGTACTCGCTCTCCTCGATCCGGGACAACGACAGCAGATCGCGCACCAGCCGGCTCATCCGCTGCGACTGCTCGTGCATGATGGCGAGGAAGCGGTCGCGGGCCTGCGGGTCGTCGCGCGCGGCCCCGCGCAGCGTTTCCGTGAAGCCGAGGATGGCGGAGAGCGGGGTGCGCAATTCGTGGCTGACATTGGCGACGAAGTCGGCCCGCATCTTCTCGGCCTGTTTCAGAGCGGTGACGTCGCGCAGGATCATCAGCATGTCATTGCCATAGGGCAGCTGTCGCGGGAGGAAGGCGAAGCGGACGCTGAAATGGCGTTCCGGAGGTCCCGGCCAGTCGAAATCGACGGTCCGGGAGGGGCTGCGGCCACCGAAGCCCTCCTCCGCCGCCTCGAGCACATCCGGGTGGCGCAGCGTGGCGGCGAAATCGCGCCCGGCAATGGTGTCGCCGAACAAGGCGCGAGCGGCGGAGTTGGCGCGCGTCACCCGCCGCCTGGCGTCGATCAGGATCAGCGGATCGGGGATCGCCTCGAGAATCGCTTCGTTGGCCGCGATCAGCCCGCGCAATTCCTCGCCGCGTTGGACCCACGACCGGTCGAGGTCGGCGACCGCCTGGCCGAGGCCGGGCGCGGTGGAGGGGATTTCGATCGAGGGCGTGTAATTCCGATCACCGGGCTCGTCGCGCGCCAACTTCTCCACCTGCACCCGCAAGGCTTCCAGGCTGGAGAGATGGCGGCGCACGATATACGCGGCCGCCGCCGCGGCAAATAGAAAGGCCAGAACGCCGGCGACCGGCTCCAGCCATCCGCCCCAGATGAGGACGAGCAGGGCCCCGAAGATCGGCAGTTCCAGCAACGCCACGACGCGGACCAGACGAGGCGGTGGAACGCGGGCCATTGACGCGGCGGATGAAGCCATAGCCGGCTAAAACATATCGGCGATGCCGGCGTCAAGCCGGCTGAAGAGGATCAGCGCCGGTTCGGAATGGAATCGTACGCGGCCAAAGCCGCGGTGTTGACGATGTCGCCGACGGTTGCTCCCAGCGGCACGATCTGGGCCGGCTTCGCCAGCCCGACCAGCAGCGGACCGATCACCGTCCCGCCGCCCAGCTTCTCCATGACTTGGCTCGTGATATTGGCCGAGTGCAGGCCCGGCATGACCAGCACGTTCGCGGCGTCGGAGAGCCGGCAGAACGGGTACATGGTGTGCATGAGCTCGGCATCCAGCGCCACTTCGGCTGACATCTCGCCGTCATATTCGAAATCGATGCCGTCGCGTCCGGCGGCCTTCATGCGGTTGAGCTCGATCACCGCTTCGCGCACCGGCAGTGCGTTCTGGCGCACCGGGTTGCCGAAAGTGGTGAAAGAGAGCATGGCGAGCCGCGGCTCATGGCCCATGCGGCGCGCGAGACCGGCGACGGCGATCGCCGTTTCGGCCATCTCGTGCGGCGTCGGCAGCTCGGTCACCGTCGTATCGGCCACGAACACCGCGCGGCCCCGGACGATCAGGATCGTGACGCCGATCAGGCGCTGCCCCGGCGCAGGGTCGATCACCTTCCGGATGTCGTCGAGCGCCACGTAGTAGCTGCGGGTGGCGCCCGTGACCAGGGCGTCGGCGTCGCCGTTGGCGACCATGGCGGCGGCGAAGACGTTGCGGTCCTGGTTGATCATCCGCTGGCAATCCCGCCACAGGAAGCCTTGCCGCTGCAGCCGCTGATAGAGGAAATCCGCGTAGCGGCGGTTGTTCTTCGACAGCCGGGCGTTGTGGATTTCGAGGCCGGCGGCGCGGCCGATGCCGGTCGCGGCGATCATGTTGTGGATCCGCTCCTCGCGCCCGATCAGGACCGGCGTGCCGTATCCCATCTCCCGGAAGAGCACCGCGGCCCGGACCACCTTCTCCTCTTCGCCTTCGGCGAAGACCACGCGGCGCGGATTGGCCTGCACCTTTTCGAAGATAAGCGCCAGGATGGCGCCGATCGGGTCGCGGCGCGTCGCCAGCTTGCGGCGGTACGCCGGCATGTCGGTGATCTTGCTGCGCGCCACGCCGGAGTCCATGGCCGCCTTGGCAACGGCGGCCGGAACGATCGAGATCAGCCGCGGGTCGAACGGCGCGGGGATGATGTACTCCGGCCCGTAGCGCAGGCGCTTGCCGGCGTAGGCGGCATCCATCTCGTCGGGCACGTCTTCGCGCGCCAGGGCCGCCAGCGCCTCGGCTGCCGCGATCTTCATCTCGTCGTTGATCGTGCTCGCCCGGACGTCGAGCGCGCCGCGGAAGATGTACGGAAATCCCAGGACGTTGTTGACCTGGTTCGGGTAGTCCGAGCGGCCGGTCGCGATGATCGCGTCCGCGCGAACCTCGCGCACGTCCTCGGGCGTGATCTCGGGGTCGGGGTTGGCCATGGCGAAGATGATCGGCTTGGCGGCCATCGATTTGACCATCGCCTTGGTCATCGCCCCTTTCACCGACAATCCGAAAAAGACGTCGGCGCCCTCCAGGGCCTGCGCCAGGCTCCGCGCCTTCGTCGGCGCGGCGTGCGCCGATTTCCACTGGTTCATCGCTTCGGTGCGGCCCTGGTAGATCACGCCCTTGGTGTCGCAGAGGATGACCTGGTCGCCGGGCAGCCCCATGCGCTTCAGGAGCTCGACGCAGGCGATCGATGCCGCCCCGGCGCCGTTCACCACCATCTTCGTCTTCTTCAGGTCGCGGCCGGTGAGCTGCAGCGCATTGATGAGGCCGGCGGTGGCGACGATCGCGGTGCCGTGCTGATCGTCGTGAAAGACCGGGATGTCGAGCAGCTCGCGCAGGCGCTGCTCGATGATGAAACACTCGGGCGCCTTGATGTCTTCGAGGTTGATGCCCCCGAACGCCTTACCAATGTAGCGGACGCAGTTGACGAATTCGTCGACGTTCTTGGTGTCGACCTCGATGTCGAACGCATCCACATCGGCGAAGCGCTTGAATAGGCAGGCCTTGCCTTCCATCACCGGCTTCGCGGCGAGGGCTCCGATGTCGCCGAGGCCGAGCACGGCCGTGCCGTTCGAGATCACCGCGACCACGTTGCCTTTGGCGGTGTAATCGTAGGCGAGGTCGGGGTTCTTCGCGATGTGAAGGCACGGCCAGGCCACGCCGGGAGAATAGGCAAGCGTCAAATCGCGCTGGGTTGTCAGCGGCTTGGTGGGCGCCAACGCGATCTTCCCGGGCTGCCCCTGGGAGTGGAAGTTGAGCGCGTCTTCCTCGAGCTTCTGCGCGATGTCGTTCGCCATAGGGCGTTGGTGCTCCCCTGGATGTTCGGACCTTCGCGGGCTCTTGCCGTCGGCGTTAACCGCCGTTCCCCGCAATGTTAGGCGAACGGCGGACCCGCCGTCAAAGCGGGCCGGCCGGGCTGCGGGCCGGCCGCACGCGCGCCTCGCGACCCTTTTGCCGCGCGTGGTATCGTTGGCCGATTGCGACTCGCCGATGAACGACAGCGCTCTTTCCGACCCGACCTCACTTGCCCGGACCGCCGCCGCGGCCGACCCCGCGCCGGCACCGGCGACGCCGATGCTGGCGCAGTATCTGGAGATACGGCGCGCCTATCCGGAGTGCCTGCTGTTCTACCGGATGGGCGATTTCTATGAGCTGTTCTTCGACGACGCGGTGACCGCCTCGCGGGCGCTCAGCCTGACGCTCACGCATCGTGGCAAGCACGCCGGCGAGGACATCCCGATGTGCGGCGTGCCGGTTCATGCGGCGGAAAGCTATCTCGCCCGCCTGATCCGGCAGGGGTTCCGCGTGGCGGTGTGCGAGCAGGTCGAGGATCCCGCCGCGGCGAAGAAGCGCGGCGCCAAGGCGGTGGTGAAACGTGAGGTGGTGCGCGTCATCACCCCCGGCACCCTCACCGAGGACGCGCTGCTCGATGCCAAGCGGCACAATTACCTCGCGGCTTTGGCCGAGACCGGCGGCGGCGTTGCCGGCGCCATGGGGTTTACATGGCTCGATCTGTCGACCGGCGAGTTCTGGCTGCAGCCGGTCGAGGCGGGAGATCTGCCGTCGGTTCTGGCCCGCGTCGCACCGGGCGAGATCCTCATCTCCGACCGGCTGATCCAGCGTCCGGAGCTGTTCGAGATCTTCCAGCCGTGGAAGGCGGCCCTGACACCGCTGCCCGGCTCGCGCTTCGACAGCGAAAACGGCCGCCGCCGACTGGAAGCGCTCTATGGAGTCCGCGCGCTCGATGCCTTCGGGGCGTTCGGGCGCGCCGAGCTCGCGGCCGGCGGCGCTCTCGTCGACTATGTCGAGCTGACCCAGAAAGGCCGCTTGCCCCGCTTTGGCCCGCCGACGCGGGTCGCCGACTCAACCGTGCTCGAGATCGATCCCGCCACGCGGCGCAATCTCGAGATCGCCGAAAGCCTCTCCGGCGAGCGCCGCGGCTCGCTGCTCCACTGGATCGATCGCACACTGACCGGCGCCGGCGCGCGCCTCCTGGCGAGCCGGCTGGCAGCACCCTTGACCGATCCGGTGGCGATCGACCGCCGGCTCGACATGGTCGCGTGGTTCACCGCCGACGGCCGGCGGCGCGAGGCCGTCCGCACGGCGCTCAAGGGGATCGGTGACATCGAGCGGGCACTGTCGCGGCTCGGCCTCGGGCGCGGCGGCCCGCGCGACCTGGCCGGCCTCCGCGATGCGCTCGCCCAGGTGCCGACGCTGAAGCGCGTGATCGCCGACGGCGGACTGTCGGGAATTCCTGCGGGCATCGGGGACGCGGGGATCGGCCTCGGCGAACATAGCGTGCTGGTCGAACGCCTGGCGCGGGCGCTGGGACCCGATCTGCCGCTGGCGGCGCGCGACGGCGGGTTCGTGGCCGCGGGCTATTCGGCGGAGCTCGACGAGCTGCGCACGCTCCGCGACGAGAGCCGCAAGCTGATCGCGGGTTTGCAGACGCGCTACGCGGAGCAAACGAAGGTCCCGAGCCTCAAGATCCGGCACAACAACGTGCTCGGATATTTCATCGAAGTCACCCAGACTCACGCCGACAAGATCGAGACGGGTGCGGGGAGCCGCTTCATTCACCGCCAGACCATGGCGGGTGCCATGCGGTTCACCACGGTCGACCTCAGCGAGCTCGAATCGAAGATCACCAGCGCCGCCGACAAGGCGCTGGCCCTGGAATTGGCGCTGTTCGACGACCTGGTGAAGGAGGTCGTGGGGCGCGCGACAGAGATTGCCGCGGCGGCGCGCGCTATAGCCGGGCTCGATGTGGCGGCCGCCCTCGCCGAATTGGCGGTCGAGCGCCGCTATTGCCGGCCCACGGTCGATGAAAGCCGTGACTTCGTGGTCAAGGCGGGACGCCATCCCGTGGTCGAGGCGGCGCTGGCGGAGGCGGGCGGTCCCGCCTTCGTCGCCAATGAGTGCGTGCTGTGCGCCAGCGATGCGGCGGCGGGGTCCGGCGGGACCGCGGCGAGCGACAAGCGGATCTGGCTCTTGACCGGTCCGAACATGGCCGGCAAGTCGACATTCCTGCGCCAGAACGCCCTGATCGTGATCCTGGCGCAGATGGGCTCCTATGTCCCGGCGGAGGCGGCGCGCATCGGCGTCGTCGACCGCCTGTTCAGCCGCGTGGGTGCGGCCGATGATCTGGCGCGCGGGCGGTCGACCTTCATGGTCGAGATGGTGGAGACCGCGACCATCCTCAACCGCGCCGGGCCGCGCTCGCTGGTCATTCTCGACGAGATCGGCCGCGGGACCGCGACGTTCGACGGATTGTCGATCGCCTGGGCCACGGTCGAGCATCTGCACGAGATGAATCGCTGCCGGGCCCTGTTCGCGACGCACTATCACGAGCTCACCGCCCTGGCCGCGCGCCTGCAGGGGCTCGCCTGCTGGACCATGCGGGTCAAGGAATGGCAAGACGACGTCGTGTTTCTCCACGAGGTGGCACCGGGGGCCGCGGACCGCTCGTACGGCATCCACGTCGCGCGGCTCGCCGGTCTGCCGGCGGCGGTCATCGCCCGGTCCGAAGAGGTCCTGAAGATTCTCGAGGCTGGCGAACAGGCCAATGCCGCGACGCGGCTCGCCGACGATCTGCCGCTGTTCAGCGCCGCCCGGCCGAAATCGGGAACGGCCGCCGGCAAGCCGCCGCGGTCCGACGTCGAGGCGGCGCTCGCGGCGATCAATCCCGACGAGCTCAGCCCGAAAGAGGCGCTGGAGGCGCTCTATCGCCTGCGGGGCCTGCTTGGCGGCGGTTGACGGCGCGGCCAAGCCATACCCGTCGTTTCCGCGCGTGAAGACGGTCGTCTTCGGGCTGGCCCTGCTCCCGGCCGTCATCCTCGCCGACGATTACGCGGGCGGGGGGCTCGCCCGGCCGTGGAAGGCCATCATCGAGGAGACCGGCGCCTGGTCGATGCGATTCCTGGTGCTGGCGGTTTGTATCTCGCCGCTGATCCGGCTCACCGGCCTCACCGCATTCGCCAGCTTCCGGCGCATGATCGGCCTGTTCGGCGCGTTCTATGCGGCCCTCCACCTGGTGGCTTGGATGCGCCAATACGGGTTCGACTGGCCGTTCCTGGCGGAGGAACTGCTGTCGCGCCGCTACCTGACGGTCGGCGGCATCGCCGTGCTGCTGCTGGCGCCGCTGGCCGCGACGTCGGCCGACGTGATGCACCGGGTCCTGGGGGCGGTGCGCTGGCGGCGGCTGCACGTCCTGATCTACCCGACGGTGATCGCGGCGTTCATCCATTTCGAGATGGCACGCGGCCTGCTGCGCCTCGAAGTGGCGGCGGATGCGGTATTGTTGGCAGTGGCCTTCCTCTTGCGCCGGCGCGCCGGCGCAGCTAAGAGCCGCGCACCCGCGTTATAATGACTATAATGAGGGTAGAACTCGTCCAGCCGTGCCCCCGGCTGGCCATTTAAAGGAAGGCCTGCATCTCGATGGACGCCAGCGGGCGCCAGCGTGACATTCCGCGTCAGCGCGACATCATCGATCGGCGTGCCGTCATGGATGCGCTGGAGAAGATCGCGCACGATGAAGACCTGTCGCTGGACGCGCAGCGGGCACGGGTCCTGGAGGTCCTGAAATCGGCGCTGGCCGGTGGCCGCGCCGAAATCCGCCGCCGCTTCGAAGCGCACGAAGGAGCCGGCGAGGCCGGGATCGGGCTGCTCGCCGCGCGCGCCATGAGCTTCCTCGTCGATCAGCTGGTGCGCGCGCTTCATGATTACGCCGACTGGTACGTGTACCGCGCCGCGAACCTGACGTTGGCGGAGCGCCTGACCATCGCCGCCGTCGGCGGCTACGGCCGCGGCGAGCTGTGCCCGCACTCGGATATCGATCTGCTCTTCCTGCTGCCCTATAAGCAGACGCCCCGCGGCGAGCAGATCGTCGAATTCATCCTCTACGCGCTGTGGGACCTCGGCCTGAAGGTCGGCCATGCCACGCGCTCCGTCCCCGAATGCCTGCGTCTGGCGCGTGAAGACATCACCATCCGCACCGCCCTGCTCGAGGCGCGCTATCTGTGGGGCGACGACAAGCTGTTCGCGGAGCTGCGCAAGCGCTTCCTCGCCGAAGTTGTGAAGGACACCGCTCCGGCCTTCATTGCCGCGAAGCTGGCCGAGCGCAACGAGCGCCACAAGCGGCTGGGCGATTCGCGCTACGTGCTGGAGCCCAACGTCAAGGAAGGTAAGGGCGGCCTGCGCGACCTGCACACGCTGTTCTGGATCGCCAAATACGTCCATCGCGTCGAGCGCGTCGAGGACCTGGTCATGAAGGGCGTCCTGACCGGCGACGAAGCGGCGAAATTCACCAAGGCGCTCGACTTCCTCCTCACCGTCCGCTGCCACCTCCACTATCTCGCGAATCGGCCGGAAGACCGGCTCACCTTCGACGTGCAGGGCGAGATCGGCCGCCGCATGGGCTACACCGACCATCGCGGCACACGCGGCGTCGAGCGCTTCATGAAGCACTATTTCCTGGTCGCAAAGGACGTCGGCGACCTCACCCGAATCTTCTGCGCCGCCCTCGAGATCGAAAGCGAAGTGAAGCCGCGCTTCAGCCTCAAATCGCTTCCGCTCGGCCGCTTCGGCCGGCGGCGCGCCAAGATGATCGAGGGCTTCGCGCTTGAAAGCGGCCGGCTGACGGTCGCCAAGACCACCGCGTTCGCCGACGATCCGGTGAATTTCCTGCGCATCTTCCGCGTCGCACAGGCTCATGGATTCGACATCCATCCCTATGCGCTGCGCCTCATCCGGCAGAATCTGCGGCTGGTCGATTCGAACCTGCGCGCCAATCCGCAGGCGAATCAGCTGTTCATGGAGATGCTCACCGACGGGCGCGACGGCGAAATCACGCTCAGGCGCCTGAACGAAGCGGGCGTGTTCGGCCGGTTCGTTCCCGATTTCGGCCGAGTGGTCGCCCAGATGCAGCACGACATGTACCACGTGTACACGGTCGACGAGCACACGATCTTCTGCATCGGCATCATGCACCGCATCGAATTGGGCGAGCTCAAGGACGATCACCCGCTGGCGAGCGACATCATCTCCAAGATCCAGTCGCGCCGGGCGCTCTATCTCGCCTTGCTCCTGCACGATATCGCCAAAGGCCGCGGCGGCGATCACTCGGTCATCGGCGCCGAGATCGCGCTGAAGCTTGGCCCGCGGCTCGGCTTGACGGAAGAAGAGACCGAAACCGTGTCGTGGCTGGTCCGCTGGCACCTCGCGATGTCGAACACCGCCTTCAAGCGCGACATCCACGACCCGAAGACGATCCGCGACTTCGCGGCCCTGGTGCAGTCGCCCGAGCGGCTGAGGCTGCTGCTCTGCCTCACCATCGCCGATATCCGCGGCGTTGGCCCGAATGTGTGGAACAACTGGAAGGCGGCGCTGCTGCGCGAACTGTACCTCAACGCCGAGGAGGTGCTCGCCGGTGCCGCACCGGGCGAGGGCACCAAGTCGCGCGTGGCCCACGTCCAGGCGGCGGTGCGCGCCGAGCTCGTGGAGTGGAGCGATGCAGACCTCACGGCGCATTTCGCGCGCGGCTACGCGGAGTACTGGCTGGCCTTCGACCCGGCGACCCTGGCCCGCCATGCGCGGCTGGTGCGCGAGGCCGAGCGGAACAAGACGCCGCTGACCGTCGATACGCGAATCGACCGTGCGCGGGGGATCACAGAAGTCACCATCTATACCGAAGACCATCCGGGCCTGTTCAGCCGGTTGTGCGGCGCCATGGCGCTGGCCGGCGCCAACATCGTCGGCGCCCAGATCATCACCATGACGAACGGCATGGCGCTGGACGCATTTCAGCTTCAGGACGCCGCCGGCATCGCCGACGCCTCGGCGCGCGGCGCGTTCGACCGCCCGGAGCGCATCGCGCGGCTCGCCACCCACATCGAGCAGGCGCTGTCGGGGCGCGTGCGCCTGCGCGAGACGTTTTCGCGTCGGCCGACCATCGTCAGCCGCACGAACGTGTTCCGCGTGCCGCCGCGCGTCCTCGTCGACAACAGCGCGTCCGCCAGCCACACGCTGATCGAAGTCAACGGCCGCGACCGGCCGGGCCTCCTGTACGAGGTGGCGCGGGCCCTCACCTCGCTGGGCCTGTCGATCTCGACCGCGAAGATCGCCACCTATGGGGAGCGCGTCGTCGACGTCTTCTACGTCAGGGACGTGTTCGGGCACAAAATCGACCAGGAGTCGAAAGCCAAGCGCATCCGCGAACGCCTGCTGGCCGCACTCGCCGATCCGGAAGAACGGGACGGCGGCGATGAGCCGGCGGGACGTCGGCGCCGCGTCAGTGAAAACTTGCCGGCGTAGCACGGTCTTCTTTTTGCCCCTCCTTCTTTTTAAGTGGCGAATCGGGTAGTTAGCCGCGATGGCTCTTCTGCGCTCGGTGGCGACGATCGGCGGTTACACGCTATTGTCGCGGGTTCTCGGCTTTTTGCGCGATGTCCTGGTCGCGGCCTATCTCGGGGCCGGGCCGGTCGCCGACGCGTTCTTCGTCGCCTTCAAGTTCCCCAACCTGTTCCGGCGCCTGTTCGCCGAGGGCGCCTTCAACGCGGCCTTCGTGCCGATCTTTGCCGGGCTGGTGGCCACCTCCGGGCGCGAGGCGGCGAAGCGCTTCGCCGAGGATTCGATGGCCGTCCTGCTGGTGGCCTTGCTCGTTTTCACGGTGGTGGCGGAGCTCGCCATGCCGTGGCTGATGTATGTCTTTGCGCCCGGCTTTGCCGCCGATCCGGCCAAGTTCCAGCTGGCGGTCGACCTGACCCGCATCACGTTCCCTTATCTTCTGTTCATCTCGCTGGTCTCGCTGCAGGGTGGCGTCCTCAACTCGATCGACCGGTTCGCCGCGGTCGCCGCGACGCCGGTGTTGATGAATGTCTGCTTCATCGCCGGGCTTTTGCTGCTGATCAACCTGACACCGACGGCAGGCCATGCCCTGGCCTGGGGCGTCGCTGCCGCGGGGATCGCGCAGTTTCTGTGGCTGGCCGCGGCGATGGATCGGGCCGGCTTGGCCCTGCGGCTGCCGTGGCCGCGCCTGTCGCCGGAGGTGCGCCGGCTGCTCCGGCTGATGTTGCCGGCAACGCTCGGGGCCGGCGTGGTGCAGATCAACATCTTGATCGACATCGTCATCGCCTCGGTGCTGCCGACGGGGGCGGTGTCCTATCTCTATTACGCCGACCGCATCTATGAGCTGCCGCTGGCCGTCATTGGGATCGCGATCGGCACGGCGCTGCTGCCGCAACTCGCCCGACATGCCCGCCGCGGCGAGGAACAGGCGGCCCTCGCCAGCCTCAACCGCGGCCTTGAAATGGCGCTCCTGCTGGCCTTGCCGGCGACCGCGGCCCTCCTGGTGATCGCGCGGCCGATCATCATCGGGCTGTTTCAGCGCGGCGCGTTCGGACCGGTCGAGACCACCGCGACGGCCGCGGCGCTGATCGCTTATGCGATCGGCCTGCCCGCCTATGTGCTGATCAAGGTGCTGGCGCCGGGCTTTTACGCGCGCGAAGACACGCGCACCCCGGTAAAGATCGCCGTGGTCTGCGTCGTCGCCAACACCACGATCGCGCTCTTGCTGCTGACGCCGTTGAAACACGTCGGCATCGCCTTCGCCACGGCCGTGTCGGCGTGGATGAACACGATTTCGCTGGCGTGGATTCTCTACCGCCGCGGCCATTTCACCCCCGACGCGGCGCTGAAGCAGCGGGTGCCCCGCATGGTGCTCGCCAGTGCTGTCATGGCGGCGGCGCTGTGGGCCGTGCTGGCGCCGCTCGAGCCGTGGCTCGCCGGGCATACGGTCGAGCGCGTCGCGGCGCTGGCCCTCCTCGTCATCTGCGGGCTCGCGGTCTTCGGGGCCGCGGCGCTGCTGCTGGGGGCCGCGGACCGCACGCAGGTGAGGCGGCTTCTCGCCCGCGCGGCCTGAGGCTTACGAGGCGGCGGGCGGCACGATCTTCCGGATGTGGCTGAAGCGGTCATAGGCGCGGAGCGTCTCCTCGCGGTCCCGCCCCCGCCGGATATCGGCCACCACCTTCGCTTCGATGCGGGTGAGCTTCTCGGCGGCCTCGAGCACCTCGGCGGCGATGGCCTGCGGGATCACCACCACGCCGTCGTCATCGCCCAGGATCAGGTCACCCGGATGCACCACCACCTCCGAGCCGCTTTGTCCGGGCATCGAAATCGGCTGCCCATGTTCGACCACGCTCCAGCGGCCGGCTGGCCGGCGCGGGGTCACGTGAGTGGCGAAGGCCGGGATGCGAAGTGCGCGAATCTCGGCGCTGTCCCGCACCGCACCGTCGACCACCAGCCCGGCGCAGCCGCGCTTCTTATACGAGAGGACGACGTTGCCGCCGATCACCGCCGACACCGTGTGGCCGCCGGTCGCCGTCACCACGACCGCGCCCGGCGTCAGGCTGCGGTCGACCTCGTACGGCGCACCGGCCGGTGCCGGACTCGACTTGTCGACCGCCCGGCCGCGCACGCAAAACGCCGGCCCGGCCAGTCGTATGCCCGGGGCAAGCGGCCGGAGTGCCGCGCTCAAGGTCTGGTTGCCAAGACCCATCACGTCGAGCACGTCGGCAATCGTGTCGGTCGACTGCCGGGCGAGTCGGCGGGTGAGCGCGCGTGCGTCGGGATTTGCGGTGCGGCGGGTGTGCGTTTTGCGTTTGGCCATGCGGTCCCCCGAAAGGGCGCCATCCTAGCCGGCGGGCCTCGAGCGGGCAAAGTGCCGCATTGATTCCCCGCCGCCGAGCGGCGATAACTCGGGCCAGTTCTGGGGACCTCCACGCGATGAACCGCATTTTCTCGGGCATTCAGCCGACCGGCAATCTCCATCTCGGCAACTATCTGGGCGCCATCCGCAATTGGGTGAAGCTGCAGAAGGACTTCGACTGCATCTTCTGCATCGTCGACCTGCACGCGATCACCGTACCGCAGGATCCCGCGGCACTGCGGGCCCAGACGCGCGAGGTCACGGCCGCCTATATCGCCTGCGGCATCGATCCCGACGCGTGCATCATCTTCAATCAGGCCATGGTGCCTGCCCACGCCGAGCTGGCCTGGCTGCTCGGCTGCCTGACCCCGCTTGGCTGGCTCAACCGCATGACCCAGTTCAAGGAGAAGGCGGGCAAGCTGCGCGACAATGCGGGGCTCGGCCTTTACGCTTACCCGGTGCTGATGGCGGCCGACATCCTCGCCTACAAGGCGACGCATGTGCCGGTCGGCGAGGATCAGAAGCAGCATCTGGAACTCGCGCGCGACATCGCCGGCGCTTTCAACCGGCGCTTCGGAGTCGAATACTTCCCGCTGCCGGAGCCGCAGATCTTCGGGACTGCAACCCGGGTCATGTCGCTGCGCGACGGGACCAAGAAGATGAGCAAGTCCGATCCGTCGGACCAGAGCCGCATCAACCTTACCGACGGTCCCGATGCGGTCGCGCAAAAGATCCGGCGCGCCAAGACCGATCCGGAGCTCCTTCCCGACAGCCCACAGGGCCTCCAAAAGCGGCCCGAGGCCGAGAACCTGCTCGGCATCTACGCAGCCCTCAGCGACAAGACCCTGGACGCGGCGGTGGCGGAGTTTGCCGGCGAGCAGTTCTCCGCGTTCAAGAACGCGCTCGCCGAGACCGCCGTCGGCGTGCTGGGCCAGATCGGCACCGAAATGAAGCGTCTGATGGCCGATCCCGGTTATGTCGACGGGATCCTGCGGCGGGGGGCCGAGCGGGCGAACGCGGTCGCCGAGAAGCACCTCCGCGAGGTCCAGGACCTGTTCGGCTTTCTGCGTCCCTAAGCAGGAGGAGGGCACCATGCTGACTCTGCGACCGAACTGCGAGTGCTGCGACCGCGATCTGCCGCCGGACTCTGCCGACGCGATGATCTGTTCGTATGAGTGCACGTTCTGCCGTGGCTGCGTCGAGCAGGTGCTTCACGGACGGTGCCCGAACTGCGGCGGGGAGCTGGTCAGGCGCCCGATCCGGCCGGTGGACCGGCTGGCCAAACACCCGGCCTCGACGGAGCGTGTTCGCAAACCGCACGCCGGCTGCCCGCAGGCCGCCTGAGCATCAGCGCTCGCCGGCGTCGTGCGCGGCCCACCGCCCGGCCGAGTCGCGGCCCTGCATTGATTGCACGCCAAACTTGTTGCGCGCCTCGCCCCTGCGGCGCAGATTAGCCGGACGATTGGTATTGCCCGGCGGCAAGCGAGGCGAGGGAACGGCGCCGGGCAAGGGGGATGTCCCGGCCGCCTGTGCCGGGCGCGCGACACCCTGGTTCGGCGGTCAGCCGGCCGTTCTCTCCGCCGGCCGCCATGATTATCCATCTCACCGCTGAGCGCTTCCGCCGCACAACTCTTGACCGGGCCATGCTACGGCGGGCGGGAGCGTGAGCGCTCGATGACGATCTACCTCCCGATCGCCGAGGTGCCGCTCGACGTCCTGATCCTGCTCGCCATGGGGGGCGGTGTCGGGTTTCTTTCCGGCATGTTCGGCGTGGGCGGCGGATTCCTGATCACGCCGATGCTGATCTTTCTCGGCGTCAGCCCGGCGGTCGCCGCCGCCACCGGTGCTGCGATCGTGATCGCGCCGTCGATGTCGAGCGTGCTTGCGCATTGGCGGCGACGGAACGTCGACCTGAAGATGGGGGGACTTCTCATCGCCGGCGGCCTGGTGGGCTCGGCGGCCAGCATCGCCCTGGTCGGTGTGCTGCGGCGCGCCGGCCTGCTCGACTTAGTCGTCTCGCTCTCCTACGTGCTGCTGCTGGGCATCGTCGGCACGCTGATGCTGGGGGAAGTGATCAAGGCGTTTCGCCGCCGCTTGAGTGCCGCCGGTGCTGTCCCGCCGGCGCGGCACACGCATTTCTGGGTCCATGGCTTGCCGGGAAAGATGCGCTTTCCACGCTCGCGGCTCTACGTCAGCGCGCTGCTGCCGCTGGGCGTCGGCCTGTTCGTCGGCATCATGTCCGGCGTCATGGGGGTCGGCGGCGGCTTCTTCCTGGTGCCGGTGATGATCTACCTCATTGGCATGCCGACCTCGGTCGTGGTTGGCACATCCCTGATGCAGGTCATCGTCGTCGCCGCGAACGTCACTTTGCTCCAGGCATGGTCGCACCAGACCGTCGACATCGTGCTGGCGGCGACGGTCATGATCGGCGGTCTGCTGGGCGCTCCGTACGGCGCGCAAGCTGGCGCTCGGCTCAAGGCCGACCAGCTGCGCGGCCTGATGGCGCTGCTGATTCTGGGGGTCGCGATTCAGCTGGGCGTGGGGCTGGTCGCCCGGCCCGACGACCTCTACTCGATTGACATCAACGGCGTGCCCGAAGGCGGGGAGCCGCCGTCGTGAGCATCCGGCTCCTCAGCCTTGTCCTCCTCGTGCTCGCCCTGGCGGGAGTGTACGCCCCCGCCAGGGCGCAGCCGCTGGTGTTCGACCTGTCGACGCATCTGATCGAGATCACCACCGGTTTCTCCGGTGCCGACATGCTGCTGTTCGGTGCCACCGAAGGCGAGGGCGACGTGGTGGTCGTGCTGCGCGGTCCCGATCAGGAGACCACGGTCCGCCGCAAATCCCGCGTCGGCGGAATCTGGATCAACACCGACGAGATGGTTTTCACCGGCGTGCCCGCTTTCTACCGCGTCGCGTCGAGCCGGCCGCTCACCGAAATCTCGCCGGCAATTCGGGCGCGCCACCAGCTCGGCACCGATTATCTGCGCCTGGCCGCCCTCCCCAATGCCGACGCGTCCGAGGTCGCGGAGTTCCGCGCCGGCCTTCTGCGCAACAAGGAGCGGCGATCGCTGTACGCGAGCCGCGAAGGCGAGGTGTCGTTCCTCGGTCCGCGGCTGTTTCGCACCCATGTCCTCCTGCCGGCGAACGTGCCGCCCGGATCGTACACGGCGGAGGTGCTGCTGATCCGCAACAACCAGGTCGTTGCTGCGCAAACCACGCCGATGTTCGTCAGCAAGATCGGCGTCGGCGCCGACGTATACGAGTTTGCTCATCGGGACGCGGCGATCTATGGCATATTGACCATCTTCGTCGCCGTGCTCGCCGGCTGGGGTGCCGGCGTGATCTTCCGCAAAGCGTAGCTGAACGGAGGGACGACCATGGCCGCCACCACAAGGCACCCGCAGCGCGTCTTCCTCGTCGTCGTCGACCAAAGCCCCGAGCTGAAGGTGGCGCTCCGGTATGCCTGCCGCCGCTCCAAGGCGACCGGCGGCCGTGTGGCCATGCTGTATGTGACCGAACCGGTCGACAGCGAATGGCTGGCGGTCGGCAATCTGATGCGTGAAGAGCAGCGCGCCGAGGCGGAGGCACGGTTGCAGGAGCTCGCGGCCCAGGCCCAGGCTCTCTCCGGCGACATGCCGGTGCTGCATGTGCGCGAAGGCGCTGTGCGCGAGGAGCTGCTGAAGCTGATGAACGAGGAGCCGAGCATCTCGGTCCTGGTACTGGGTGCCGGAACCGGGCCCGGCGGCCCCGGGCCGCTGATCACGGCACTCACGGGAAAGTACTCGTCCAACCTGCGGATCCCGCTTGTCATCGTGCCGGGCAGCCTGTCGGACGACCAGATCGACGCCGTCACCTGAGGAAGGCACCTACGTCTTCGCCGGCCGGTCCGGTACGGTGAAGATCTCGTGCGCTGTGGAGAGCCCGCGCAGCGGATGGCTGCCGACCGACTGCAGCGGACGCGGGCAGACCTGGGCGAAGTCGTCGGTGACCAGGATTCGCCGCTCCAGCACCTTGGACAGCTGGTCGAGCCGCGCCACCAGATTCACCGCCGGGCCGATGGTCGTGAAGTCGAGGCGATCGGTGGCGCCGATATTGCCGAAGAAGACGTTGCCGAAATGGATCGACACGCACATGCGCGGCGCCGGCTCGCCCTCGAGGACCGGATCGCCCGCGAGGGCGTCGACGGCGGCGATCGCGGCCTCCGCCGCCTCCAGCGCCCGCCTGGCGGCATCGGGCGCGAACGCGGCATCGGCCACCGCGAAGATGGCGAGCAGCCCGTCGCCCATGAATTTCAGCACCTCGCCGTTCCGCTTGTGCAGCTCGCTCACAACGCGCTCGAAATAGGCGTTCAGGATACCGATCACGTGCGGTCCCGGAAGGTGATCCGATAGCCGCGTGAATCCACGCAGGTCGCACAGCCAGACGATGGCGCGGATGGTCTCGCCGTGGCCGCGGATGATGTCGCCGGCCAGCACGCGCTTGCCGATCTGCTGGCCGAGATAGGCGCCAAGCAGGTTCGAGGTGATCTGACGCGTGATGTGGATCTCGAGCAGCGGCGTCAGATGCGGGCCGATGGTCCTAAGTTCGGCCAGCTCGTCCTCGCGAAAGCCCCCGGGCCGATCGGTTGCCAAGGTCACCGTCACGCGCCGGCCGCTCGACAGCTCCAGCGGAACCGCCATGTATTCCGTGATTCCCTCGGCCTTCAGCTCGGCCAGGATCGGGAAGTCCATGAGGGCGTCGGGGGCATCGAGTCGGCGGCGGATATGCTCGCCGTCCTCGATCACGCGGCGGATCGGGCTCTCGAGATAGGCGGCGCTGTAGCGCACGCTGTGCCCCACCAGCAACTCCTCGGTCTGGCCGGTGGCGCGGCTCCAGCGGCAGCCGATGCCGTAATACTGCGGATGCAAGGTCGGCAGGTGAAACGTCATGCGGGCGAGCGGCACCCCGGCGGCGATTAGCCGCCAGCACAGCTCGTCGAGCAATTCGAGCGATGTCCCGATGCGGCGGGCGTCGCCCACGACCCACGCCACGACATCCGCGATGCGGGCGGAATTTTCGAACGTGCGGGCGCTGACCGGTCGCTCGAACACCCGGCCGGTCCGAGTCGGAACCGCGGCCATCGAAGGCTCGACAAGACCTTCCCGAATCTGGGGATAAGACATGTTTGATTACTCAGGCCCGTGCTTGCGCAACATAAATACAGTTAATGGTATCAAAGTAGGGGAGTTTTGGCGAAAAGGGTTGACGTGCTGCGCCGCAACCCCCATTTAGCCACAGGTGGGTTCTTGCCGAGTGACTATTGAGGAGGCGAGAGATGTTCATCCAGACCGAACAGACGCCCAACCCGGCGACGCTCAAATTCCTGCCCGGCCGCGAGGTCATGGGCACCGGCACGGCGGACTTTGCGTCCGTGGACGACGCCAAGCGCTCACCACTCGCCGAACACCTGTTCGGGATCGACGGGGTTGCGGGCGTGTTTCTCGGCTCCGATTTCGTGACCGTCACCAAGCAATCCGACAAGGACTGGCATCTGCTGAAGCCTGCGATCCTGGGCGCCATCATGGAGCATTATACCTCCGGACGCCCGATCGTCGTTGGGCCGGCTGAAAACGTGGGCACGCCGGTGGGCGAAGACGACTCCGAGATCGTGACCCAGATCAAAGATCTCATCGACACCCGCGTTCGTCCCGCGGTCGCGCAGGACGGTGGCGATATCGTGTTCCAAAGCTTTGAGGACGGCATCGTCTACCTGCACATGCAGGGATCCTGCTCTGGATGCCCGAGCTCGACCGCGACATTGAAGGCCGGGATCGAGAACATGCTCAAGCACTACATCCCGGAAGTGGTCGAAGTCCGCGCGGTCATGTAGCGCGCGGCTTTCGCCGTCCATCTCATCTCTGAAACAATTTCGGGGGCCGACGCATGTCGCCGGTGGCAACGCTTCAATCACGCGCCTTGCGCGTCCGCACGATCACGTGTCTGTCGTTTGCGATCACCCTGTTCGGGGTCGCGCAGGCCAATCACGCGATCATTTATTCCGGCGACGCCGCCGGCCCGCGCCATGAATTGCCGTTCATGGCGCTTTTTTCTGGCCCGTTGCCGGCGGTCACGTCCGATGACGGCGTGAAGGCGCTGGAGGACAACTTGGCGGCGGAGGGCTACACGCTCGCGGACGTCCGCGACAACGGTGCGGTGGTGCCGCGCCTGTTCCTGGCGCGGGTTCCGGCGAATCTGCCGATGCTCGACTCGCCGAGTGTCAGTGTGCGCAAGGAAATGTTCGTGAAGACGCTCCTGCCGCTCATCCTCGGCGAAAATGAGCAAATCCTGAGGGACCGGGCGCGGTTGCAGCAGTTGAGCGACACGGTCGAGTCGGGCGGGACGCCGACGCCGACCGACAGCGCCTGGCTCCAGGCCTTGGCGGACCGCTACCTGGTCGAATACGACGCCGACGAGATTCCCGACCTGGTGGAAGAGCTGCTCGAGCGCGTCGACGTGATCCCGCCCTCGCTGGCGATCGGCCAGGCGGCGTTGGAGACCGGCTGGGGTACGAGCTCCGCGGCGCAAGGGCAGGCTATGTTCGGCCAGATGGTGTTCGGCGAAGGCGAGCATGCGGAAGTCCGGCGCTTCGAGCGCCTGGCGCACGCCGTCGAGGCTTACGCCTTGAACCTCAACACCCACAAGGCGTATCAGGCGTTTCGCGATAAACGGCTTGACGCGCGGACGCGCGGCGACGTTCCGGGCGGCCTCGATCTGGTGCTGACGTTGGGGCGCTACTCCGAGCGCAAGATGGACTATGTGCATGACGTCCGCGGCATCATCCGGGCCAACCGGCTCCAGGCTCTGGATCGCGCCCGGCTGGACACGCGCCCGCTGCAGCTCGCGGATGGGAGCTGATCGCCGGGCCAATCAGCCGAGCAGGCCGGGCGTCACCGCACTGTCCGACAGCAGCGGAAACCGCCGCGGCTCGAACAGCTGGTAATGCCACCATTCGTTGCGGTAGAAGTCCCAGCCGGCAGCCGACATCAGCCCTAGCAGGAGAAAGCGGTTCTGCTGCGCGTCCCGCGGGACATCGGTCGATGCGTGATGCGATTGCGGTCGGAACGAGTCGAATGGCGTGCCCATCGCGAGCTCGCGGCCGTCAGCGTCGAGCAGCGTCAAATCGACCGCCACACCCCGCGAATGGGGCGAGCCCCGCCGCGGATCGGCTAGAAATTCGGGATCCGGCGTATGATTCCACATCTTCCATTGCGCTTCGGCCGGACGGAACGCGTCGAAGATTTTGAGCTTGAGACCGATCGCTTTCGCCAGCCCAATCGCGGGCGCCAATGCCGCGGCTGCTTCGGGATGAAGGTAGGCGGCAGCGCGGCGGTAGATCGGCGCACCGGTGAAGTTGTGGGGCGTCGCGTAAACGATGTCGAGCTCGACGTCGTAGTCGGGCGGCGCGATCGGAACCAGACTCATGCGGCGTTTTTAGCATTCCGCGTGGAGGGCCGGTGAAAATCCTCGCCCTCGACTCGGCAACGGCCGCCTGCTCGGCGGCCGTCTGGGTCGACGGGGTGGTGATTGCCGCCGAACGGGCAGAGATGCCGCGCGGACACGCCGAGGCGCTGCTGCCGATGGTGCACCGCGTGCGCACCGTGTCCGGACTCGCGTTCACCGCGTTCGACCGGCTCGCGGTCACTGTCGGACCGGGGCACTTCACCGGCTTGCGCGTCGGCCTCGCGGCGGCCCGGGGGCTGGCGCTGGCCACCAGCCGGCCGCTCGTCGGCGTCACCACCCTCGAAGCCGTTGCGGCGGCCGTGCCGGCGGCACAGCGTGGCGGCTCGGTCGTGGTGGTGGCGCTCGATTCCAAGCGGGCTGAGCCGTACCTGCAGAGCTTCGATTCGGCGCTGGCGCCGCGGGATGCGCCCAGCGCGCGCGCGGTCGCGGCCTATGCGGCCGGGCTCGGCGGCGGCGCGCCCTACATCGTCGTCGGCGATGCCGCCGACCGTCTGGCGATCGAGCTCCGCCGCCACGCCGCCGTGGTCAGCGTCATAGCGGCACTGCGTCACCCCGATGCGGCGGTCGTGGCTGCCATCGCCGCGGCAGCACCGGCTCCCACCGCTGTCCCCGCACCGCTCTACATTCATCCCGTCGAAACCACGACGCCGTCGAAGGCGGCGCTTGGCATCTCGTCCTGATGGCTGCGTGGCACCTCTTCCCCGCGGCCCTCGCCCATGCCGAGCTGTTGGCCGTCGTGCACGGTCGGTGTTTTGAAGAGACCTGGTCGAGGCGCGTCATCGCCGAGCTGCTGTCGACGCCGGGCGGCTTTGCCTATATGGCCGTGGTCGACGACCCCGTCGTCGGCGAAGCGCCGGCCGGATTCACGCTGGCGCGCATCGCCAGCGACGATGCCGAACTGCTGACGCTTTGCGTGCTGCCGGCCTATCGGCGGCAGGGCATCGCCGCCTCGCTGCTCGACATGGCGATTCGCCGCGCCCGTGAACTCAGCGCCGGCCGCTTGTTCCTCGAAGTGGCCGAGACCAATGAGCCGGCGCGGGCTCTCTATGCCAACCGCGGCTTTGCGGCCGGCCGGCGTCGGCCCGACTATTACCGGGCGCCGAACCGGGCGCCGGTGGCCGCCCTCGAGCTTAAATGCGACTTGTCGCGGGACCCGACCCGGGCGTAGGGCAACTGCCCGACATCTGGCCAAAATTGCTGCAATCTATCTAAAACAAAAAGCGAAACTGGCAATATTGAACAAAATCTCTATTGCACTCGGCTAAGATTAATTATAGTCAGCCTCTCCGTTCATCTCTTCGCCCTTTACAAACGCGGCGACAATTTCCGGATTACCATTCGATGACCGAGGGACCGAAGGCCGAGGATATCCTGGCGTTGACCGCGAAAATCGTCGCGGCGCATGTGTCGAATAACTCGGTGGCGCTGACCGAATTGCCTGGGCTCATCCATCAGGTGCATCAGGCCTTGTCCGGAATCGGCATGCCGGCCGGTCCGGGGGCGCGCCCGCAGCCGGCCGTGCCGATCAAGAAATCGGTGATGCCCGACTACATCGTCTGCCTCGACGACGGCAAAAAGCTCAAGATGCTGAAACGCCACCTCAAGACGGCGTACAACCTGACCCCCGAACAGTATCGGGAGCGCTGGGACCTGCCACCGGACTATCCGATGGTGGCACCGAACTACGCCAAGCAGAGAAGCCAGCTCGCCCGGGATCTCGGGCTTGGCACGAAGAGCAAGCGCAAGCGCGCTTAGGGCGACGAGCGCCGCCCCGACGTTCAAGGGCGCGCCTTCGAAACTCTACCCCATCACCGCCCCGGCGGTCGGCTGGTGCCGCAAGAACCGGGCTTTTTCCGCAGTCCCAGAGCGCCGTAGGCGACGGGCGTGGTTTGGTTTATAGTCCGCCCCATCGAACCCTCCGAGGTATTTGCCGACCGATGCCCTCGCGGATCGAGCAGCTCTGCATCGACAAAGGTCTGAAGATGACCGGCCAGCGGCGCATCATCGCCCGCGTGCTGTCCGAGTCGAGCGACCATCCGGATGTCGAGCAGGTGTATCGTCGCGCCGCCGCGATCGATTCCAAGATCAGCATCGCCACCGTGTATCGCACGGTCCGCTTGCTGGAAGAGGCCAGTATCATCACCCGGCACGACTTCGGCGATGGCCGCGCCCGCTATGAGGAAGCCGACGAGCACCATCACGACCACCTGATCGACATCAAGACCGGCGAAGTGATCGAATTCCAGAACTCGCGCATCGAGGCGCTTCAGGATGAGATCGCCCGCGAGCTCGGGTATCGGCTTGTCGGCCATCGGCTGGAGCTGTTCGGCACGCGGGCCGAAACCAGCGCGGCGGCCGCGGCGCGGGCGAAAAAGCCATGATCGGGCGCGCTGCTCCGCTCCCGACGCCGCTGTCCGGCCCCGGTGGGTCGGGCGCGATTGTTGCCGGCGCGCTGGAGGTGCGGCTTGCCCAGATCACCGCCGAGATCGATGCGGCACAAGCGCTTCGTTACCAGGTGTTCTACGAAGAGATGTCGGCCCATCCCAGCGACGATGCCAGGGCGTGCCGCCGCGACGCCGATCGCTTCGACGAATGGTGCGACCACCTGTTGGTGATCGACCGTCGCCGCGGAGAGGGTGCGGCCGGCGTGATCGGCACCTATCGCCTGCTGCGGCGCGAGGCGGCGGCGCGCGCGGGCGGCTTCTACACCCAGACCGAATTCGACATCGGACCGCTGCTCGCGATGCCGGGGCCGATTCTCGAGCTCGGCCGCTCGTGTGTCGACGCGCAATACCGCACGCGACCGACCATGCAGCTGCTGTGGCGCGGCATTGCCAATTACGTCTATCAGCACGACATCCGGCTGATGTTCGGCTGCGCCAGCCTGCCCGGGACCGATCCCGACGTGCTCGCGCCCTCGCTGTCGTATCTCCACCACTATCATCTCGCACCTCCGTCTCTGCGCGCCCGGGCCCTGCCGGGGCGTTATGTCGAGATGAACCGGCTGAACCCGTCGGAGATCGACACCGAGGCGGCGGTGGCGCAACTCGATTCGCGCGCGGCGCTTGCGGCACTGCCGCCGCTGATCAAGGGCTATCTGCGCCTGGGCGGCCTGGTCGGCGAGGGTGCCGTGATTGATCCGCAGTTCAACACCACCGATGTCTGCATCATCGTGGTCACGGACCGGGTGACCGACAAATATTTCAATCACTACCGGCTCGCGGGGGCCGCCGGGCCTATGCCGGATCAGCCCTGACCGCGGCAACCCGGATGGGCAGTTCGATCCCCCGCGCGATCGCCAGGCTTTGCGCCTATTTCCTCGTGACGCTGCCGCTGATGCCCGTCCAGGCGGTGCTGCTGGGCGTGGGCGCGCCGCTCGCTCGCCGTCTTCCATACCGCTATCACCGGCTCATCTGCCGCGTGCTGGGCATCGAGGTCGAGATCCATGGCGCGATTTCCGTGAAGCGCCCGACGCTCTTCGTCTGTAACCACGTCTCGTATCTCGATATCGAGGTGATCGGCGCCACCATCGAGGCCTCCTTCGTCGCCAAGCGCGAGGTCGCCGGCTGGCCGATCTTCGGCTGGCTAGCCAAGCTGCAGCGGACCATTTTCGTCGATCGGCGCTCGAGCGGCGTCGCGAATGAGCGCGACGACCTGGCACGACGTCTCGAAGAAGGAGACAACGTGGTGCTGTTCGCCGAGGGGACCAGCAGCGACGGCAATCGCCTCAAGCCCTTCAAGAGCTCGCTGTTCAGCGTCGCCGAGCGAATGGTGCAAGATCGCCCGCTGACCGTTCAGCCGGTATCGGTGGCTTACACGCGCCTCGACGGCATGCCGATCGGCCGGCAGTGGCGGCCGTTTTTCGCCTGGTACGGGGCCATGGATCTGGCGCCGCATCTATGGACGTTGCTCGGCCTGGGGCGCCTCACTGTGACCATGATCTTCCACCCGACGCTGACCATGGCCGACGCCGGATCGCGCAAGGCGCTCGCGGCGGCCTGCCAGGCGGTGATCGGGCGCGGCCTCGAAGCGGCTAATAGCGGCCGGCTGGGCGAGCCGTCGCCGAGCTCCGGCGCGGCGGCGGCTTCGGCCGAATGACCACGAAAAATCAGCACGTTAGGCGCAAGTTCGGGCGAGTGACATATAGCCTTGCCTTGACAGGGGGGAGGGGCGCTAGCACGTTACGGGCACCGAATCGCCAGCCTGGAGCCGCCCGCGGTCGCCGCCTTTGAGCAAGAAACTCTTCATCAAATCATACGGTTGCCAGATGAATGTCTACGACTCCGCACGCATGGCGGAGATCCTGGCGCCGCTGGGCTACCGTCCCGTCGAAGGACCCGAGACCGCCGATCTGATCATCCTCAACACCTGCCATATCCGGGAAAAGGCCGCGGAAAAGGTCTATTCCGATCTTGGCCGGCTGCAGCCACTGAAGTCGCCCGCCGCGGCACCGCTGATCGCCGTGGCCGGCTGCGTCGCCCAAGCCGAGGGGGAGGAGATTCTCCGCCGCGCCCCTTACGTCGACATGGTGTTCGGGCCGCAGACCTATCACCGGCTGCCCGAAATGGTGGCGCGCGTCACGCGCGGCGCCGGTGCGGTTCTCGATACCGAATTCCCGGCCGAACCGAAGTTCGACCACCTGCCAGGCCCCGCACCCGGCGCAGGCACCGCCATGGCCGAGGAGCGGCCGATCACCGCGTTCCTCACGGTCCAGGAGGGTTGCGACAAGTTTTGCACCTTCTGCGTCGTCCCGTACACGCGCGGCCCTGAATATTCGCGGCCGATGGCGGCGATCGAGGCCGAGGCCCGCGCGTTGGTCGCGCGTGGCGCCGTCGAGATCACGCTTCTCGGGCAGAACGTGAATGCTTATCACGGCCTCGACGACGCGGGCGTCCCCCGGGGCCTCGCGGTGTTGATCCGGCGCCTCGCGCGCATCGATGGCTTGGCACGGCTCCGCTACACCACCTCGCACCCGCGCGACCTCGACGAGACGCTGATCGCCTGCCACGGGGAGGAAGCGAAGCTGATGCCGTTCCTTCACCTGCCGGTCCAGTCCGGGTCGGATCGGATCCTGGCGGCGATGAACCGCGGCCATCGCGCCGACGACTATCGCCGGCTGGCCGAGCGGCTGCGCGCGGCACGGCCGGATCTCGCGCTCTCGTCGGATTTCATCGTCGGCTTCCCCGGCGAAACCGATGCTGATTTCGAGGCGACACTGGATCTGGTCCGTGGGGTCGGCTTCGCATCCGCCTTCTCGTTCAAATACAGTGCGCGGCCGGGCACGCCGGCGGCGGCGCTTGAGGACCAGGTCCCCGACGCGGTGACAAACGACCGGCTGCAGCGCCTGCAGGCTGCGCTGCGCGACCAGCAGGACGCGTTCAACCGGAGGCTGGTCGGGACAACCGTGCCAGTGCTGTTCGAACGCCGCGGCCGGCATCACGGGCAGATCGTTGGCCGCACGCCGTATCTGCAGGCCGTGCATGCCCACGCGCCGGAGCCGTGGATCGGCACGGTGCGCAAGGTGCGGATTCTCGCGATTGGTCCGAACAGTCTGGCGGGATCGCCGGCCGCCGAGACGGATGCGACCCCATTCCCGGCGCGGGAAAGGATTTCGGCTTGAGATCGCAGGTCGAGGTTTCGCAGCCGCTTCATCTTCAATTCGACGACAACACGCTTCTGCCGGTTCTGTTCGGCGAGCATGACCGGCACCTCGCCCGCATCGAGCAGGCCCTGGGCGTCTCTCTGATCTCACGCGGCAATCACGTCGCGATTTCGGGACCGCCATCGGCCGCCGAGCGCGCCCGCGAATCGCTCGTCTTTCTCTATGATCGGCTGCGGCGGGGGCTCACGGTCGATCTCGGCGAGGTCGATGCGGCCGTGCGGCTCGCCACCGCGGAAGACAACCACGGCGCCGGCGATCTGTTCGGCGCCGAAGGCCTAGCGATCCGCACCCGCAAGCGTCATATCGGCCCACGCACGCCAGGCCAAGTCAAATACCTCAAGGCGTTGCGCGACACCGAGCTCGTCTTCGGCGTCGGTCCCGCCGGAACCGGCAAGACCTATCTTGCGGTGGCGCAGGCCGTGCAGATGCTGGGCTCGGGCCGCGTCGACCGCATCGTTCTGTCGCGGCCGGCGGTCGAGGCCGGCGAGCGGCTCGGCTTCCTGCCCGGCGACCTGCGCGAGAAGGTCGACCCCTATTTGCGCCCGCTCTACGACGCGCTGCACGACATGCTGCCGGGCGAACAGGTGATGAAACGGCTGGCCTCGGGCGAGATCGAGATCGCGCCGCTAGCCTTCATGCGCGGACGCACGCTGGCCAATGCATTCGTCATCCTGGACGAGGCGCAAAACACGACGCCGGTGCAGATGAAGATGTTCCTGACCCGCCTGGGTGAGAACAGCCGCATGGTGGTGACCGGCGATCTCTCGCAGATCGACCTTCCGCCGGGGATGCGCTCGGGCCTGCACGACGCGATCGACGCGCTGGGCCACGTGGAGGGAATCGCGATGATCCGCTTCGCCGCCGAGGATGTGGTCCGCCATCCGCTGGTGACGAAGATCGTGAGCGCCTACGACGCCCATGAATCGAAGCGCCGCGCCGAGGCGAGACCCCCGAAACCGCGATGACGACCGCAGGGACAAGGCGGCGGGCGCCGGCCTCCCGCCGCGCGGCGCGAAAACCCGCCCGGTCCATTCGCCCGCAGATCGCGATTCTGATCGAAGCACCCGAATGGCGGCGGCACGTGCGCAACGTGGCCGCGGTCGCCGAGCGCGCGGCACAGGCGGCGCTGGCGGCGCAACACAAAGCCGGACGGCTGGAGCTCTGCCTCGTCCTTGCCGATGACCGGGCCGTGCGCCGGCTGAACCGCACCTGGCGCGGTCAGAACAAGCCGACCAACGTGCTGTCGTTTCCCGCCGCCGGTGCCGGCGGGCTTGCACCGGGCCTGCCGCCCGGCGAACCCGTGCCTTTGGGCGACGTGGTGATTGCGAGCGGGGTCACGGTCGCGGAAGCCAAGGCGCAGGGCAAGGCGGTCGACGCGCACCTCGCCCATCTCGTGGTGCACGGCGTGCTGCATCTCCTCGGCCACGATCACGAGCGCGACGCCGAAGCCGTGCGCATGGAGGCGCTCGAGACGCGGATCCTGAAGGGGCTGGGTGTGCCCGATCCGTATCGGGGGACGCGATGAATGAATCCGGGCCCCGCCGCCTCGGCGATCGGTTGCGCTCGATCTTCCGCTCGCGCGGCGATGCGGATCTCCGCGAGACGATCGAAGAGCTGATCGCCGATTCGGCGACCCTGCCCGCCGAGTTCGACGCTCGCGAGCGCGAGCTCCTGCGCAATATCTTCAAGCTGCGCGAGATCTCGGCGCACGACGTCATGGTGCCGCGGGCGGACATCGTCGCCGTGGCGCACAACACGCCGCTCGCGGACCTGGTCAAGAAAATGGCCAAGGAGTCGCACTCCCGCCTGCCGGTCTTCCGCGAGAGCCTCGACGACATCATCGGCTTCGTCCACATCAAGGACATCCTTCAGTTCTGGGGCAGCGAGCGGCCGTTCAAGCTGGACGACATCCTCCGGCGCGTGCTGTTCGTGGCGCCGTCGATGCGCGTGCTCGATCTTCTGCTGGAGATGCGCAAGACCCGGGTCCATATGGCGCTCGTCGTCGACGAGTACGGCGGCATCGACGGCCTGGTCACGATCGAGGACGTGGTCGAGGAGATCGTCGGCGAAATCGAAGACGAGCACGACGTCGACAACAGTCCGAATCTGGTGCCCGAAGCCAGCGGCGCGTTTCTCGCCGATGCGCGGCTGCCGCTCGATGAATTCGAGGCCAAGTTCGGCCCGGTGCTGACACCGGAAGAGCGCGACGCCGACCTGAACACGCTGGGTGGCCTCGTCGTCTCCGCGGCCGGGCGCGTGCCAAGCCGTGGCGAGGTGATCTCCCATCCCTCGGGCCTCGAGTTCGAAGTGCTCGACGCCGATCCCCGCCGGCTGAAGCGGCTGCGCGTGCGGCGGATCGCCGCCCCGGCGGGCGGCACTCCCTGAGATGAACGGGTCGCGCGCGGTGCTGAGCGGCACGGTCGACCAGATCGCCGACCGGGCGTCGATGCTGCGCGAGCGGTTGGCGCGGCTCGTGGGGTGGCGACGCGCGGCTCTCGCCTGCGTTCTCGGCGTGCTGGCGACCGCGGCACTGCCTCCGGTCTATGTGGTGCCGCTGGTCTTCCCGGCATTCACCGGCCTGATCTGGCTCGTCGACACCACGGCGCGGTCGACCAACGCCACGCGGGCGGCGTTCCTCACCGGCTGGTGGTTCGCGTTCGGACATTTCCTCTTCGGCTTCTACTGGCTCGCCAACGCGCTGCTTGTCGACGCGGCGCAATTCGGCTGGATGATTCCGTTTGCCCTCTTCGGCCTCGCCGGCGGGCTGGCGCTCTTTCCAGCCGCTGCCGTGGCGCTCTATCACCGCGCCGGAATCCGCGGCATGGCCGGTGTCCTGGTGTTCGCGGTCGCGTGGACCGCCGCCGAATGGCTGCGCGGCCACGTGCTTACCGGCTTTCCGTGGAATCTGATCGGCACGATCTGGGGCGACAGCCCGGACGTGATGCAGGCCGCCGCCGTCTTTGGCGTCTACGGGCTGGGGCTCCTGACGGTCATCGTCGCGGCACTCCCGGCGACATTGGCCGAGCGCGCGGGCTCGTCGTCGTTCGGCCGGTGGGGCGGCGTCGTTGTTGCCGCGGCCCTTGTGGTCGGCGCGTGGGGTGCCGGCGCGGCGCGGCTGTCGAATGCGACGCCGGCCGTGGTGCCGGATGTGCGACTGCGCCTCGTCCAGCCGAACGTGCCGCAGACGCTGAAATGGGATCCGGCGGCCCGCGTCGCGAACTTCCGCCGGGGCCTCGAGCTCACGCGCTCGCCGGGCTTCGAGACGCGCACCCACGTGATCTGGTCGGAGACCGCGGTTCCGTTCGTGCTCACCGATTTCAACCAGGACGGCCCGGCGCTCCGGGCGGCGCTCGCGAGCGTCACGCCTCCCGATGGACTCCTGATCACCGGGGCCTTGCGCGCCGAACGCGGATCGGACGGCGAGATCAAGCTGTGGAACAGCCTTTTCATTCTCGATTCCGCGGGCCGCATTCTTGACGCCTACGACAAGCATCACCTGGTGCCGTTCGGCGAATACGTGCCGCTGCATGCGTTGCTTGCATTCGCGAAGATCACCCCGGGTATGATCGATTTTTCCGCCGGACCTGGCCCGCGCACGCTCGCTCCGCCGGGATTGCCGCCGGCGAGTCCCTTGATCTGCTACGAGGCCATCTTTCCCGGTGAGGTGGTCGATCCGGCGCACCGGCCGGGATGGCTGCTCAACGTCAGTAACGACGCGTGGTTCGGCCTGTCGGCCGGGCCGCACCAGCATTTCGCGTCGGCGCGCTTCCGGGCGGTGGAAGAAGGTCTGCCGATCGTCCGCGCGACCAACAATGGAATCTCGGCGGTCGTCGACAGCTACGGCCGCGTCGTGGCCGAGCTCGGCCTCGGCCTCGGCGGCGTGCTGGATGCGCCGCTGCCGGTGGCGCTGCCGCTGACGGCCTACGCGCGGTGGGGCGATCTCGTGGTCCTGGTGCTGGTCGTGGCATGCCTGGCGGGCGCGTTTATGCTGCGGCGCACCCCCAAAACCTGAGCACATTGGATCAATCAACTATATTTTCCCAGCGAGGCGCATAAAACCGCGCCAAAATCGGCCCTTTGCTGCGCCAATCGCCGTTTAATGAGTTGACGAGTTCGTTGGTCTTTGCCCTAAGTTTCCGGATTGCGCCGGCGCTCGGAGCCTAAACTCGAGTTTACGTTTGCCGCCGGATCTGCACCGCCCAAAGGTCGTAGACATTTTTCGCTGGCGCCGGCTTGTTGACCGCCTACAACCGTAATCATATGCTCCGGCATCCATTCATCAGCACACGTACTATTCGTCTTCGCCGAAGTGCGGCGGCTGCCAAGGAGGTTTAATGGCGACGACAACACCAGGACGCGGGCGGGGCCGCGGACGGGGGCGTTCTCCGACTGGTAAGCCGAACCCGATCGACGTCCATGTCGGCAGCCGCATCCGCTTGCGCCGCACGCTGCTCGGCATGAGCCAGCAGAAGCTCGGCGAAGCGATCGGTCTCACGTTCCAGCAGGTGCAGAAGTACGAGCGTGGAACCAACCGCGTCGGCTCGTCGCGGATGTTCGAGCTCGCCCGCGTGCTCGACGTGCAGGTGTCGTACTTCTTCGAGGAGATGGGATCGGAGGTCGCGGCTCGCGGGCGACAGCACGCGTTTGGCATCGCGGTTGACGCGCCCGCCGCCAACGCCGCCGCCGATCCGATGACCAAGCGCGAGACGCTGGAGCTCGTGCGCGCCTATTACAAAATCACCGACGCCAAGGTCCGCAAGCGCCTGTTCGAAATGACCAAAGCATTGGCGGCGGCGGCCGCCATGCCGGCCGAGCGGAAGTCCCGATAGCCGCCCATCGATCTCGACAAGCAATGATCTCTTCCGCCGTGGGCGCCCACCCATGACCCCGGTGGGCACGACGCCTGTTGACGGGTCCTGGAAAGCTTGTCACAAGAGCGCCCCGTGTTTGGCTTTTCGATGGCGGCCCGCCGCCGGAAAGCCGGCGCTGCCGCCGCCAACCCATTTCAACGGTTGGTCATTCTTCGGAGGAAATTATCGTGCGCAAGGGCGATTTCGTGTTCACGAGCGAGTCGGTGTCCGAGGGGCACCCTGACAAGGTTGCGGATCGGATCTCGGACACGGTTGTGGACATGTTCTTGGGGGCGGATCCGTATGCGCGCGTGGCGTGCGAGACGCTGGTGACGACGCAGCGGATCGTGGTGGCGGGCGAGGTGCGGGGCCCGAAATCGGTGGTTGAGAAGGGCGGGAAGGTGAAGGCGGCGAAGTTGGAATCGGCGA
>DASWFO010000006.1:0-1651 GCA_036394195.1 Alphaproteobacteria bacterium | reverse complement strand
GACGGCGCCGAATTTATCCAGCAACCCGCGTAACAGATGTCGATTGGCATCGTAGATCGCGGCCGCCGGGCGGGCGGCGCCGGGTTCCACGACTTCATCGCCGGTCGAGAACACCGCGACGCGCAGCCGCCGCCGCACCGGAAGCCGCGTCGTTCCCTGCGCGGCAGCAAGCGCCAGATCGGCGGCAGTGAGCTTTCGGCCTGCCGGCAACATGATGGCGCCCTTGCGGAGATCCTCGCCCGCATGGCGGCTGTTGGCGTCGCGCTCGAGGCCGGGCGGGACGATGACGGCGTTGCCTTCGACCCGGCAATCCTCCTGCATGAACACGGTGTCGGCGCCAACCGGCATCGGGGCGCCGGTGAAGATGCGAATGGCCTCCCGGGGCGCGAGCGGATGCGCCGCCGCATGTCCGGCCGTCACGCGTTCTGCGATGATGAGCCGTGTGTCGCTAGCTGCCGCGAGGTCGGCGTGGCGCACGGCGAATCCATCCACCGCGGAATTGTCGAAGGGCGGCAGGTCCTCGGCCGCCGCCATGTCAGCCGCAACGACGCGACCGAGCGCCTCGCTCAGGGGAACCTCTTCGACCTCGGCCACGGGCGTCACGCGCGCGATGATCAGCCGCTCCATGTCGGCGATCGGCAGCAGCGGGCCGGCAAACGCAAAACAGTCGTCGGTGAGCTGTGCCATCACGGCGCCTCGACCGCGAGCGCACGTAGCCGCGCCAGCATGGTCTCGAGGCGCTCCGCCTTTGCGAGGACCAGTTGGACGACCCCTTCGATGTCGTCAATATCGACCACCGGCCGCCCGGCATCGGGAAATGGCGTGTCCGAGACGATGCCGGCCACATGAGGGTTTTCGGGATGGAACGGCGGTTTGCCGACATCCTTGCGGTACACCTCGATGCGGGTGTGGCACGCCGACTTGAAGCCTTCGATCAACACCAGATCGACCGGCGACATCTTCCCCAGCAAATCGTAGATCGACGGCTCGGGCTCCTCGCGCAACTCGTGCATCAAGGCCCAGCGCCGGCTGGAGGCAACCAGCACTTCGGTCGCGCCCGCCATGCGGTGGGTGTGAGAATCCTTGCCGGGCGTATCCACGTCGAAGCCGTGGTGGGCGTGCTTGACGGTCGAAACCGTGTAGCCGCGGGCAACCAGGCGGGGGATGATTTTCGCCAGCAAAGTGGTCTTCCCCGATCCGCTCCAGCCGGCCAGTCCGATGATCCGCATACGTCGATATATAGCAATCCGGCGCAAAAACAGAATCGCAGGAAACTTCGTGGGGTTCGAGAGCGATGGCGGCCCGAGGTGGGACGATCGACCATGGATCATCCCTCAATGTCGTCACGGGAAGACCCCGACCGATCAGACGGATGTAGCCGGCGGGCGACTCTCTGCCAAAGCGGGCCCAGCGGGGGCGCAATAACAAAGTAGAGCTGTACGAGGAAGATGAACGCGATACTCGCGTAGGTGCTGAAGATGCAGAGCAGCGCACCGAAGGCGTAGAACGCTTGGGCGATGAGGTTGCGGCGCCTGTTCGTGTAAAGCACGGCCGGGTCCACGTCCTTTTGCATCAGCCCAGCCCACATCGCATAGTGCCAGCTGCCGAAGAGGGCGAGGCCGATCAGGAAAATGTTGAACCAGTAGACCAC
>DASWFO010000005.1:0-3749 GCA_036394195.1 Alphaproteobacteria bacterium | reverse complement strand
CGGAATTGACAGATATCTTTCCATCCAGATACGCGAGACAATCAGCACCGTTCACGGCGCCGCCGCCCGCGCATCCCTTCCACTCTAAACCACAATGTCAAAGAACAATCCCCCCAACCCGAGGGAGCCGGGCTTATAAGCCCCGATCCTGCCGAAGTCAACAGCGATTCGGCACCGCTCTGCGCGGCTAAAGCAGCCAGCGCGGCACCTTCGATCGCCTCTTTCGGGGGAGGCCGCACCAAACGGCCGACACTTTACATAAGAAGCCGGTGCCGCGATTTCCAGGTCCAGCCTCCAGATTTCGTTAACTATTTTCGTGCTAACGATCGCAGACGCGAACGGCCGCGGACGCGGTTGAACTAACGGTTGACAAAGAGAAACGCGTCTGCGATGCCTGCCACGTGGCTATGAAACCCAGCGGCTTCTTGCAAGGCAAGCGGGACCCGTGATGACAGCGAGAGGACGCGCGTGACATTCCCCCGTCCGCCTCTCGCGATCGCTGCTGCGTTGCTGCTGGTTAATGCCATGGTCGCGCCCAGCGCTCACGCGCCGGCTGCCGCCCCCACCCCCGCCATGGTCACAATGGCTGCAATCGCAACGCCTACGGAGCCCACCGAGCCTGCGCCCGCGGCTGCGGATTCGCGTGTGGTAAGGGTCGAGACCGGCGACACGCTGATGGGTCTCCTGGTCGATGCCGGCGTGGCGCCGGGCGACGCCCAGGAGGCGATCGCCGCGCTGAAGCCGGTGTGGAACCCGCGCGACCTCAAGGTCGGGCAGGAGCTGGCGCTACTTTTCACCGCCGAGCGCCTGCAGGAGCTACACTTCACCCCTGCCCTCGATCGCGATCTCATCGTCCAGCGCGGCGAGAGTGGGCATTTCGGCGCGCGCGCCGAGCAGCGCCCGCTGACGCGCACCGTCGAGCTCGCGACCGGCGCGATCCGTTCCAGTTTGTTCGAGGCCGCCAGCGATGCCGGCGTGCCGCCGACCGTGCTGGCCGAGATGATCCGCGCCTTAAGCTATGACGTCGACTTCCAGCGCGAGATCCATCCCGACGACGGTTTCGAGATGATGTTCGAACGGCTCTACGACGAGCACGGCACGGCGGTGGGCGCCGGCAACCTCGTCTACGCCTCGATGACGCTCGGCGGCACGCGCCTGCGCCTCTATCGCTACACGCCGGGGAGCGCCGGGTCGGATTTCTTCAATGCGCGCGGCGAAAGCGTGCGCAAAGCCTTGCTGCGCACGCCCGTCGACGGCGCGCGGCTGAGCTCCGGCTTCGGCATGCGGCACCATCCGATCCTCGGCTACACCAAGATGCATCGCGGCGTCGACTTCGCGGCGCCACCGGGTACGCCGATCATGGCTGCCGGCGACGGCGTCGTCAGGGATGCGGGCTGGCACGGCGACTACGGTAATCTCGTGGTGCTCAGGCACAACGGCACCTACGAGACCGCCTATGCCCATATGAGCCATGTGGCGCGCGGACTGCATCCTGGTCAGCGCGTACGCCAGGGCCAGGTCATCGGCTATGTCGGCGGCACCGGGCGCGCTACCGGGCCGCATCTCCATTACGAAGTGCGTATTGGCGGCCAGGCGACCAACCCGACGTCGGTCAAGATGCAGCCGGGACAGCAGCTCGCCGGCAAGGAGCTAGCGGCCTTCCAAACCGTCGCCGATGCGATCGATCACAAGCTGCTCGCGCTGCACGGCCAGACCACGGTCGCCGCGGCCGGCCCGCATCTCCCGGAATAGCCGTCCGCCCCTCGCGCCTCAGTTGCGCGCAATGTCCTTGCCGCCGACGAAGAAGCGGTTCCAGGTCGGACTGATCAAAATCTCGTTGACGCAGGCATGCGCCGGCATCTCCGCGACGAAGCGGATGGTGCGGCCGAGATCTTCCGGCTGCAGCATGCGTGCGATCTCCTCCGGCGTCGGCGGCTTGGGGCGGTGCTTCAGGATGGGCGTCGCCACCTCGCCCGGGCAGATGACGCAGCCGCGGACGCCGTTGACGCATTCCTCGTCGTTGAGCGACATGGTCATCGCCACCATGGCGTGCTTGCTCGCATTGTAGGCGGGTCCGGTGAGATAGGATTCGAACCTCCCCGCCCAGGATGAGACGTTGATCACCAGCCCGTCCTTGCGCGCACGCATCGCCGGCAGCACGGCGTGCGTGCAATAGAGCGCGCCGTTGAGGTTGACGGCGACGATTTGCTCGAAGCTGTCGGCGGTCAGGTTCTTCCAGAAACGGTTGGGCAGGTTGATCCCGGCGCTGTTGACGAGGATGTCGACGCGGCCGTGCCGATCGAGAATACCCGCCGCCGCTTTGGCGACGGCCGCTTTGTCGGCGACATCGAGCGATATCGTATCGGCCTTGCCGCCGGCCGCCTCGATCTCCGCCGCGACCTCCTCGAGCTGCTCGCCACGGCGCCCACTCAGAATCACCTGCGCGCCGCCGGCGCTGAGCTCGAGCGCACCCGAGCGGCCGATGCCGCTGCCGGCGCCGGTGATCCAAGCCACTTTCCCCTGCAGCACCGCTGCCTCCCCTGTCATCGGCGACGCGGCATCATGGCCGGCGTCGGCTTCGCTGGCAACCACGGGAAGGCAAGCGCCGCGCTCAGTACTGCTTGTAGGGCAGGAACTTGCCGGTCATGGTGACGCGCACGCGATCGCCATTCTGGTCGGGCTGCCGCTCGATCGACATGTCGAAGTCGATGGCGCTCATGATGCCGTCGCCGAACTCCTCCTGGATGAGCGACTTCCAGGTCGTGCCGTAGACCTGAACGAGCTCGTAGAAGCGATAGATCAACGGATCGGTCGGCACCGCGGTCGGCAGCGAGCCGCGATAGGGCACTTCCTGCAGCAGCGCGATATCGTCCTCATCGAGGCCCAGCACCTTGCCCGCTGCCTCGGCCTCGGCTTTCGACAGCTTCATCTGCCCGTGCAGCGCGGCGGTATAGTAGATCGGCGAGTCCGGCCCGATCTTGGCGGCGGTGTCCCGCCACGACAGCCTCTTCTTGCGCTTCAGGACGGCGATCTTCTCGGTGAGTTCGGCGCGGGTCATCGGCTCTCTCCCTGGTGGCGGATTGCACCGCGATCGTGCAGGGATCGTGCCAACAAATAGGGGGCGCGGCGACGCCGCGCCCACTTGCTTACTCCGCCGCCTTGGCGGTGCGACCGGCGATGGCGAGGCCGCCTTCGCCGGTTGTCACCTGCACCGTCTCGCCCTCGGCGATGCGGCCGGCGAGGATGAGCTCGGCCAGCGGGTTCTGCAGCGAGCGTTGGATCACCCGCTTCAAGGGCCGCGCGCCATAGACGGGATCGTAGCCGGTCTGCGCGAGCCAGGCACGCGCCTTGCCGTCGAGGGCTAGATTGATCTTGCGGTCGGCCAGCAGCTGCTGGAGCCGCGTCAACTGGATATCGACGATCTCCGTCATGTCGGCGCGGCTGAGCCGCCGGAAGATCAGGATCTCGTCGAGCCGGTTCAGGAACTCCGGCCGGAAGGCTCCGCGCACGACTTCCATCACCTGGTCGCGCACAGTGGCGACCTCGGCAGTCTCGGGCAGGTTCGCCAGCACCTCGCTGCCGAGATTCGACGTGAGGACGATGAGCGTGTTGCGGAAATCGACCGTACGGCCCTGGCCGTCGGTCAGCCGCCCGTCGTCGAGCACCTGAAGCAGCACGTTGAAGACATCGGGATGCGCCTTCTCGACCTCGTCGAAGAGGATCACCTGGTAAGGACGGCGGCGCACGGC
>DASWFO010000004.1:0-32422 GCA_036394195.1 Alphaproteobacteria bacterium | reverse complement strand
CCCGCCGGCGGGCGCCGTGCCGTATCGTCGGCCCGCCTTGACTCCAGGGCCGGCGCCACGTTATGCCTGCTGAGAAAGCGCTTTCTCAAAAACGGCAAAATCACGGGCGCTGAAACTCGGGGAGGGACACGCGGTCGCCATGCAAGCCGCCGATCGCCCGCAGAGACGGTTCGGCGAGCAGGAGCGGTTCATGCTCCTGCTGATAGCGCCGGCCGCCCTCCTGCTGCTGCTGTTCCAGGTGGTCCCCATTGTCATTGGGGCGAATGCGAGCTTCCGCGACTGGTCGCTCAACAACCCGAAGAAGACCTGGCTCGGCTTCACGCACTACGTCTATGTGATCACCGATCCCGCGTTCCTGCAGGTCGCACTCCCCAACACCTTCCTGTTCATGGCGGCGAGCGTCAGCGGCGCGCTGGTGCTGGGCCTGGCCCTGGCGATCCTGCTCAATCGCCGGTTCCGCGGGCAGAAGCTGGTGCAGACGGTGCTGCTGCTGCCGTTGATGGTCGCCCCGGTGATCGCGGCGATCATGATCCGGTGGATGTTCAACGACCAGTTCGGGATCGTGAACGTCGTCCTCGAGGGACTCGGTCTCGAGGGGCAGCCGTGGCTGGCGCAGCGGTGGAGCGCCTTCGGGGTCATTTTGCTCACCGACATCTGGCTGTGGACGCCGTGGTTCACGCTGCTGCTGCTGGCGGGCCTGCAGAGCCTGCCCAAGGAGCCCTTCGAGGCGGCTTCCATCGACGGCACCACGCCGTGGCGCATGTTCCGCTACCTGACCCTGCCGATGCTCCGGCCGGTGATCGCCGTCTGCGTCGTGATCCGCGCGATCGATGCGTTCCGCACCTTCGACATCGTGTGGACCTTGACCGGGGGCGGCCCCGCCCGCTCGACCGAGCTGTTCAGCCTCTACGCCTATGTGCACGCCTTCCTCAACCTGGATTTCGGGCGCGGCTCGGCGGCGGCGATCATCGGGGCTCTGATCATCCTGGTCGTCGGTGTCGCGCTGTACCGCCTCGTGACCCGCGTGGTGAGGGCTTAAGGCGTGGCGATGGTGCGATCCCCGATGTTTGCTGGCCTGGCACCCGGCGCCCGCCGCGCCTTTTTCGCGCTGATCGTCACTGGCGTCTGCCTGTTGTTTGCCTTTCCGGTGCTGTGGCTGATGCTCACGTCGCTGCGGCCGGAATCCGGCGTGTACTACGTCCATCGCGGCACCGAATTCACATTGGGCAATTTCGCGGCGGTGCTCGCCAACGAGCGCATCGTCGAGGCCTTCGTGAACAGCTTCCTGATCGCCACCCTGGCGACGGTGTTCTCGCTCGTCGTCACCGTGTCCAGCGGCTACATGCTGTCGCGGTTCAAGGGGCCGCTCGCCCAGGCCTGGTTCGGCACGATCTACGTATTCCGCTGCGTGCCCTACATCTCGTGGGTGCTGCCGCTCTACTTCGTGACCCAGAGCTGGGGCATCTACGACACCTATGTCGGCCTGCTGCTGCCGCATATCGCCGTGCATATCTGCTTCTTCTCGTGGCTGATGAAGGGCTTTTTCGACGGCATCGATCCCTCGATGGAATACGCGGCCCTGATCGACGGCTGCACCCGCTGGGGCGCCTTCCTGCGGGTGGCGCTGCCGTCGGCCATTCCGGCGATCTCGGCGCTGGGCGTGCTGTGCTGGCTGTTCACCTGGAACGAGTTCCTGTTCGCCCTGATCCTGACCGGCCAGCGCACCCCGGTCATCACCGTCGTCATGGCCCAGTTCGTGAGCGAGATGGGCCTGCAGTGGAACCTGATGAGCGCCACCGCGGTGATGGCGCTGGGTCCGGCCTTTTTGCTGACTCTGTTCGGGCAGAAATACGTCATCCGCGGCCTCCGGATCTGACGAGGCCGTCAACGGTCACAAGGGAGGAGACAATCATGCGCACACTCGGTCGATGGGCACTCGCCGGCGCCGCCGCCTGGCTCTGGATGGCCGGCAGCGCTCCGGCGCAGGAGGTCAAGGACCTCAAGATCGGTTACCAGCCGAACCCGATCCAGGACGCCTCCATCGCGATGATGGAAACCTGGGGCGCCAAGCACGGCGTCAAGATCGTCAAGGTCCCGAACTCGTACGGCGTGTACGTGGAGAAGATGACGGCGTCCCTGACCTCGGGCTCGGATCAGTACGACATCATCTGGCACAACGACGACTGGGGTCCGCTCTGGGCGCATCTCCTGGAGCCCACCGACGACATCCCCGGCCTGAAATACGCCGATAAGTGGGGCATGAGCCCGATCATTTTCAACAATGCCCAGGGCCAGAACACGGTGGTGCCGATGGGGCACACCTTCGGCGTGTTCTACTACCGGACCGACCTGATCAAGGAGGACGAGGCTCCGAAGAGCTGGGACGACGTCGTCCGCATCAGCAAGAAGCTGCAGGCCGACGGCAAGGTGAAGTTCGGCTATGTCGGCGGCATGTCGATGAACAACACGTGGTTCACCTGGTTCTGGTCGATGTGGACCAACAATTGCGATGTGCTGCTTCCGGTCTACGAGCGCGACAACAAGGTGCTGGCGAAGAACGGCTGGAAGTCGGCGCTGAACGAGCCGTGCATGCGCCAGTCGGCGGAGTTCTGGTGGGATGCGATCAACGTCCACAAGATCAGCCCGCGCGGCATGCCCGCCTATGACCGCAACGAGGCCAACGCCGTGTTCATGGCCGGCGACGCCGCCTTCACCGTCGGCGATTCCGTGTACTGGGCGACGTTCAACGATCCGGCCAAGTCCAAGGTCGCCGGCAAGATCGCCATCACCTATTTCCCGCTCGGCCCCAACCGCACGGAGCACTTCGCCTGGAACGACATCTGGGGCTGGGCGATTCCGAAATCGATCTCGGCCGAGCGGAAGAAGGTCGCCAAGCAGATGCTGTCGGACATGATGGTCGACGAGGCGGGCCAGATGAACCTATGGAAGGCGACCGGCGCTCCGCCGCCCAACAAGGAGCTGTGGGACAAGATCGCCGAGGTCGACCCGTTCATGCGTCAGCTGAAGAAGGTGAGCCTGGACGTCCCCGGCAAGGTCCGCGGCGCTTATTACTTCGAGAAATGGCCCGCGGTGCACAAGGCGTTCTCGGACACGGTGATCAAGGCTGTCACCGGCAAACGCGAGGACATTCCGGCCGCCCTCGCCGAAGGCGCGCCGCGCGTCAGCGCCGCCGCACAGTGAATGGCCTCAGGTGCGATGAAGTGTGAGAACTGACTTAGTTCACCTCTCCCGAGGGGAGAGGTCGACCGCGATAGCGGTCGGGTGAGGGGAAGCGGCGCCGTGTCGCGGTGATGAAAGACAGACCAGCGCGGCGCTGAAGTGTTGCCCCTCACCCGCTCGCTGCCGCTCGCGACCTCTCCCAGCGGGAGAGGTGAGTAAAGGAATCACTCGGGAACATCCATGGCCGACATCGTGCTGAGCAAAGTCAACAAGTCCTACGGTCAGGTGTATCACGCCGTGAAGGACGTCGATCTTACGATCGCCGATCAGGAGTTCGTCGTCCTGGTCGGCCCGTCCGGCTGCGGCAAGTCGACGACATTGCGCATGATCGCCGGACTCGAGGAGATCACCAGCGGCGAGATCCGGATCGGGGGGCGGGTGGTGAACCACCTGCCGCCGAAGGACCGCGACGTCGCGATGGTGTTCCAGAGCTATGCGCTCTATCAGCACATGAGCGTCTACGACAACCTGGCGTTCGGCCTGCGGAACAAGAAGGTGCCCGAGGACAAGATCAAGGCGGCGATCGCGCACGCCGCCGGCATTCTCGGCTTGAACGAGCTGCTTACGCGCAAGCCGCGCGAGCTCTCCGGTGGCCAGCAGCAGCGGGTGGCGCTCGGGCGCTGCATCGTGCGCAACCCGAAGGTCTTCCTGTTCGACGAGCCGTTGTCGAACCTCGACGCGAAGCTCAGGGCGCAGATGCGGGTCGAGCTCAGGCGGCTGCGGACCCGCGTGCCCACCACCTCGGTCTTCGTCACTCACGACCAGGTCGAGGCGATGACGCTCGGCGACCGCGTCGTTGTCATGAAGGACGGCCGCATCCAGCAGATCGGCACGCCGCTCGAGGTCTATCGCGATCCCGCAACCAAGTTCGTGGCCGGCTTCATCGGCGCCCCGTCGATGAACTTCGTCGACGTGACGATCGGCGGCGACGGCGCCACCTTGACCGCGGAGGCGCCAGCCCTGCGGCTCGATCTGCCGGCGGCGCTGAACCCGGCCCTGGCGGGCTGGCGCGGCCGGCGCGTGACCCTGGGGGTGCGCCCCGAGCACCTGTTCCTCGGCAACGGCCCACTCGGCAGGGGATCCGGCGCTTGCAGCTTTTCGGCCGGGGTCGAGGTGATGGAGCAGCTGGGCTCGGAGATGATCGCCGAAACGGTGCTGGGCGAGGCCCGGCTGACCGTGGCGCGCATCGATCCCCAGACGCGGCTCCGGCCCGGCGACGCGATCCGCCTTTCGGTGCCGCCGGACCGGCTGCATTTCTTTGATCCCGTCAGCGAAGAGGCCATCCGATGAGCGGCGACATGAAACGCCTCCTGATCACCGGGGCGGCCGGCCAGATCGGCCGCGCGCTCCGCGCCGGCCTCAGGGGCCACTATTCCCTGATCCGCCTCACCGACATCGCTCCGCTCGGCAGCGCCGAGGCGGGCGAGGAGGTGGTCACCGCCGACCTTCGCGACATGTCCGCCATGGAGAAGGCGGCGTCCGGCATCGACTGTGTCGTGCATCTGGGCGGCGTCTCCGTCGAGGACGTGTGGGAGAAGGTCCTGCCGATGAATATCGAGGGCTGCCACAACGTGTTCGAGGCCGCGCGCCGCCAGGGCGTCAAGCGCGTCGTGTTCGCGAGCTCGAACCACGCGGTCGGCTTCCACCGGCGGGAGCGTTTCCTCGACGCCGGAGTCGAGCCGCGCCCGGATTCCCGCTACGGTGTGTCGAAGGTGTTCGGCGAGGCGCTGGGACGCCTGTATGCCGACAAACATGGCCTGTCCGTCGCCTGCCTGCGCATTGGCACGTTCCGCACCCCCGACCGGCCGATCGAGCCGCGCCAGCTTCTCACCTGGATCAGCCATCGCGACATGGTGCAGCTGGTCCGCCGCTGCATCGACCATCCGCATTATCATTTCGTGGTGGTCTACGGCGTCTCGAACAACCTTCGGAGCCGCTGGGACAACACCGACGTGAAGTGGCTGGGCTATCGTCCCGAGGACAACGCCGAAGCGTTCGCCGCCGAGATTTTTGAGCAGAACAAGACCGAGAATGAGATCTCGGCGGCGTTCCACGGCGCCCATTACTGTCCGATGGAATTCAGCGGCGATGTCGACGCGATCGAGTAAACGGTCGGCCGCCCTCCGCTCGGCCATGTCCTCGCGGACCCGGGGCGCCAAGAAGCGCCTGTCGCGGCCGACCGCCAACACGGTCACCGTGCTCGAAGTCGCCAAGGCGGCGCGCGTGTCGATGGCGACGGTCTCGCGCGTGCTGAACGGCAACACCCGCGTCGACGAAGACCTGCGCAAGCGCGTGACGGCCGCGGCGACGCGGCTCGGCTACACCCCGCATGCGGCGGCGCGCGCCCTCGCCTCGCAGCGCTCGCGGACGATCGGCGCCGTCATCCCGACCCTGGAGAACGTCAATTTCGCCGTCGGCGTCGCCGCCCTGCAGCGGCGGATCAGCGACGCCGGCTACACACTGCTGCTCGGCAGCTCGAACTACGACCGTGAGGAGGAGCTGCGTCAGGTCAAGGCGCTGGCGGCGCACGGCGTCGCCGGAATGATGCTGGTCGGCGGTCGTCACGCGCCCGAGGTCTACGAGCTCCTGAATGCCAAGCGGATTCCGTTCGTCAACACCTGGGTGCTCGATTCCAGGCATCCCTGTGTCGGGTTCGACAACCGCGAGATTGGCCGTGCGCTGACCCGCTACCTGCTCCAGCTCGGGCACGTGCAATTCGGTGTGATCTCCCAGATCGCCCGCAGCAGCGACCGCGCGGCGGAGCGGGTCGCCGGCATCCGCGAGGTGCTCGCCGCCAGCGGCATGGCCCCGCCGCGCGAGCAGCTGATCGAGCGGCCGTACAAGGTCGATGAAGGCCGCACGGCGCTGTGCGCGCTCCTGCAGTCCGGGCCGCGGCCGACCGCCGTGATCTGCGGCACCGATATGCTGGCGTTCGGCGCGTTGATCGGGGCTCGGCAGCTTGGGCTCGCCGTGCCCCGCGATCTATCCATCGCCGGCATCAACGACATCGAATATGCGGCGCATCTGACGCCGCCCCTGACCACGATCCGCCTTCCGGCCGATGAGATCGGCACGCGGGCGGCGGACTATCTGCTCGGCTGTATCGATCGGCGGGCAACCACGCCGGCCTCGCGCGTCCAGTTCAGCCTGGTCGTGCGCGAGAGCACGGCCCCGGCGCCGGCTGGCTGACGGGGCGCTGTCCTTGCCTCCAGGCAAAAGGGCTTCTACCCTCCGGCGACGTCACCTCTCCAGGGGGCTCACATTCCGCACGCGACGTATCTTCCGCATCTGATGGGGCGGGCCGAGATCGAGCCGACCGGCGAGTTCGAGGCCGGCAGCTTCCAGTCGTTCACCCTGACCTATACGGCCGGCTATTTCGGAATCGACGACACCGGCTCGCTGAAGATCGTGCATCGCTTTGCCAGCGACATGGGCCGGCCGCAATTCACCGATCCGAAGGGCTGGAACTACACCACCGCCGAGGCGAGCAACGGTGCCGTCCTGGAGGTGCAATACGACCCCAAGCGCAACATCCGGCCGTGGGACAAGACGCTGTTCATCCGCGTGGTGAAAGGTTTCCTGCGCGAGGGCGACCGGATCGTCGTGCGCTTTGGCGACCGCCGGCAGGGCTCGCCGGGCCTGCGGGTGCAGACGTTCCACGAGCCGACGTTCGAGTTTCGCGTCCTGGTCGACGCGATCGCCACATATAACTATGTCGAGCTGCCGCAGCAGCCCCATGTCTCGATCGTCGCCGGCCCGCCCGTGCAGTTCAAGGCGATCCTGCCGACCATGCGGCGCGCCGGCCAGCCCTTCCGCCTTGGCTTCAAGGGCGAGGACAAGTGGGGCAATCCCAGCCACAAGGTCGATGCCACGCTTCAGCTGAAGCCGAGCCGGCCGATCCGCGGCCTGCCGGCGACCCTGGTCATGAAGCCCGGCGACTGCGCGCGGATCGTCGACGGGCTCACGGTCGAGGAGCCGGGTGATCTCACCATCACCGTGACCGACGCGGCGGGACGGCACGTATGCGACAGCAACCCGCTCCGGATCGTCGCCGGGCGCGATGCGGCACTGCTGCCCTACTGGGCCGATCTGCACGGCCAGTCCGAGGAGACGATCGGCACCAACAGCGCCCGCGAGCTGATCGAATTCGCGCGCGACCGCGCGTTCCTCGACGCGATGAGCCACCAGGGCAACGACTTCCAGATCACCACGCCGTTCTGGAACGAGCTCAACAGGCTCACGGCGGAATACAACCAGGACGGCCGGTTCATCGTGTTCCCCGGCTATGAATGGTCGGGCAACACCGGCCTGGGCGGCGACCGCAACGTCATGTTCATGCGCGAGGGACGGCAGATCCACCGCTCCTCGCATGCGCTGGTCGACGATCTGTCGGACAGCGCGACCGATGCGCACAGCGCCGAAGACCTGTTCGCCGCCCTGAAGAACGAGGACTGCGTCGTCTTCGCCCATATCGGCGGCCGCTACGCCGACATCAAGATGGCGCACGACGTCCGTCTGGAGCGCGCGGTCGAAGTGCATTCCGACTGGGGCACGTTTGAATGGCTGGTCGAGGATGCATTCGACCAGGGCTACCGGGTCGGCATTCTCGCCAACTCCGACGGCCACAAGGGCCGGCATGGCGCCAGCCATCCGGGCGCCTCGCTGTTCGGCGCCTATGGCGGCCTGTCCTGCCTGCTGGCGAAGGACCTGAGCCGCGCCGGCCTGTTCGACGCGCTGCGCCGCCGCCACCATTATGCGACGACCGGCTGCCGCATGATCCTCGACGTCCGGGCGCAATTCGACCGCGACGCGGAGCGCTTCCAGGACGACCCCAATTTGGGCCCGACGTCGAGCGAGTCCGTGCGAACGGCCATGATGGGCGACATCCTGCGGTCCTCCGACGAAGCCGTGACCGTCACGATCGACGCCGTGGCGTCGGCGCCGATCGAGCGGCTCGAGATCCGCAACGGCCTCGACACGCTGGAGACATGGCGGCCCTATGCGGGGGACGAGATCGGGCGCCGGATTCGCGTGATCTGGGAAGGGGCCGAGGTGCGTGGCCGCGGCCGGCAGACGATCTGGGACGGTGCGGCGACGCTCGAAGGCAATGGGTTCGAACGGGCGACACCGATCAATTTCTGGAATCTGGACAAGCGGCTGGACCAGGCGTCTCCGCGCGAGCTCAGGTGGCAGTCGCTGACGACGGGCGGATTCTGCGGCTTCGACGCATGGCTCACCGACACGCGGTCGGGTGTGCTCCGGATCGCCACGCCGCACGTCAACGCCGAGATCAAGCTGGCCGAGATCGGCGCCGAGGACAAGGTCTTCGATGGCGGTGGGCTGCGGCGCCGCTTGCGGGTCTTCCGGTTGCCCGACCAGAACCGGCACATGCGCGCGACCTTGTCGCGGCGGCTGCGGCTGAAGCCTGGCGGCGACAACGCATTCTATGTCTGCGTAACTCAGGAGGACGGGCACAAGATCTGGTCGAGCCCAATCTACGTTTTCAGATAAGAAGCTCGGCGATCGGCAGGGGGCGAGACGCCATCGGTCCATTTTCTCTAAGCGGAGTGATGACGATGTGCGTGTTGTGGGGAGCTATTCGGGCGCTGCGGTGCTGCCGCGAGGTCTTGGTCGCGGCCTCGATCTGGGCCGCGCTGGCGGGAGCCGGGGCGTCGGCGCAAACCTATCCAACCCGGCCGGTGACGGTGATCGTGCCGCTCGCGGCCGGGAGCACCACCGACATCCTCGCCCGGGTCATGGCGGCGGAGTTGAGCAAGAGCCTCGGGCAGACAGTCGTGGTCGACGATCGGCCCGGTGCCGGCGGGACGATCGGCATGCGGCAGGTCGCCCAGGCGGCACCCGACGGCTACACGCTCCTCCTCGGCACCAACTCGACACTGGCTATCAATGTCGGGCTGTTCTCGCACCTGCCGTACGATTCGATCAAAGACTTCGCGCCCATCCTCCAGATCGCGTCGAGCTCGAACGTGCTCATCGTCGGGCCGGCGAGCCCGGTGAATTCTCTCAAGGATCTGATGGCGCTGGCGCGGGCGAAGCCCGGGCAGCTCACCTTTTCGTCGGGCGGAAACGGCACCACGCATCATCTGTCGGGTGCCTTGTTCAACGCGATGGCAGGGGTCGAAGCGGTGCACGTTCCCTACAAGGGCGCGCCGCAGGGGATCAGCGCCGTGATGAGCGGCGAAGTGTCCTTCGGCTTCTTCAACACGCCGAATATCGTCCCGGTGTCCCGCGACCGCCTTCTCAAGACGCTGGCCGTCACCAGCCTTGAGCGGTCGCCGTTGCTCTCCGAACTGCCCACCATGGCGGAGGCGGGCCTGCCTGGTTACGAGACCACCGTCTCCTTCGGCCTTCTGGCACCGGCGAAGACGCCGCCGGCGATCGTGACGCGGCTCTACGACGAGAGCATCAAGATCCTGGCCCACAACGAGGTGCGCGAGAAATTGACGGAGCAAGGCTACGATGTCGGTCCGAGTCCGTCGCCGGCGGATTATGCCCGCCAGATCCAGGCGGATATCGACAAATGGGTGCCCATCGTCAAGGCGACGGGCGCTTCGCTGGACTGAGCCGCGCGGTCTATCTGTGCATCGTCGGCATGGCCGCCTCGAAGTCCACCACCACCGCCAGGTGATCGCTGGGCGTGACGGTCGTTCCCGGCTGGGACTCGCCCAGGGCCGTTCGCCAGCGGGTCGGCACCAATCCGCAGCCAGGGGAAAAGAGCACATGATCGAACGAGGCTGGCGCGTGGCCGAGCACGGTCGACTGCACGGGTTCCCCGCAGGTTTGTCGGCTATCGGCAAAACGGCTGTCGGTCAGGTCAAATGTTTCGATTGGCGCATTGAAATCGCCGGCGACGACGACCGGTACGGTTCCGGGGAGCGCGGCCGCGACCTCACGCCATTGCTGCCGGCGCAGCTCATCGGCATCCGACAAGTGGGTCAGGTGAAGGCACGCCACCGTTAGCATTTGACCATCCATCGCCATATCCGCGATCAGGGCCGCCCGTTCACCGTCGCGGGGATCGCTGGCCAGCCGAACGGATCGGGGGTTGCGAAGCGGTGCCCGTGACAACAGCGCCAGCCCGGAGGTGCTGTCGACTGCCCGTCCGTCGACGGTCCGTACTTTCCAGCGCAGCGGCAGCACGGACGCCGTGAGCTTCAACGCATTGGCAATATGCGCGGCGGTGTCATGGCCGGCCTCTGGTGCTTTCAGGACTTCCTGCAAGGCGACGATGTCGGGTCTGAGGGCGGCGAGACCGGCCGCCATCGCGGCGAGCCGTGCGGCATAGTCGCCGTCGCCTTTCCAGGTATTAAGGGTCACCACACGCATGGGTCCGTCGCCGCCCTCGGGCATCTTACGACGGCGCATCCTAGATGGTCCGGGCGCTTGTCTCGACAACGGGGGCAAAACGTCATTTACTTCGGCTCTCGGCGATCCGGCTGGCGGTCGCCCAACGCGGGGGGAACATGATCGTCCGTCACCTTGTCCTGTTGGCTTTGGCCGTCGCGGTCACGCCGTTTGCCGCCGCCGCCCAAACCAATCGGGCCGCGGCTTATTATCCGGACGCGACCTGGCAGCATAAGACGCCCTCGGAGTCCGGCCTTAATCCCGAGCGTCTGAAGGAGGCGGTCGACTTCGCGATCGCCGGCCAGACGAAAAACCCGCGGGATCTGGTGATGAACCATTACCAGACCTTCGGCCGCGAGCCGTTCGGCTATGCGATCGGGCCGATCAAGGACCGCGGCGATCAGACCGGGCTGATCATCCACCATGGCTACATCGTCGCCGAGTGGGGAGAGCCGCTCCGGGTCGACATGACCCACAGCGTGACGAAGAGCTTCCTCTCGAGCGTCATCGGAATCGCCGTCGACAGGGGCATGATCCGGAGCATCAACGACACCGCGGCGGACTATGTCGCGCCGATCCAGGTCTTCAATCCGCTTCCGGCCGGCAATAAATCGGACCGGCTCGGCACGCCCGATCTGCTGGTGCTGTTCGACACGCCGCACAACCGCACGATCACCTGGGACAATCTGCTGCGGCAAACCAGCGATTGGGAGGGCACGTTGTGGGGCAAGCCGGACTGGGCCGACCGCCCCGGAGAGAATGCGGCGGAGTGGCGCACGCGGCCGCGCAACAAGCCGGGCACCGTCTACAAATACAACGACACGCGCGTGAACGTGCTGGCGCTCGCGGCCCTCAATCTCTGGCGTCGTCCGCTGCCGCAGGTGCTGAAGGAGACCATCATGGACCCGATCGGCGCCTCGAATACGTGGCGCTGGTTCGGCTACGAGAATTCCTGGGTCGTGCTCGACGGGGCTCTGGTGCAGTCGGTGACCGGCGGCGGGCATTGGGGCGGGGGCATGTACATCAATGCCTACGACATGGGTCGCTTCGGCTACCTCACGCTCCGCCGTGGCAAATGGAAGGACCGCCAGCTGCTCTCGCCGCAATGGGTCGATTGGGCGTTGACGCCGACCGGACCCGAGCCGACCTACGGTTTCATGAACTGGTTCCTCAACACCGACAAAAAGCTCTGGCCGAGCGCCCCGGCCACTGCGTTCGCCCATATCGGGAACGGCACCAACATCATCTATGTGGATCCGGACCACGATATGGTGGCGGTGCTCCGCTGGATCGACGGCAAGGCGATCGACGGTTTCGTGCAGCGGCTTCTGGCCGCGGCCGATCAAGGATGAACGAACGCGCGGAGGCTTTAGGCCATGACGGGCACCCACATCGATCCGAAACTGCGTCAGGCGCTCACGGGGATTTCCGGCATCCTCGTGACGCCGTTCGACGGCCAGGACCGGCCGTCCCCGGCGCGGCTGAAGCCGATCGTGGAGCGCGCGGTCGCCGCCGGGGTCCATATCCTGGTGGCCAACGGCAACACCGGCGAGTTCTACGGCCTCACGACCGCGGAAGCCGAGACCATGGTGCGCGCCGCGGCCGAGCAGATTGCGGGCCGCGTGCCGCTGATCGGCGGGGTGGGGCGCAGCATCGGCGATGCCTGCGCCCTCGCCCGGGCGTCCCGCGCCGCCGGCGCCGCGGCGCTGATGGTGCACCAGCCGCCCGATCCGTTCGTCTCGCCGCGCGGGGTCGCGTCGTATGTCGAGCGCATCGCCGACGCCGGCGGCGGCCTGCCGCTGATGCTCTACCTGCGCAACGACGGGATCGGGCTCGATACCATCGAAAAGCTCTGCCGGGTGCCCGGGGTTGCCGGCGTCAAATGGGCCTGCCCGACGCCGCTGCGCCTGGCCGAGGCGATCCGGCGCTCCGATCCGTCGATCGTCTGGGTCGGCGGCCTGGCGGAGGTATGGGCGCCGCCGTTCTACGCCGTGGGCGCCCGCGGCTTCACCTCCGGCCTGATCAATGTGTGGCCCGAGCAGTCGGTGGCCATCCACGCGGCGCTCGAAGGCGGCGACTATGCGCGGGCGACGGCGCTCATCAACAAGATCGCCGGCTTCGAGGAGCTCCGGGCCGAGGAGCAGAACGGCACCAACGTCACCGTGGTGAAGGCCACGTTGCAGCTCATCGGCGAGGATTGCGGGCCGACCCGCCCGCCTTCGGCCTGGCCGCTCACCGAGGCGCAGATGACGAAGCTGAAGGCGCTGCTCAAGGCCTGGGACCTGCCGGTCAAAGCCGCCGCCGATTGAGCGATCGGCGCGATCTGCAATTTAAGGAAGCGAAGGAGCGCGCGTCTCTGGTATGATCCGCGCATGCCCTGGCATTCCGTCACCATGCGCACCGACTTCGCCGACTTGGAAGTCGAGGGATTCATGCGCGAGATCACGGCCGCCCATATCCGCGAGATCACCAGCGGAGCCAACACGGAATACCGGCTGTACCGACGCAAGGCGCCCAACGGCGAGCAGATCGTGATCATCCCGCCGGACGCCGTGCACTTGGCCGAACAAACCCGCACCTGGGGAAAGCAGCTGAAGCAGCTGTCATCGCCGCCGAGTTTGGTCGGCTTTTCAGAAGTCAAAGTGCGGCCGGCGATCCCCCCGGACAGCAGCGCAAAGGCCTGATCAAAGCCGCCGCGGTCTGATCGTCTCCGAAACCAGCCAAGCCCTGGATCGTTGTCTGTCGGGTCGACCGGCGGAGGCAGGCTTATGGCCGCGACGAAGCGCAGAATTGCAGCGCTGAAAAACGCCCGTGCAATTCTCTTCGGGCGAATTCATTTGCGCGATCAAAGACTTGCAAAACTATTGCAGTATTGCACGCGTTTGAGGGGGGCGGGCGGCCCCCTCGTTTCAGCGCCCGGGTTGGAGCAGCCGCTCCAGCGCCGCGCGGTAAGGTGCGGGCAGTTCGCGCGGCCGTTGCGTGGCCCGGTCGATGCACACGATCTTCGACGTGGCGGTGGCGATCGGGGTCTCGCCGCTGAAGATCCCGTGGCCCACGGTGAACGACGTTCGCCCGAGCTCGACGGCTCGGGTGCCGATCTCGGCGACACCCGGATAGTCCAGCGGCGCGTGATAGGTGATCGAGAAGCTCACCACGAACCAGATGAACGCCGGGTCGGTGCTGGATCCGGGCAGGGCCGCCTCGCGGAATTCGACTCGCGCGTTCTCGCAATATTCGGCGAGCACCACGTTGTTGACGTGATCGTTGCGATCCACGTCGCCGAACCTGATCTTCTCCCGCGTCCAGAAGTCGTAGCTGGCGCGGCGTTGTGCGTCGGCGACGCTGCTCATGCGGCGTCGATCAGCCCGCCGCTGCGCGCCAGCACGGCCAGGTGATGGTCCGCCGTGCCGAACAGCGTGTCGATCATGGTCAGGCGCTTGAAGTAATGCCCGGCCTTGTACTCCATGGTCATGCCGATGCCGCCATGGAGCTGGATCGCCTGCTGGCCGACCAGGCGCGCCGAGCGGCCGATCTGCACCTTGGCCGCGGCGATGGCCTTGCGGCGCTCGCGCGCGTCGGGCTCGGCCGCCATCATGGTCGCGAACAGGGCCATGCTCCGCGCCTGCTCCAGTGCCACCAGCATGTCGGCGGCGCGGTGCTGCAGGACCTGGAAGCTGCCGATCGTGACGCCGAACTGCTTGCGGGTCTTCAAATACTCGACCGTCAGCTCGTGCAGCACGCTCATCGCCCCCACGGCTTCGGCGCACAGCGCCGCGATCGCCTCGTCGACCACCCGCTCGATCAGCGGCAGGGCCGCCCCCGGCTCGCCGAGAACGTCCTCGGCGCCGACGCGGACATTGGCCAGTGTCAGCTCGGCGGCGCGCAGACCGTCCTGGGTGGGATAGCCGCGCCTCGTGACGCCGGCTGTCTCGGCATCGATCAGGAACAGGCCGAGCCCGTCGCGGTCGCGCTGGCCACCGCCGACCCGCGCACTCACGATGAGCCGGTCGGCGCCGTCGCCGTGCAGCACGACGCTCTTGGTCCCGTCCAGCACCCAGCCGGTGCCCTCGCGGCGCGCCGTCGTCGCCACGTCGGCCAGGTCATAGCGCGACTGCCGCTCGGTATGGGCGAAGGCGAGCGTCAGCTGGCCCGCCGCGACCTTGGGGAGAAGAGCCATCTTCTGGCGCTCGGTGGCGCCGTGGCGCAGGAAGCTGCCGCCCAGGATAACGGTGGCGAAGAACGGCTCCAGGGCCAGTGCCCGGCCGAACTCTTCCATCACGATCATGGTCTCCACCGGCCCGCCGCCGAACCCGCCGAAGCGCTCTTCGAACGGCAGCCCGAGGAGTCCGAGCTCGGCATAGGCCGTCCACAGCTCGCGGCTCCAGCCGGCCGGTGCCTGGCCATAGGACTTGCGCTGCTCGAAGCCGTAGCGGTCCTTGAGGAGGCGGCTCAGGCTTTCCTGCAACAGGCGCTGCTCCTCGCTGAGATCGAAGTCCATGTCAGAGTCCACTCTCGGAAATTCTTGAGTCACCCCCACCCCAACCCTCCCCCCCAATCTTCAGAAGATGAGGCTCGGGGGAGGGAGCAAGAAGATGGCCTGCGGCCCTTTTCCCTCCCCCCTTGCGAGGGAGGCGCATCGGGCGCCCGCAAAAGCTCCAGTGGAGCTTTTGCAGCCCATGCGGGGTGGGGGGTTCCCAGTGAATCTCCGCTTCCATCTTTAGAGCCCCAGGATCGCCTTGCTGATGATGTTCTTCTGGATTTCGTTCGAGCCGCCGTAGATCGTCACCTTGCGCCAGTTGAAATAGGTGGGCGCCACCATGCCGGCGCCGTCGGGCCCAACCGGCGGCTCGTTCCAGCCTTCGACCGGCGGCTGATAGGGCATGACGTAGGGGCCGACGACCTCCATCAACAGCTCGGTGGTGGCCTGCTGGATCTCCGATCCCTTGATCTTGAGGATGGACGAGGCGGGATCGGGCTTACCCTTTTCGCGCCGGCGCTCGGCGGCGATGACGCGGAGCTGCGTCATCTCCAGCGCCTTGATCTCCACCTCGACGGCGGCAATGCGCTCGCGGAACCGCTCGTCCTCGATCAGCGGCCGGCCGCCGGACAATTCGACGGCCGCCAGCTGCTTCACCCGCCGGATGCGCTCCTTGGAGATGCCGATGCGCGCGATCCCCGTGCGCTCGTGGCCGAGCAGGTATTTCGCGTAATCCCAGCCTTTGTTCTCCTGGCCGACGCGGTTCTCGACCGGGACCTTTACATCGTCGAAGAACACCTCGTTCACTTCGCTGGCGCCGTCCATGGTCTGGATCGGCCGCACGGTGATGCCGGGCGTCTTCATGTCGATGAGCAGGAACGAAATGCCTTCCTGCTTCTTCGCCGCCGGATCCGTGCGCACCAGGCAGAAGATCCAGTCGGCATAGTGCGCGAACGTCGTCCAGGTCTTCTGGCCGTTCACGATGTAATGCTCGCCCTGAAGCTTGGCCGACGTCTTCAGCGAGGCGAGGTCGGAGCCGGCGCCGGGCTCGGAAAATCCCTGGCACCACCAGTCGTCGAGATTGGCGATGCGCGGCAGGAATCGGCGCTTCTGCGCGTCGGTGCCGAAGGCGGCGATCACCGGCCCGACCATGGCGATGTTGAAGGCGAGCGGCGTGGGGGCGGGATATTGCTGGATCTCGTCGAGCAGGATGTATTTCTGGACCGAACTCCAATCGGTGCCGCCCCATTCGCGCGGCCAGCTCGGCACCGCCCAGCCCTTTTTGTTCAGGATGCGCTGCCAGGCGACCATGTCGTCCTTGGTCAGGTGCTCGCCATCGATCATCTTCCGGCGGGTGTTTTCGGGCATCGAGCTGCGCAGAAACGCGCGCACCTCGTCGCGAAACGCAATCTCGGCCTCGGTGAAACGCAGGTCCATGGGTCGCGTCCGTCGTTACGGGTTGATCTCGAACAGGCCGGCGGCCCCCTGGCCGCCGCCGATGCACATCGTCACCACGGCATAGCGCACGCCGCGCCGCTTGCCTTCGATCAGCGCGTGTCCGGTCATCCGGGCCCCGCTCATCCCGTAGGGATGGCCGATGGCGATGGCGCCGCCGTCGACATTGAGCCGCTCCATCGGAATTCCGAGCCGGTCGCGGCAATAGATCACCTGGACCGCGAAGGCTTCGTTCAGCTCCCAGAGCCCGATATCGTCCATCTTCAGGCCCTGGCGCTGCAGGAGGCGCGGCACCGCGAAGACCGGCCCGATTCCCATCTCGTCCGGCTCGCACCCGGCGACCGCCAGGCCGCGGAACACGCCGAGCGGCCGCTTCCCGCGTCGCGCCGCTTCCTTGTCGGACATCAGGACGCAGGCCGAGGCGCCGTCGGAGAGCTGGCTGGCGTTGCCGGCGGTGATGAACTGATCGTCGCCGCGCACCGGCTTCAGCTTGGCGAGACCATCCCGCGTCGTGTCGGGCCGGTTGCCCTCGTCCTGGCGCAAGGTCACGGTCTCGTGTCGGACCTCGTTGGTCTCCTTGTCGGTGACCGCTTTGACCGTGGTCAGCGGCACGATCTCCTGGGCGAACCGGCCCGCCTGCTGCGCCGACGCCGTGCGGCGCTGGCTCTCCAGCGCGTATTCGTCCTGCTGCTCGCGGCTCACGCCGTAGCGGCGCGCGACGGTGTCCGCGGTCTCGATCATGGTCATGTAGACGTCGGGCTTGTGCTCGACCATCCATTTGTCCTGGTAGAAAGCACGGTTCAGGTTCGGTTGCACGAGGCTGATCGATTCCAGCCCGCCCGCAACCGCGACCGGCGCCCCGTCCATGACGATGCGCTGCGCCGCCAGCGCGATCGCCTGCAGGCCCGAGCTGCAGAAGCGGTTGATGGTCATGCCGGCGGTGGTGACCGGCAGGCCGGCGCGCAGCGCCGCCTGGCGGGCGATATTGCCGCCGGTGGCGCCTTCGGGCTGGGCGCAGCCGAGGATGACGTCTTCGACGTCGCCCGGCTCGATGCCGGCCCGCTCGACCGCGTGGCGGATCACATGGCCGCCCATCTCGGCTCCGTGCGTCAGATTGAACGCGCCGCGCGCCGCCTTGCCGATCGGCGTGCGGGCGGTGGAAACGATGACGGCTTCAACCATGTTTGATCCTCCGCTCCTCTGGCATCGCCTCCCCCGAGAGCAGCGCTCGTCTCGACAGCTTGCCGACGGCCGAACGCGGCAGCGACGATCGCAGCTCAAGGGCGGCCGGCAGCTCGTGGCGCCCCAGCTTGTCGCCGAGAAACTCCCGCAGCGCCTCTATGGTCAGCGGCGCTGCACCGGCGCGGAGCTTCACGAACGCCTTCGCCGCCTCGCCACGATACTCATCCGGCACGCCCACGACCACCGCCTCCTCGACGTCCGGATGCTCGTAGATCGCATCCTCGACGATCCGCGGATACACGTTGAACCCGCCGGAGATGATCATCTCCTTCTTGCGGTCGACCAGGTAGACGTAACCGTCCTCGTCCATCCTGCCGATGTCGCCGGTGAGGAAATGGCCATCGACAAACGCGGCTTTGGTCTCCTCGGGGCGCTTCCAATAGCCCTGCATCACGTTGGGTCCCTTGACCCGGAGCTCGCCGATCTCGCCCCGCGGCAGGACGCGGTGCCCGTCGTCGAGCGCCACGACGTCGATGTGGACTCCGGGCAGGGGAACGCCGACCGAGTCCGGCTTATCCGGTCCCGACGCCGGGAGGTTGGTTCCGGCCGGGGAGGTCTCGGTCATGCCCCAGCCGCCGCCAAGCCGCCGTCCGGTCAGGCGCTCGAAGCGCAACGCGATCTGGGCCGGCAACGGCGCGCCGCCCGAGCTGCAATGACGAAGCGACGAGAAGTCCCGCCGCTCGACGCCGGGATGCGCGGCGATGGCCACCCACATGGTCGGCACGCCGGGGAACACCGTCGCCCGCCTGACCTCGATGTCGCGCAACGTCGTTTCGACATCGAAGCGCGGGCGCAACAGGATCTCGCTCCCGAAGCTGAGATGGCGCAGCAGGATCGTGGTCAGCGCATAGATGTGGAACAGCGGCAGGACGCCGATGACCTTCTCGGCCGCCGGCCGCAGCAGGTTCTGGCCCGTGGTCCACGCCGCGTAGCTCGCGACCGCGGCCGTCAGGTTGCCATGGGTCAGCATGGCTGCCCGCGGCACGCCGGTGGTCCCGCCGGTGTATTGCAGCAGCGCCACGTCGTTGACCGAGAGCCGCGGCACCGCTGGGACGGCGCGCGCGCCCCGCGCCGTCAGGCTGTCGAACGACAGGATGCGCTCGTCGCCCTCGGCCGGCAGCGGCGCCGCCGCAGCACCGCCCCACGCCGCGTCATCGCCGACGATCAGCCGATCGAGCAGGCCTTGGGCCAGGAGCTTTGCCGCGGTGGTCGGCAGAGCGCCGAGCGTGATGGTCACGAGAACGCGCGCCCCGCTGTCCTTGAGCTTGTGGGCGACCTCCCGCTCCGCGTCGAGCGGGCTCAGGTTGACGATGCGGGCACCGGCCTTGAGAGCACCGAAGAACGCCACCGGGTACAGCGGCGTGTTCGGCAGATACAGCGCCACGTTGGCGCCGGCGACGCCGAGGGCTGCGAAACCCGCGGCCGCGCGGTTCACCAGCGCACCGAGCGCTTCGTAGGACAGCGACCGGTCGTGATACTCGAGGGCCGGACGGGTGCCATGCGCCGCGACCGCGGCGTCGAACAGCGCCGGCACGGTCGTCAGCGGGAGCGGAGCGTCCCAGCGCACGCCGGGCGGATAGGATTTCTCCCAGGCGTGAGGCCGACCCTCGCTCACGCCGCACTGCCCCGCGCGACGAGGCCGGCGAAGCTGCCGCCTTCGCGCCGCAGCCGGCTCAGCAGCGGTGCGGGACCTAAGCTCGGGTTGTCGCTTTGCCGCGCATAATGCTCGAGCCGGTCGCACACGGCCTCGAGGCCCACGAGGTCGGCGTGGAACATCGGCCCGCCGCGCCACGCCGGCCAGCCATAGCCGTAGACCCAGATCACATCGATATCGCCCGGCCGCCGTGCGATGCCTTCGTCGAGGATCCGCGCCCCTTCGTTGATCACCGGGAAGATCATGCGCTCGGTGATCTCGGCGGCCGGGATCGGGCTGTTGCGGCGCTGAATACCGGCCGCAGCAGCTGCCTCGGCGATCAGCCGCTCGGCCTCGGGGTCCGGCAGCGGCGCCCTGGCCCCCGCTTCGTAGCGGTAATATCCGCGGCCGTTTTTCTGGCCCAATCGCCCCGCCTCGTAGAGCGCGTCGGCGGCAAACGCCCGCGCGCCGCGCGCTTGGCGCACGCGCCAGCCGACGTCAAGGCCGACGAGATCGCTCATCGCGCACGGCCCCATCGGGAAGCCGAAGCTCATGACCGCATCGTCGATCTCACGCGGCGAGGCGCCCTCGAGCAGCAGCCGCTCCGCCTCCTGGGACCGCCGTGCCAGCATGCGGTTGCCGACGAACCCGTCGCACACGCCGACCACCACCGGCACCTTCTTGAGCTTGCGCCCCAGCGCAATGGCGGTCGCAAGCACCGGGCCCGTCGTCGCCGTGGCGCGCACCACCTCGAGCAGCCGCATGACATTGGCGGGGCTGAAGAAATGCATGCCGACGATGCTTTCGGGGCGCCGCGTCACACCGGCGATTTCGTTCACGTCCAAGGTCGACGTGTTGGTGGCGAGCACCGCGTCCGGCCCGGCCAGGCGGTCGAGCTCGCCGAAGATCGTCTTCTTGATCGCCATGTCCTCGAACGCGGCTTCGATCACCACATCGGCGTCCGCCGCGGCGCCGAGATCGAGCGTGCCCGAGATCAGGCTCATGCGCCGGTCCATGTCCGCCGCCGCCAAAGTCCCGCGCGCCACGGTCGTCTTGTAATTGGCCGCCACGCGGTCGAGGCCGCTCTGCAGCGCGTCGGCGGCGGTCTCGACCACGGTCACCGGAATGCCGCTATTGGCGAAGCACATCGCGATGCCGCCGCCCATCGTGCCGGCGCCGATCACGACGGCGCGTCGCACCTCGCGCGGCGTGACCGAGGCTGGCAGGTCCGGAACCTTGGCCGCCTCGCGTTCGGAAAAAAAGATATGGCGCTGCGCCTTCGATTGATCGCCGCCGAGCAATTGCCGGAACGTCGCCAGCTCGCGCCGCATGCCCTCGTCGAACGGCTGGGTGAGCGAGTCGTGGACCGCCTGCACGGCGGCGGCCGGGGCGAGCTGGCCGCGCGAACGTTTGATCAGCGCCTCGGCTCGGTTGAGAAAGTCTTTCGGATCGACCGCCGCGAGCTTGTCGCCCCGGTCGCGGACCAGCCGCAGCGGCCGCTGCTCGGCAACGACGCGGCGGGCAAAGGCGATCGCGCCCGGGAGCAAGTCGCCATCGACGATCTCGTCGAGAATGCCGTCGGCCAGGGCTTCCGCCGCCGGAATCGGCTCGCCGCTGAGGATCATCCGCAGCGCCTTGTCCGGGCCGACCAGCCGCGGCAGGCGCTGCGTCCCGCCCGCACCGGGAATGAGCCCGAGCTTGATCTCCGGAAGGCCGACCCGCGTGCCCGGGGCGGCGACCCGAAAATGGCAGGTCAGCGCCAGCTCGAAGCCGCCCCCGAGCGGCGTGCCATGGAGGGCGGCCACGGTCGGGATCGGCATCGCCTCGATGTCGTCGAGCACATCGAGGAGCGAGGGCGGCTGCGACGGTTTGCCGAATTCGGTGATGTCGGCTCCGGCGAGAAATGTCCGCCCGGCGCAGGCGACGACGGCCGCCTTGGCGCCGCTGTCGCGGGCCAGGCGCAGGCCCTCGCCGAGGCCGGCGCGGACTTCGTGCTTCAGCGCGTTGACCGGCGGGTTGTCGACGAGAATGACGGCGATGCCGTCCTCATCGCGCAGCTCGACGCTGGGATTGATGCGTTTCATACAGGCCAGGCGTTTCGCACAGCGAAATTGTATTTTGCATTCTTGACAGGCAGCATACGCATTCGGCAGGGTCCGCTTCAAATAGATTCACCCGCGGCTTTGAGACAAGGGAGGACGCGCGCGTGAAGAGCCCCGCTCGGCGATGACGGCGGTCGCCGCCATACGCTCGTCGTCCGAACGATGCCCGCTGGAGCGGAGCGCGGTCGCGCCGTTGCTCGCCGTGCGCGACGTGGCCGTGCGCTTCGGCGGCATCGTGGCGCTCGGCGGCGTGTCCTTCGATCTTCAGCCCGGGCGCATTCTGGGACTCGTCGGGCCGAACGGCGCCGGCAAGACGACGCTGTTCAATTGTCTCAGCCGCGTCTACTCGCCCTATCAGGGCGACATCCTGTTCGAGGACCGCACGATCCTGAATGTGCCGGCGCACCGCATCGCCGGGCTCGGCATCGGGCGCACGTTTCAGAACCTGGCGCTGTTCCGCAACCTGTCGGTCCGCGACAATGTCCGCATCGGCGGCCACACGCGGAGCCGCAGCGACATCCTGAGCGACGCCTTGCGCCTGCGCTGGGTCCGCCGCGAGGAAGCTCTGCTCGATGACGCCGTCCGCGAACTCCTGGCGTCGCTCGGTCTCGACACGGTGGCCGATCGCCCGGTCGCGGACCTGCCGTTCGGCACGCAGAAGCGCGTGGAGCTGGCGCGTGCGTTGGCCACCCGGCCCAAGCTGCTGCTCCTGGATGAGCCGGCGGGCGGCCTCAATCACGCCGAGGTGGCGGCCCTCGGCGGTTTGATCCGACGCATCCGCGACGAGCGCGGCGTCACCGTGCTCCTGGTCGAGCACCATATGAGCCTGGTGATGTCGGTGTCGGACGTCGTGGTGGCGCTCGATTTCGGGCGGAAGATCGCCGAAGGCACGCCGGAGGAGGTGCAGAGGGATCCGGCCGTGATCCGCGCCTATCTCGGCACGACGCGCCGGAGGACCTGATGCTTCTGGCGGTCCGCGACTTGCGCGCATTCTACGGCGAGACCCAGGCGCTCCACGGCATCGACTTCGGCCTGGATGCCGGTGCCATCACCGTTCTGCTGGGCGCCAACGGCGCCGGCAAGACCACGACGCTCCGGGCACTGTGCGGGATGATCAGGATTGCGGGCGAGGTCGAGTTCGAGGGCCGCTCGTTGCGCGGCCTTGCCACCGAGGACATCGTCCGGCTCGGCATCGCGCATGTGCCGGAGGGCCGCGGCACGTTCACTGATCTGATGGTCGACGAAAATCTCCGGCTGGGGGCCATCACGCGCCGCGACGGACCGGACATCGCGAGCGATATCGACCGCGTCTATGACATGTTTCCGCAGCTGTACGAGCGCCGCCTGCAGCAGGCCGGCACTCTCTCCGGCGGGGAGCAGCAGATGCTGGCGGTCGGACGGGCCCTCATGCTGCGCCCGAAGCTGCTGTTGCTCGATGAGCCCTCCTTCGGTCTGGCACCGATGCTGGTCGAGGAGTTGTTCGAGACGCTGCGGCGCATCAACCAGGAGACCGGCGTGGCGATCCTGCTGGTCGAACAGAATGTGACACTCGCCCTCGACCTGGCGCAGCATGCCTACCTGCTGGAGACCGGTCGCATCGTGGTCGCCGCACCGTCGCGCAAGATCCGCGACGACGAGACGGTGCGCCGCTCGTACCTCGGCTACTGACGGGCGCGCCATGGAACTGCTTCTCCACCAGATCCTCGCCGGGCTTGCCACCGGCGGAATCTATGCGTGCATGGCGCTTGCGGTGGTCATGATCTATCAGGCGATCGGCAATTTCAATTTCGCGCAGGGCGAAATGGCGACGTTCTCGACCTTCATCGCCTGGCAGCTGCTGCAGTGGGGCGTACCCTTCTGGCTCGCGTTTCTCGGCGCCGCCGTGGCCGCGTTCCTCGGCGGCATCGCGATCGAGCGCGTCCTGTTCAAGCCGCTCCATCGCGCGCCGCCGCTGTCGCACCTGGTGGCGTTCATCGCGCTGTTCGCCATCCTGAACAGCCTCGCCGGGTTCATCTGGGACTTCAACCTGAAGACGTTCCCCAGCCCCTTCGGCTCCCGGCCGCTGCTGGGCAGCGGCCTGATCAGCACCCACGATGCGGGCATGATCGGGCTCACGGTGCTGCTGCTGGCGCTGCTGTACGCCTTCTTTCGCTACACGCGCGTCGGGCTGGCGATGCGCGCGGCGGCGGCACATCCGGTCTCGGCCCGGCTGGTCGGGATCCGGGTCGGCTGGATGATGGCGCTGGGCTGGGGCATGGCGGCGGCGATCGGGGCCGTCGCCGGCATGATGATCGCGCCGGTCGTCTTCCTCGAGCCCAACATGATGTTGGGCATCCTGCTGTACGGCTTCGCCGGTGCTGTGGTCGGCGGGCTGACGAGCCCGGGCGGGGCCGTAGCCGGCGGCTTCGCCGTCGGCGTCATCGAGAACCTCGCGGGGACGTTCATTCCGTTCATCGGCCGCGAGCTCAAATTGACCATCGCGCTGGTGCTGATCGTCGGCGTGCTGATGGTCCGGCCAAGCGGCCTGTTCGGCCGGCCGGTGGTCAGCCGGGTGTAGATGATGACACCAGGCGCACGCCCCGCCCCCGGTCCGCTGGCGCTTGGCGCGGTGCTCGTGGTGGCGCTTGTCCTGCCGCTGCTGCTGAAGAACTTCGTCGTGTTCCAGCTCACCCTGGTGATGATCTACAGCATCGCCATCCTCGGCCTCAATCTGTTGACCGGGTTCAACGGCCAGTTCTCGCTCGGGCACAGCGCGTTCTACGCCATCGGCGCCTACACCGCCGCGATCCTGATGGACCGCTGGGACGTCGCGTACTATTGGACGCTGCCGGTCGCGGGCCTTGCGTGTTTCGGGTTCGGCTTCCTGTTCGGCCTGCCGGCGCTTCGTCTCGAGGGAATCTACCTCGCCCTGGCGACGTTCGCGTTGGCCCTGGCGACGCCGCAGATCCTCAAGTCGTCGCCGCTGGAGCCCTTCACCGGCGGCGTTCAGGGGATCGTGATCCTGAAACCCGATCCGCCGCCCGGCCTGCCCCTCAACGCCGACCAGTGGCTGTACTATTTCACGCTCGCCGTCCTCTTGGTGCTGTTCGCCGGTGCGCGCAATCTGGTGCGTGGCCGGACGGGGCGGGCGATGCTGGCGATCCGCGAGCATCCGGTCGCGGCCCGGCTCATGGGCATCAACACGGCGCTGTATAAGTCGCTGACCTTCGGCGTCAGCGCGCTCTACACCGGAATCGCCGGCGCTCTCGGCGCCATCGCCGTGCAGTTCGTGGCCCCGGACAGCTTCACCTTTTTGCTGTCCGTCTCGCTCCTGGTCGGGCTCGTGGTCGGCGGCGTCGGCTCGATCGCCGGCTCGGTCGTCGGCGGATTGTTCATCTTGTTCGTGCCGAACATCGCCGAGCAGGTCTCCAAAGGCCTCGCCGGCGCGGTCTACGGCCTGATCCTGCTGCTCGTCATCTATCTCATGCCATCGGGTGCGGCCGGCTTCGCCCGGCTCCTGTGGAGCCGCGTCGTCCGCCGCACCCACGCGCCAACCGTTACCGAAGGGAGGATACCATGACCATCCGCCGACGCGAGTTCTGCCTGACCGCCGCCGCCGGTCTCGCGGCGCTGTCGATGCCCGCCGCGGCCCAGACGAAATACGACCCCGGCGCCAGCGATCGCGAGATCAAGATCGGCAGCATCATGCCGTATAGCGGCCCCGCGTCGGCTTATGGCGCCATCGGCAAGACCGAGGCCGCGTATTTCGCCATGCTGAACGACAAGGGCGGCATCAACGGCCGCAAGATCAATTTTATCTCCTACGACGACGGCTATTCGCCGCCCAAGGCGGTGGAGCAGGCGCGCAAGCTCGTCGAAAGCGACGAGGTGCTGCTGATCTTCCAGAGCCTCGGCACGCCGTCGAACACGGCGATCCAGAAATACATGAACGCCAAGAAGGTGCCGCAGATCTTCGTCGCCACCGGGGCCACGAAATGGGGCGATCCCGAGCATTTCCCGTGGACCATGGGCTGGCAGCCGAATTACCAGAGCGAGGGCCGCATCTACGCCAAATACATCCTGCAGAATCATCCGAACGGGAAGATCGCCGTGCTGTATCAGAACGACGATTACGGCAAGGACCTGCTGAAGGGTCTGAAGGACGGACTGGGAGCCAAGGCGACCATGGTCGTCGCCGAAGCGCCCTACGAGACCGGCGATCCGACGGTCGATTCCCAGGTCGTGAACCTGAGGGCGTCGGGAGCCGACATCTTCATCAACGTGGCGACGCCGAAATTCGCAGCGCAAGCGATCCGCAAGGTCGGCGAGATCGGCTGGAAGCCGGCGCTCAACATCGTCAACAACGTCGGGAATTCTCTGGGCGGGGTGCTGAAGCCCGCCGGTCTCGAGAACTCGAAAGGCGTGATCACGACCTTCTACCACAAGGACGGCAGCGACCCGACCTGGACCAACGACCCGGCGATGAAGACGTGGTCGGCGTTCATCGACAAATATTACCCCGACGGCGACAAGACCAGCACCTACACCGTCTACGGCTACGCGGCGGCGCAGACCCTGGAGCAGGTGCTGAAACAATGCGGCGACACCGTGACCCGCGAGAACGTGATGAAGCAGGCGGCCAACCTGAAGAACCTCGAGATCGGCGTCCTGCTTCCGGGCATCAGGGTCAACACCGGGCCGCACGACTTCTTCCCAATCGAGCAGATGCAGATGGCGCGCTTCACCGGCGAGCGGTGGGAGCTGTTCGGTGCGGTGATCAGCGGCGAGGTGGGCGGCGGGGCCTGAGCCCGGCACTCAGCCGCGCATCAGGGCGGCTTCGACGTTGCGGGCGAGATTGACCAGCCGCGGGCCGAGGTCGTTCAGCAGCTTCTTGCGCTCGAACAGGAAGGACGGGCCGCCGCAATTGAACGCGAGGATGCTGGACCCGTCCGGCGGCGTCATCGGCACGCCGACCGCGTGGACGTCCGACTGCCAGTCGCCGACCGAGGTCGTGAAGCCGCGCGTCCTGAGATCCTCGACGGCCTGCTCGATGCCGCCGCGGATCGTCGGCCACTGTGCCGGATCGTGCCTCGCGATATGGTCGACCAGATATTGCCGTTCGCCCGCGGGGAGTGCGGCCAGCAGGGCGCGGCCCATCGCCGTGGTGGCGATCGGGATTCGCGATCCGAGGTCGAGCCGCAGCGTCACCGCGGTCGCCGGCCGGCAGTGCTCGAGATAGATCATGTCGAGGCGATCGCGTCCGCCGAGCGACACCGAGGCGCCGGCATACTCCGCCAGCTCCTGCATGAATGGCCGCGCGACTTGACGCACGCCCATGTTCGCCAGCACCGAATAGCCGAGCGCCAGCGTGCCGGTACCCAGCCGGTATTTCCCGAGCCGCTCGGAATACGCAAGGTAGCCGAGCTTGGTCAGCGTGCGGGTCAGCCGCGACACCGTCGGCTTCGGCAGGCCGGTGCGCGCCGCGATCTCCTGGTTGCCGAGCAGGCCGTCCTGCGGCGTGAACACGCGCAGAACCTCGAGGCCGCGCGCCAGCGCGGTCACGAATTGCCGGTCCTTCGTGGCCGGGTCGGCATGTCCCGCCGGAGAGTCGTCGGTGGTGAACGACGGCATCGGGCGAGGATAGAGGACTCGGGGGCCCCGTGCACCCAGGCCGTCGTTGACGGCCGCGAACTGAACATGTTCATTTAAGGAGTGGCGCTGCCGACAAGCCGGCCGAACCAACGGCCGCGAAGGGAGGAGCATGATTCACGAGAAGGACGTCCAGATCACGGTCCGGGACGGCGTGAAGATCGCCGTCCGCATCTATCGTCCCGACGGCGCCGGGCCGTTTCCGGCCCTGTTTGCCCCGTCCCCCTATCGCTATGACAACAATGAGCTGCCGGCGCAGCCGATGTTCCTGTGGCGCGAGACCGGACCGATCGAATGGTACGTGGACCAGGGCTATGCCTATGTGCAGGCGGACGTGCGCGGCACCGGCTTCTCCCAGGGCAACTACGAGTTCCTGGGGCGGAACGAGCAGCAGGACCTGTACGACGTCATCGAATGGATCGGCACCCGCCCGTGGAGCAACGGCAAGGTGGGCGGGATCGGTCAGTCCTATTTCGCCATGTCGCAATGGTTCATGGGGATTCAGAACCCGCCGCACCTCGCCTGCCTCGGCCTCTATGACGGCCTGAACGATCCCTATCGGTTCATGGGCTATCCCGGCGGGATCGAGGGCAATTTTCTGTACTACTGGTTCAATGCGAGCCTGCGCGTGGCCAATCTCTACCCGGCCAACGGCCAGCACCCGCGCCAGGTGCCCGACGACATGATGCTCGAGGTGCAGCGGCATCCGCTCTACGACCACTATTGGAAGGAGCGTGCCGCGATCGAGCAGATCGACAAGATCAAGGTGCCAGTGTTCTCGATCGGCGTGTGGGCCAAGCAGGACCTGCATCTCGATGGCAACATCCGCGGCTATCAAATGCTGAACGCGCCGAAGAAGCTCGCCATCACCGGCACGGCGACGGCGTTCTCCTCGGCCATCGATTTCGCCGACGTCGAGTTCCACAAGAAATATCTGCTACCGTTCTACGATATGTATTTGAAAGGGGCCAAGACGAGCTATGCGACCCGGCCGAACGTCGAATACGCGATCCGCAACACGAACATCGTCCGCGCGTTCGAGACCTGGCCGCCGCCTGGCGTGACGTACAGGCCGCTCTATTTCGCCAAGGGGCCGAGCGGGTCGGTCGCGTCCGTGAACGACGGCGCCCTGGACGGCGCGGCGCCGGCCGGCGGTGGCAGCGTCTCCTACTCCTATCCCAATCCGAAATGGGTCTTGGGCAACGTGCCGCTGGGACCGCAAGGCCCGGATCCGGCGCGCGCCGTGCTGACCTTCACCGGCGCGCCCTTGCCGGCGGACATGGAGATCGCCGGTCACGCCAAGGTTGTGCTCCACGCATCCTCCACGCGGACCGACATGGATTTTATCGTCAAGCTATCCGAGCAGTTCGCGCAAGGCTCCGACGAACGCGGCAAAGGCCTGCAGCCGCGCTATGCCATCGTGACCAAAGGCTGGCTGCGCGCCTCGCACATGGAGCGCGATCCACGCCGGAACACGAACCACAGCCCCTATTACACCCATGCGGCATCGACGCCGCTGCAGCCGGGCAAGATCTACAAGATCGAGATCGCGCTGCAGCCGATCGCCCATATTTTCAAGCAGGGCAGCCGGATCCGGGTCGAGGTCAGCTGCGCTGACTCGCCGGTGACCGACGGTCTGTTCGGCCATGTCTACCGGCCGGACAAGATCGGCACCGACACCATCCATCATGACGCGGAGCACGCTTCGCATCTGGTGCTGCCGGTCCTGAAAACGGGCTGATTGCCCGGCCGCATGTCGTTGTGTAAACCTGCACGGCAACGGATTGGGGCGGGCCCATAACGGCCGAAAGCCTGGGAGGAAACAATGGTCGATCAACCGGTGGTGCAAGTCTCGCGCCTGCTCGATGAGCGGGGCTTGAGCTCTTTCCAGATGAAGATCCTCATCTGGTCGTTCTTCATCGTCCTGATCGATGGCTACGACATCGGTGCCATCGCCTTTGCCGCGCCGTACCTCGTGAAGTCCTGGGGCGTCACCATGCGCGACCTGGGCCCCGTGTTCAGCTCGAGCCTGGTCGGCATCCTCATCGGATCGGCCATCTTCGGATTCGTCGGTGACCGCTACGGCCGCAAGGCGGCCCTCGTCGGCGCCAATATCTGGTTCGGCGTTTTCACCTTGGCCGCCGCCTATGCGACCAACCTCGAGCAGATGTTCTGGCTGAGGCTCCTTGCCGGCATCGGCATCGGCGGCGTGATCCCGAACGTGGTCGCGATCAACGCCGAATCGGCGCCGCGTCACCTGCGGGCGACGCTCGCCATCATCGCGGTCGGCTGCGTGCCGCTGGGCGGCGCCATTCCGGGCTTCATCGCCGCAAAGCTTGTGCCGGACCACGGCTGGCCGCTGCTGTTCCAGGTCGGCGGCATCGCGCCGATCGTCATCGGCCTTGCGGCTCTGTTCGGCCTGCCCGAATCGGTCAAGTACATGGCGCTCCGTGAAAGCCTGCGCGGCAAGATGGAGAAGCTGCTGGCCGACATTCGCCCCGGCCTCGTTGTCCCGCCCAACGCGCGCTTCGTGCTCGAGGACGAGCAGCAGCAATACTCGGGCTTCAACCCGGCGTATCTGTTCCGCGACGGCCTGACCCTGATCACGCCGCTGCTCTGGCTCCTGTTTGCCCTGAACCTGATGGGTTACTTCTTCCTTCTCAGCTGGACGCCGACCCTGTTGACGGCGGCCCATCTGCCGCCGGCGACCGCCGCGCAAGCGGGGGCCGTGCTGCAGGTCGGCGGCACGGTCGGCGCGCTCTTGATGTGCCGGTGGCTGGAGCGCAAGCGCTTCCTGGCGATTTCGATCCTGTTCGTCCTGGCCGTTCCCGTCGTCGGCTATATCGGGCATGCGGGGCTGGTGTCGTCGACGGCCTTGCTGGTCACCACCTTCTTTGCCGGGTTCCTGGTGCTCGGGATCCAGTCCGGCATCAACGTCGCCGGCGCCCTGGTCTATCCGACGTCGCTGCGTGCCAACGGCTCGGGATGGGAGCTCGGCCTCGGGCGGATCGGCTCGATCGTCGGGCCATTGGTCGGCGCGTCGTTCGCAACGCTTCCGGTCGAACAGCTGTATATGTGGTCCGCCCTTCCGTTCGTCGGCGGCGCGATCGTGTGTTTCGCGATTCACCGCCTCAATACCGCGCGGCTCGCGGACCGGCCGTGGCTCGGCGAAGGCAAGGCCGTCGCGGCGGAATAGCGGCCGAAGTCCAGCCGCGGGCGGCCGGCGTCAGTCCATCGGGCCGCGCCGGCCCGCCGGCCGCTCCAGGTTCGCGATCATCGTCCGGATCAGGCGGAAGAACGTAAATACGTCGTCGTTCGACAGTCCGTTGCGGGCGGCGCCGTTGACCGCGACGGCGCAGGGCAGGAGCGTGCCGCGCAGCTTTTCGCCGGTCGGCGTCAGGAATACATGCAGGTTGCGGCGGTCCTTCCGGCTGCGCACGCGCCGGATCAATTGCCGCCGCTCCAGGCTCTGCAACACGGCCGTCGACGACGCCCGTTCGATGCCGATGCGCTGCGAGATTTCGACCGGGGTCAGCCCGTCTTCGTCGTAGAGCGTGCGCAGGTGGCGCCATTCGCTGAGCGTGAAGTTGTGCCCCACCAGCTCCCGCTGCATCGCGACGCAATAGGCGCGGTGGCCAAGCCGCAGCAATTTGCCGATCCCGCGCCCCTGCCGCTGCAGGAGATCGAGGTCGGCATGCGCCGCAGACGCGGGTCCGCGTGAAGGCTGAGGTTTTCCGCGTGTCGGTTTGCCGCTCATTGCTCCGTGTCCTGGTCGGGCGCGGCAAAATACCATACGATCGCCCGTGCGTTTCGAGGCAGGCTGCAGCGAAAACCGATCCCCTGAGATCACGATGCACGATGTGACGAGGCGGGGCGTGAAGGACCCCAAGCCGGTGTCGATCCCCGGCCAGGGCTCGCTGTCGGAGCGGACGGCGGCGGTGGCGCGCGCCGTGCTCTCGGGAGAGCGTCGCGGCTGGCGCTCGTACCTCGCCTTCGCCGGTCCCGCGGTCGTCGCGTCGATCGCTTATATGGACCCGGGGAACTTCGCGACCAATATCCAGGCCGGCGCCAAGTATGGATACGACCTGCTCTGGGTCATCGTCGTCGCCAATTTCATTGCGATGTTGTTTCAGGCGCTGTCGGCGAAGCTCGGGATCGTCACCGGGCTGAACCTCGCCGAGATGTGCCGCGAGCAGTTTCCGCGGCCGGTGGTCTGGGCGATGTGGATCATCAGCGAGATTTCGGCCATGGCGACCGATTTGGCCGAATTCCTGGGCGGTGCCCTGGGTCTGTCGCTGCTCTTCCATCTGCCGCTTCTGGTCGGGATGATCGCGACCGGAATCCTGGTCTGCGGGATCTTGATGTTCGAGCGATACGGCTTCCGGCCGGTCGAGCTGATCATCGGCAATCTGGTCGCCGTCATCGCCCTCTGTTATCTGGTCGAGCTGTTCATCGAACCCATCGACTGGCGTGCCGCCGCCCTGCACGCCGTCGTGCCGCGAATTCCGGACAGCGGAGCGCTGGTGCTCGCGGTCGGCATCATCGGCGCCACGGTCATGCCGCACGCGGTCTACCTGCATTCGGCCCTGACCCAGGCGCGCACTCCCGGGCTCGATGAACGCGGCAAGCGCGAGCTGGTCCGGATCTCGAACACGGAAGTCATCGTCGCGCTCGCCCTTGCCGGCCTGGTCAACATGGCGATGTTGATGATGGCGTCGAGCGCCTTTCACTCCGGCCATAGCGAGGTGTCGGAGATCGAAGCCGCCTATCACACCCTGGCCCCGCTGTTCGGCGTCGCCGCCGCCGGCGTGTTTCTGATCTCGCTCCTGGCCTCGGGCGTATCGAGCTCGACGGTGGGCACCATGGCCGGCCAGGTGATCATGCAGGGCTTCGTCGGCTTCCGGATTCCAATCTGGGTCCGACGGCTGGTGACGATGGTCCCGGCCTTCATTGTCGTGGCGCTTGGGGTCAACGCGACGCAGGCGCTGGTGCTCAGCCAGGTCGTCCTCAGCATCGTGCTGCCGCTGCCCATGATCGTGCTGTTCATGTTCACGCGGCGTGCCGACCTCATGGGCCCGTTCGCCAACGGACCGTTCACCAATGCCGCGGCGGTCATCGGGATGGTGGTCGTTCTGTTGCTCAACGCCGTGCTGGTTCTCGAGGTCGGCGGCATCGGGATTCGCGGCTGGTTCGGCGGGGACTGACCGTCGCGCGACCTGATCTGCTAAGCTCCAGTCGGAGCTCGGCCGCGAAGAGCCGGGACGCGGGAGGTGTCGGTGA
>DASWFO010000003.1:0-26255 GCA_036394195.1 Alphaproteobacteria bacterium | reverse complement strand
CCCCGCCACAGTGCCGTCGCCGGCGGCGGGTACCGGCGCATCCAGGTCCTGGCACAGGCGAGATGCGCCTCCGGCGACGCCGACATGCCGAGAAATGCGAACGAGGCGACCGTCGGTTTGCCGGCGCGCACGTCGGCCTCGATGTCGGACGGCCTCGGCCAGGAGGGTCGCCAGTCGCACGCCTCCTGCGCGCGCCGGAGCGCCGTGCCACGCGCGTAGGGATGATCGGGGTCTACCGCCAGCAGACGGCCGAAATCACTGAGCGCCTCGTCGTGGCGCTTGAGCTCGGCGCGTGCGGTGCCGCGGCCGAACAGGGCCGCGGGCGTATCGGGCCGGAGCGCCAGCACCTTCTCGTAGCCGGCGAGCGCCTCGCTGAAATGCCCGAACAGGGCCGCCACATTGGCACGGTTATAGTGCGCCTCGACATAATCCGGCTGGACCGCCAGCGCCCGATCATAGGAGATCACCGCGTCGTGGAGCCGGCCCAGCTCCCACAGCGCGTTGCCGCGGTTCAGCAGCGCCGCCGCATGATGGGGCGCGATCGCGATCGCACGGTCGTAGCGCTCGAGCGCCTCCGCGTGCCGCCTGAGATGCGCCAGGATGAGCCCGAGATTGTTCCAGCTGTCGGGATCGTCGGGATTGGCGGCGACCGCCCGCTCGGCCAGCCGGATCGCCTCCGGCGTCCGCCGTTCGGCGAACCGCACCAGGCTCAGGATCTGCAGCGCAAGCACGTCGGCGGGCGCGGTCGCCAGCACCCGCTCACACGCGGCGCCGGCCCGGGCCACGTCGCCCTGCTGATAGGAGTGCAGCGCCAGGCGGAGATCGTCCGACAGCCCGCCCGGGGGCGGCGACGTCAACGCGGCTTCTCCGCGATGACATTGAGGCTGATCGGCACCCCGCGAAGCTCCACCCGGCTGGTGTCGTCGAACAGCTTGAGGTCGGGGACCCGGCGGATCGCGATGAAGCCCGCCTCCCACAGGAACGTGCCGAGGAAATCGAAGTTCAACCCGACATAATGGATGTCATGCGGGTCCTCCTGGGCGCCGAACATCATCTTCATGACCATGAAGCGGTCGTCCGAGGTGAGCTCGGGATGGACGAACAGCTGGCAGAGCCGCTCGATGTCGGGGACGCTGATCATGACGGTGCCGCCCGGCACCAGCACCCGGCGCCACTCCGTCAGCGCCGCTGGAAGCTCGTCGCGCCAGCGCAGGTGCTCGAGAACATGGCTCGCATAGATCGTCTCGATCGAGTCGGCGGCGAAGGCCGACAGATCCTTGCAGTTGCCAACCACGTCGACGCCCGGGCCCGGGCTGATATCGAACGAAGTCCATCCCTCGGCTCGCTCGCGGGCCCCGATGTGCAATTTCATGGTACCGGCCCCGAGTTCAGCCCGGCACCGCGACGGCTGAGCGCAGCCGCGCATACATGCCCTGCATCGGGATCCGGAACGGTGCGTCCTCCGTCTTGCGCAGGACGACGCAGATCAACGCGTTCCTGAGATCGGGATAGCGGCCGAGCGTCGCGTCGTCGATCTGGTTGGTCAGCGGGTACAGGCTTTCGGCGGTCGCAAGACAGCCGAAGGGGATCTCGTAGCCGTTGGCGCGCGCCAGGTCGGCGAAGAACCCTGGCTGGACGTTGAACAGGCCATGGTCGAGCCAGCCGATCCCCGGCGTCCAGTGCACCATGATGCCGCCGGTGCTTGTATGGTCGTGGACCGCCTTGTAGAAATTCGCCTGGTTGAAGATGTGCTCGGACGTGCCGTTGTTGATGCACAGGTCGAAGCGCCGGCCGAGGTCGAACGGCTGGTTCAGATCCTGCCGGACGCGCTCCGCGAGATGCTCCTCGTCGCCGAGATCGACGGCCGTGTAGGATCGGTAATTGAAGACCGCCTTGTAGATCATCCGGGCGAGGGCGAACTGGTGGCCGGGCGCGCGCTCCGCTTCCACGGCCCGCGCCTCCTTCACCAAGCCGCTGATGCGGGCATCGGCCAAGGATAAGGCTTCGAGCGCCCCGATGACGTTCAGATTGGTCACGTTCGCCGCACCGAATTCGAGAAGATGCCCGCCCTGGGCCAGGCACCCATTCGAATGGGCGGCGCGCAGGAACGCGAATTCGGCAGGGCTTATCGCCATGGCCGGAACTATAAAGCTTTTTTGGCCGCCGGTGTCGCCGCCGCGATCCTTGACAGGCTCCGCCGGGCCGCCGAAGAGTGCGGCGAATGGCCACTCCCCATAGCACGGCGCCGACCGCCGCCCGGCTTCGCGAGGCCGTCAAGCTGCACCGGGCCGGCAAGCTGGACGAGGCGGCCGCGGCCTATGCCGAGGTCCTGGCGCAGGACCCCCAGCATGCCGACGCCCTCCATCTCTCCGGCCTGGTGGCGCACCAGCAAGGCCGGCACGCCGATGCGATTGCCGCCATCGGCCGGGCCATCGGGCGGGCACCGTCGGTGCCGGATTTTCACCACAGCCGGGGCCTGGCCCATCGCGCGGCCGGCGACTTCGCGGCGGCCCAGGCAGATTTCGGCAAAGCGTCGACGCTCAATCCCAAATACGTCGAAGCGTGGGTGAATCTCGGCATCACCCATCTGCAGCTGAACGCGCCGCGTCCGGCGCTGACGGCGTTTCAACACGCCGCGAAGCTCGCCCCCAATTCCGCCGAGGTCCTCGGCTACCTCGGCACGGCGCAGCTCCGGCTCGGCCAGTTCGACGACGCTCTCGTGAACCTCAAACGCGCGGTGGCGCTCGATCCGAATTTCGCCGAGGCGCATTACAACATCGGCGTCGCCCATGAGCGGCGCGGCGAGGCCCGCGCCGCCGAAGCCGCCTGGCGGCGCTCGATCGAGGCCAATCCGTTTTACCTGAAGCCGTGGAACAACCTCGGCGTCCTGCTCCAGAACCAGCGCCGGAACGCCGAGGCACGTGCCTGTTTCGAGCGGGCGCTGTCGCAAGCCGGGCCGGACGCGCGCGACACGGCCGAGCTGTGGAACAACTTCGCCAACGTGCTGGACGATCTCGGCGAGATCGAAGGCTCGCTGCAGGCCTACGAGCGGGCCGTCAACCTGGCGCCGCAGGACGCCCGACTGCAGGTGAATTTCGGCTCCGGCCTCATGGGCATTGGCCACGTGCAGACCGCGCTGTCGCATTTCGCCAAGGGGCGCGAGCTCGATCCGGCGTATGCGACGGCGGCGAATTGCGGCCTCCTCGGACTCCTCTACGCCGAGGACGATCCGTTGGCGCCGCTTCGCGAAGCCAGCGCCTGGGCGGCGGGGTTGAAGGCCGCGGCCCCGGTGCCGCACGCCAATTCGAAAGAGCCGGACCGGCCGCTTCGGATCGGCTACGTGTCGCAGGATTTCTGCGAGCACGCGGTGGCCAATTTCGTCGAGCCGGTCCTGGCGGCGCACGACTCGAGTGCCATCGAAGTGTTTTGCTATGCCGAGGTGAAGGCGCCGGATGACGTGACGGAGCGCTTCCGGAAGCTTGTTGCCGAGCCGCACTCCGACCATTGGCGCGACACCGTCGGCCTCGGCGACGCCGAACTCGCCGCGGCGATCCGCGCCGATAAGATCGACATCCTGGTCGATCTCGCCGGCCATACCGTCGGCTCCCGGCTTCCCGTGTTCGCGCATAAGCCCGCCCCCATCCAGGTGACCTGGATCGGCTCCGCGGCGACCACCGGTGTCCGCGAGATCGACTGGCGCATCACCGACTCGCTGGCCGATCCGCCCGGGCAGACGGAGAGCCAGTTCAGCGAAAAGCTCCTGCGCCTGCCCGGCGGCTTTAATTGCTATCGCCCGATCCACGAGGCCCCCGAGATCGGCCCGCTGCCCGCCGCCGTCAACGGCCACGTGACGTTCGGCAGCTTCAATCATGCGGCGAAGATCCGCGAGAAGGTCCTCGACCTGTGGGCCGAGATCCTGGCGCTCGTCCCCGGGTCGCGGCTGGTGCTGAAGCACCGGGGGTTCAATTATCCGGCCGTGCGCCGGGACTACATAAGCGGCCTCGAGCGGCGTGGCGTGCCCCGGAGCCGGTTTGACCTCGTCGATTTCATCGATGGCTGGCGCGGCCATCTCGCCGCGTATCATCGCATCGACATCGCCGTCGATCCGTTCCCCTACAATGGCACGACCACGACCTGCGAGGCGCTGTGGATGGGCGTCCCGGTGGTCGCCCTCGCCGGCACGACGCACCACAGCCGCGTCGGCGTCAGCATCTTGAACCGCGTCGGGTTGCCGGAGCTGGTCGCCGAGTCCACCTCCGCCTATGCCGACATCGCCGTGCGCCTCGCCGGCGACCGCGAGCGCCTCCAGACCTTCCGGGCGCGTCTTCGCTCGCGGATGGCGGCCTCGCCGCTGTGCGACGGCCCGCGGTTGACCCGGGAGCTGGAGGCGGCGTTTCGCCGCCTGTGGCGGGACTGGTGCGGAGCAGCGCCATGACCGCGACGACGACAAACGTCGGAATGCTGCGCCAGTCGGCGCGGATCGCCGAGCGCGACGGCGATTTCGCTGCCGCCGAGCGCGATCTGCGCGCCGCCCTGGCGGCCGACTCCGGCGACGGCAGCACGGTGTTCGCGCTCGCCGATTTCCTGGCGCGGAGCGGCCGCTTTGCCGAGGCCGAGCCGCTTTATAGCCGGCTGCTGCCGGTGTTCCCGAACGAGCCGGCGCTGCTGAACAGCCTCGCCGTGCTGCTGAACAAGACCGGGCGGCAGCGCGAAGCGATCGAGCTGTGGCGCAAGGTGCACATCGAACATCCGACCCTGGCGCAGCCGCTGGTGAATATCGGCCTGGCGCTCCGCGCGGCCGGAGATGCGACGGCGGCGGTGGCTCATTTCGAACAGGCGCTGGCCGTCGATCCCAACCTGTTCGAAGCGCATTATCAGCTCGGCGTCACCTACTTCCACGCCAAGCGCCGCGACGAGGCGACCAAGCATCTCGAGGCGGCACTCCAGATCAAGCCGGACCATGCGCGCGCCTCAGTCCTGCTGGCCCAGGCCTACCAGGGCGTGTGCGACTGGGCCCGGTTCGAGCGGATGGCGCCGCGGCTGCGCCGTGAGGTCGATCGGGCGGTGGCCGGCAAGCCCTGCGCGATCACGCCCTGGTTCGCGCTCCGGCTCGCGATCACCCGTCCCCAGCGCCGCGCAATCGAGGCGGCGATGGCCGCCCAATACGCCGCCGCCGCAGGATCGGTGCGGCAGCGCCTGGGGTTCACCCGCAACTTCGCGCGGAAAGAGAAGCTCACCGTCGGCTATATGTCGGCGGACTTCCACCGTCATCCGATCCTGCTGCTGACCGCGGGTCTCTACGGACGCCACGACCGCTCGCGGTTTCGCGTGCACGCCTATCCGGTGAAGCCGCCCGACGATCTCGGCACGACGATTCTGAGTCGCGATTGCGATAAGGTGGTCGATCTGAGCCCGCTCTCGGCCGAAGACGCGGCGCGGGCGATCTACGCGGACGGCGTCGACATCCTGGTTGACCTGTCGGGCTACAACCAGTTCGCGCGGCCGGAGATCGTGGCGCTGCGTCCCGCCCCCATCCAATGCTCGTATTTCAATCCGGCGGCGCCGCTAGGTGGCGGGCTCTACGACTGCGTGATCGCCGATCCGGTGGTGATCCCGCCCGAGCACGAGCGCGATTATCGCGAGCCGATCGAGCGCCTGCCGCACAGCTTCTTCATCAACGATTATCCGCGCATGCCGATCGGCCCCGGTTCGACGCGGGCGGCCGAAGGCCTGCCCGAGGACCGCTTCGTGTTCTGCAATTTCTGCTCGCCGGACAAGGTCGAGGCACCGGTGTTCCAGCGCTGGATGAACATCCTCCGGCGCTGTCCCGATGCGGTCCTCTGGCTGTTTGCGGTCGAGCCGGCGGTGGAGACGAACCTCGCCGGCGCGGCGACGGCGGCGGGCATAGATCCGCAGCGCCTGCATTTTGCCAAGCGGCGGCCCCACCCGGACCATCTGGCGCGCCTGAAGCTCGCGGACCTGCATCTCGACACGCGGACCTATAACGGCTCGATGACGGCGGCGGACGGCCTGTGGATGGGGCTGCCGCTGTTGACCCAGATCGGCGACGCCTTCGGCGGGCGGGCGGCGGCTATGATGCTGCGCGTCCTGGGCCTGCCGGAGCTGGTCGTCGACAGCCTCGACGCTTACGAGGAGCTGGCGGTGGTGTTGGCGCACGACCGCGCGCGGCTCGCCGATGTGCGGCGCCGCCTCGAGGCCAACCGGCTGACCTCGCCGCTGTTCGACACTGCGCACTATGTCCGTGGCCTGGAAGGGATCTACGAACGGTTGTGGGCGGCCCGCACGGCCGGTTAAAATTGCCCTCTGCCGCGGCGGCGGAGGGTAATATCGGCGCCTAAAGGAGTCTCTCATGCTGGTGGTCATTCCGGACATCCTGTCCGCCGCCGAGATCAAGAAGATCCGCGAGGAGCTGACGCCGGAGGATTTCCTGGACGGTGCCCTCACCGCGGGCGGGCGCGCCAAGGCGGTCAAGAAGAACCTGCAGACCGACCGCAAGTCGGACCGGATGAGCGACATCCAGCAGACAATCCTCGCGGCTCTCGATCGCAATCCGATCTTTCGGACCGTGGCGGCGCCGCGGAAGATCATCCCGCCGCGGTTCAATCTCTATAAACAGGGCATGTTCTACGGCGATCACGTCGACAACGCGATCATGGGCGATGCCGACGACCCGATCCGCGTCGATTGTTCGTTCACGTTGTTCATGAACGATCCGTCCGAGTACGAGGGCGGCGAGCTGGTGGTCAAAAGCGGCTACGGCGTGTCGACCTTCAAGCTGCCGGCGGGCCACATGATCGTGTACCCGACCTACAGCTTCCATGAGGTGAGGCCGGTCACCAAGGGCGAGCGGCTGGCGTGCATCTCATGGCTGCAAAGCCTGGTCCGTGATGCGACGCTCCGCGAGATCCTTCTCGACCTGGCGATCGTCAGCCAGATGGTCGAGAGCGGCGGGCCCAATGCCGTCCGCCCCGCCCTCGACACGCTCGACAAGGTCCGCAAGAACCTGCTGCGCCAGTGGAGCGAGACGTGAGCGGCGGTCCGGCCGAACCGTGATCGGTTGATGGCGGACCCGGTCAGCGAACTCCCAGCGGCCGTCGCCCTTCACAAAGCCGGCCGTCTCGACGAGGCGGAGCGGGTTTACCGCGCGGTCCTGGCGCGCGAGCCGGGGAACGCCGACGCGCTCCATCTCCTGGGACTGCTGGTGACCCAGCGCGGCGACCCGGCGTCTGGCGTCGAGCTCATCCGGCGGGCGATCGCGATTCGTCCCGACGCCGCGGCGTTTCACAACAACCTCGGTAAGGCGCTGTCGGACAGCGTTCAGCAAGACGCGGCCCTCGCCAGCCACCGGCGCGCCGTCGAGCTCGACGACCGCTATGCCGAAGGCCACTACAACCTGGGGACGGCGCTGGCGGCGGCGGGCGACCTCACGGCGGCCGAAGCGGCGTATCGGCGCGCGTTAGAGCTGGCGCCCGGTGACTGGCGGGCCCGCAACAATCTCGGCGTCACGCTGCAGCGGCTGGGCCGGCTGGCGGACGCCGAGGCGTGCTTCCTGGCGGTTCTCCAAGGGCGGCCGGATGACACGGAGGCGCGGGTCAACCTGGCCGGTCTCTTGCGCAGCCGCGGCGAGACCGACGCGGCCAAGGAGCAGTATCGCCAGGCGCTCGCCCTTCGCCCGGACTTCGCGAAAGCGCATGCGGGACTGGGAGCACTGTGCCTGGGAGCCGGCGATATCGATGGCGCCGCGCCGGCCCTCCGCCGTGCGGTGGACCTGGCACCCGCCGACGAGTTTGCGCTGATGAATCACGCATATCTCAGCATGCTGCTGGACGAATTCCCGGCCGCCTGGGCCGCCTATCGCCGGTTGATGGCGGCCCCGTCTCCCGACCTGCTGGCGCAGCGAAACCGCTTATTGGCCGCACTCTACGACCCGGCCGTCGACGAGCCGGCGCGCCAGGCCGTGCATCGCGAATTCGGCCACGCCATGGCGGCTCGCGCCGAACGAAGTCATCCGGCGCCGGCGAACACGCGGGATCCGGAGCGCCGTCTGCGCGTGGGCTGGCTGTCGTCCGACTTTCGCGATCATCCGGTGGCGCGCAATCTTCAGCCCCTCTTTGCCCATCGCGACCCCGGGCGGTTCGAGGCGATTTGCTACGCCGAAGGTACGGCCGGTGACACCACCACCGCATGGTTCCGCGCCCACGCCGATGTGTGGCGCCCGATCACGGGGCTGAGCGACGGCGCCGTAGCGGCGCAGATCCGCGCCGACCAGGTGGACGTGATGATCTACCTCGCGGGCCGTTTCGATCAGAACCGGCCGCAAGTCGCGGAATGGCGGCCGGCACCGGTGCAGGTCAGTTTCCATGATCCCGCGACCAGCGGCCTTTCGGCGATGGATTATCTGCTCGCCGATGCCTGTCTAGTCCCGGCGGGGTCCGCGGAAAAATTCACCGAACGCGTGCTGCGGCTGCCCCACTTCTACGTCCATCGTCCGATCGAGGCGGCCCCCGCGGTGGCGCCCGGCCCCAGCGTGTCGACCGGGCGCGTCACCTTCGGCTGCTTCAACAACCCGATCAAGGTGAACCGGACGGTGCTCGAGCTGTGGGCCGAGATCCTCGCCCGCGTCCCGCAATCGGACCTCCTGCTGAAATTCCGCAATTACTACGATTCCCGGGACTTGCAGCGGCGGGTGCTCGCGGTGATGGAGCGGCGCGGCATCGCCGCGTCACGGCTTATCTTGCGCGGCCGGAGCGATGAGCTCGGCGCGCATCTCGAGGGCTACCGCGACGTCGACATCGCGTTGGACCCCTTCCCCTTCACCGGCTCGACGACCACGTTCGAATCCCTGTGGATGGGCGTGCCGGTGGTGACGCTCGCGGGCGACCACATGGCCGCGCGCTGGGGGGCGTCGATTCTCCGAGCAGCCGGACTTGATGAGCTGATCACCGACTCGCAAGCGGCCTATGTGGCCACGGCCACCGCCCTGGCCGGCGATCGCAGCCGCCTGGCTGGGCTGCGCTCAACATTGCGCGAGCGCGTCGCCGCCTCGCCGTTGTGCGACGGGCCGCGCGCGGCGCGCCATTTCGAGCGCAGCCTGCGCGCCGTCTGGCGGCGTTTCAGTCGCGAGGCGATATGACGGAATTCGAGCGGGCGGTCGAGCTGCACCGCCAGGGGCTGACGCCGCAGGCGGAGGCACTGTGCCGGGACATCCTCGCGCGCGAGCCGCGGCACCCGCGGGCCCTGCATCTGCTGGCGGCGATCCGGTTTGCCGCCGGCGATAAAGACACGGGGATCGAGCTGGTCGAGCGCGCGCTGGCGGCCAGCCCGGATTATGCCGAGGCGCGGTTCAACCTCGGCGCCATGCTGGCCGACACCGGCCGGCCGGAGGCGTCGGCGGAGCAGTACCGCCGCGCGGCCGAGTTGAAGCCCGATCACCCCGAAGCCTGGGCGCGGCTTGGCGCCGTGCTGATGAATCTGGGACGTGCCGCGGACGCCGAATCCGCCTTCCGCCGCGCGCTCGCATTGCGGCCGGACGATGCGTCGGCGCTGAGCGACTTGAGCGTGCTGCTCCACCAGCGCGGAGAGCTGGACGAGGCGATTGCCAGCGGACGCCGGGCGGTGGCTCTGGCGCCCGACCTGGCGGTGGCGCATCTCCGGCTCGGCCGGGTCCTTAGCGATTTCGGCGACCCCGAGGCGGCGATGCTGCATCACCGCCGAGCCGTGGATCTGGCGCCGGACCAGCTCGACTATCGCCGCGGCCTGCTGTTGTGCGTGCTTTATGCGCCGGGCGCAGCCGAAGCCCAGCGCTTCGCCGACCATCTCGCCTTCGGATGCGCCGCGGCGGCCCGCGCCAACCTGCCGCTGCCGCCGCCGCCGAACGATCGCGATCGGGACCGCCGGCTGCGGGTGGGCTGGCTGTCGTCCGATTTCCGCGATCATCCAGTGGCGCGCAATCTGCAGCCGTTTTTCCTGCACCGCGACCGGGCACGGTTTGAATTCATCTGCTACGCCGAAGCCGCCGCCGAGGACGGGATGACCGGATGGTTCCGCGAACAGGCGGACCTGTGGCGCCCGACCGTCGGGCTTAGCGATGACGCCGTCGCCCGCCAAATCCGGACCGACGCCGTCGACCTGATGATGTACCCAGCGGGCCAGTTCGACCGCAACCGGCCGCAGGTCGCGGCGTGGCGGCCGGCACCCCTGCAATTCGTGTTCAACGATCAGGCGACGAGCGGCCTGGGCGCGATGGATTACCTGATCACCGACCGGGTCATGGCGCCGCGGCGCACGGTCGAGCGCTTCAGCGAACGGGTGCTGCGGCTGCCGAATTTTTCGGTTCAGCTACCGCCGACAGACGCGCCGCCGGTCGGTCCCTTGCCCGCGCTGCAGGCGGGGACCGTGACCTTCGGCAGCTTCAACAATCCTGCCAAGCTCAACCGTGAGGTTCTCGCCCTATGGGCCGAGATTCTGCGCCTTGTGCCGACGGCCTGCTTGCGCTTTTCCTACAAGAATTGGTTCGCCAACGCCGGCTTGCGCGAACGGGTGCGGCAGGCACTCGGCCCCGATGTCGCCGCTCGCGCCGAGTTTGAGGAGAGTGCCCGGTCGTGGGGCGGACATCTCGAGCTGCACAACCTCGTCGACGTCGCGTTGGACCCATTCCCGTTCACAGGCGCAACGACCACGTTCGAAGCCCTGTGGATGGGCGTGCCGGTCATCACGCTCCTCGGGTCCAACATGGCGGGACGGTGGAGCGCCTCGATGCTGACGGCGGTCGGGCTGCAGTCCCTGATCGCCGTCTCGCCCGCCGATTATGCGGCGAAAGCCGCAGCCCTCGCGCGCGACATGCCGCGGCTGGCGGCGCTGCGCGCGGGCTTGCGCGATCGCGCGGCCGGTTCGAGTCTCTGCAATGGGCCGCGGATGACGCGCTATCTGGAGCGCATGCTCGGCGCGGCGTGGCGTCGATGGTGTTTGAAGACGCGCTGACCCGCGTCGACGCGGCGACCCTTTAGGGCCGCTCGCTGTCCATGCGGAGTTGCCGCGCCCGCGTCAGGATCACGTTCTCAAGCTCGACGGCGGTCTGGGTCTCCACCGCGGAATCGATCCAGCTGCCCGCGCCGTCGCGCCGCTGCCGGAACACCGCCGCTTTCACGCCATCGGCGCGCAACTGCCGGCCCATGATGTAGATGTTGAGCTTGAAGCGCTCGTCCGGCGTCTCCGGCGGCGCGTACCAGTCGGTGATGATCACGCCGCCAAACGGATCGGCCGAGGCCAGCGGCATGAACGCGATCGAGTCGAGCGAGGCGCGCCACAGAAACGAATTCACGCCAATGCCGCCGCCGGCGTCTTCGTTCTTCTTGCCGCTGCCAAATAAATTTAGACCGTCAGGGCCGAAAAGACTGTCGTTCTTCTTGCCAGTCGGGCTGTAGGAGCTGGCACCGCTGGTCTTGCCGGTTTTCTCCGGATACGTGTATTCGACATTGCTGCTGTCGGAGCACGCGGTAGCGGCAAAAATCGCCGCGCCGGCAATCAGGCGCAGCGCCTGCGTCGTGAAATGACGAGTCGAATCACTCTGCATCGACGTCCCCTGAGATACGGTTTGCACCGGCAGAAGCCTACCTACCGCCGCAATCACGCGAAGCCTTGCTTCGAATTGCGCGAAAATATAGCTCTGATCTCGTGACCGGTACAAGACTGGCGACTGGCGCTTTCTTAGGCCCCAAACGCCCTAATTGGCTTTCCGAAGCGGCGCGTAATAATATTGCGCCCGGCCATCCTGGCCCGCGCGAAGAAATATTATCAATATATTTCAGCTATTTACGGCTCTAACATAAGCTGGTTTCGAGATGCCCGGACTGTTGCTCGGACGCCACAGATTACCATTTTCGACACAGTTTTGCCGAAAACCGTTTGACCTGTTTAAGCACCACATGAAATAAACGCGAGGTCTAAGCCGATTCGGCGGGGGACCGGCCGCAAGGCTACCTCAATCCAGCCGCGAGGCTGCGCAAACAAACTGGAGAGGGTTTTCATGAAGAAACAACTACTTTCAACGAGCGCGCTGGTAGCGGCCGGCATGATCGCGACGACGGGTAGCGCGGTCGCCCAGGCCCCCGCGTCCTCGCCGATTCAGGTCACGGTCGGCGGCTATATGTACCAGTTCTTCTCGTACACCTCGCAGAAGGACCGGAACGGCGGCAGCCAGGCTGGCCCGGCGACGCTGACCCAGCGGCCGGTCAAGTTCCAGGTCAACAGCGACTCGGAAATCTGGTTCCAGGGCAAGACGACCCTGGCGAACGGTATCTCGGTCGCGATGCGCGTCGAGCTCGAGGCGAATACCGAAGCCGACCAGATCGACGAATCGTTTGCGATCGTCGAAGGCGCGTTCGGCCGAATCGAAATCGGCTCGACCGACAACGCGAACTACAAGATGAGCATCCACGCACCGGAAGCCACGATCGGTACCGGCGTCGCGGGCTCGAACGGCCACCTCGGTCAGCTGGTCGCCAACCCGACCCGGCAGCAGATCAACGACAGCCCGTTCTCGAACACCCTGCCGCGCATGGGCGACAACGACTCGGAAAAGATCTCGTACTACACGCCGCGTTTCGAGGGCTTCCAGCTCGGCTTCAGCTACATCCCCGAGCTCACCCAGGACCGCGCGGGCCTCGTGCCGCGCTTTCAATCGGGCGTCACGTATAACCGCGGTATTGCCTTCGGCGTGAACTTCACCCGCGCCTTCGGCCCGATCGACATCGCGGCGTCCGGCGGCTGGGAGAAGTGGAGAAAGCCTGATCCGACTGCGGTCAGCGCTTTCTCCATGGGCACGCTCAGCGATCCGCAGGCCTATAATTTCGGCTTGCAGGTCGGCTACGCGGGCTTCCGGGTCGGCGGTTCTTACCTGAAGACCAAGAACTACGCCGTGCTCGGCACGGCGGCGCCGGGTGCCGGCGCCAGCCTCAGCGGCCCGGGTCTCACCGGCGCCACCGATGCATGGGCGCACGGCTCGTCGTTCGACGTCGGTCTGACCTACACGTTCGGGCCCGCGGTCGTCGGCGTGACCTACTTCCAGGGCGAATCGCGCTCCGGTACGGCTCTCGCGGGCGGCGGCGCAGGTCGCGACCACCTCTATTCGGTCTCGGCTGGTGGCCGTTATCAGCTTGGGCCAGGCGTACAGGTCCAGGCGAACGTGTTCCACGACACGATCCGCTCCGACTCTTTCGCGCCGACGAACAACGGTGCGTCGGCCGGCTTCAACAACAACAAGGCGAACGGTGTCACCACCGCGATCCTGTTGAACTTCTAATCAGAAGATCAGCAATCCTCGAGAAAGGGGCGGCTTCGGCCGCCCCTTTTTTATTGCCCGTTTTTTCTTTGCGAAACGGCTCCTGATTGGCGAAGTTAGCGCGGCGGCGGACACGCTGCGGACGGACAGCACCACGGGACCGACATGGCCGAGCGCGGCGTGCTTTACATGGTGTGGGGCGACAAGGTCGGCCCTTATCTCGAGCGCTCGATGGCTTCGGTCCGGCAGTGGCACCCGGACCTCCCGATCCATGTCGAGCGCTTCGATGCCGCGGGCGATCCGATCCAAGCCTTGCACCGCAAGTCGCGGATGCTCGAGGTGTCGCCGTTCGAGCAGACGCTGTTTCTGGACGCCGATACGGTCGTGCTGGGGAAGCTCGATTTCGGCTTTGAGCGCGCGCGCCGCTTCAAGGTGGCCTGCTCGATCAACGAATGTCCCTGGGCGCGGCGCTATGGTGACCCGGCGCTGCACGCCGACATGATTGAATACAACACCGGGGTTCTTTTCTTCACCCGCGAGGCGCGTCCCCTGTTCGACGCCTGGGCCGCCTGCGCGGCCGAGCTCGATTCCTCGATCGAATGGGAGGAAAACGGCCGGATCAACCGCATGCCGGCCAACGACCAGGCGGGGTTTGCCAAGGCGGTCGAGGATACGGGGACGTCGCCGTTCGTCCTGCCGCTGAATTGGAACTACCGGCCGTGGTTCCATCGCGCCTTCTTCGGGCCGATCCGGATCTGGCACGACTACGGCGATGTGCCGGATTTTCTGGTCCGCGAAAACGCCACTTACCTCGACCCGGCCACCCGGGTCCGCTTCTACCCGGTGAGGGTGACCCCGGATCCCACCAAAGGCCTGTTCGCCTCTTAGCGCGGATTCGAGGCTCGCTTGAACCAAGCATCGCCCACGTCAGCGTCCGAGGTTGCCGGCAACCTGGTGCTCGTGCGCGAGCGGATCGCCGCGGCGTCCCGCGCGGCCGGCCGCGACCCGGCCACGGTCGAGCTGGTCGCCGTTTCCAAGACCCACCCGGGCGAGCGCGTCCGCGCGGCGCTCGCGGCCGGCCACCGTGTGTTCGGGGAGAACCGCGTGCAGGAGGCCCAGCGCAAATATCCGCCGCTGCGCGCCGAATACCCCGACCTCCGGCTGCATCTCATTGGCCCTTTGCAGACCAACAAGGCCGTGGACGCCGTCCGCCTGTTCGATGTCATCGAAACCGTGGACCGGCCGAAACTCGCCGCCGCCCTCGCCGCCGCGATGCAAAAGACCGGGCGCCGACCGGCGTGCCTGGTCCAGGTCAATACCGGTGAAGAGCCGCAGAAGGCCGGCATACCGCCGTCGCTGGCCGACGGCTTCATCGCCGAGTGCCGGACCCAATTCGGGCTTCCCGTCGTCGGCCTGATGTGCATCCCGCCGGCCGACGCACCGCCGGCGCCCCATTTCGACCTCTTGCACGAGCTGGCGCGGCGGAACGGGCTGACCCGTCTCAGCATGGGGATGAGCGGCGACTTCGAGATCGCGGTCGCGCACGGCGCCACCAGCGTGCGGGTCGGCACGGCGATCTTCGGCGCCCGGCCCGCGGCCTGATCGGAAGCCGTTCTGCCTAGCCTGCCGCTTATGTTTCCGACCACATTCGCGTGAGGTTTGCGCGCACCTTTTCAAGGCGGCGGAATTCCGGGTGCTCATGCGCGCGGCCGTCCGGCATCGCCGTCAGCATCCAACTGAGCACATGAGCGAGATCGATAAGGGTCTGCCGCTGCTGCGGAAAACGAATCTGGCTCTGGATCCAACCGACCGCCGCCAAGCGTTCGCCGCGTGTCACAGGTTCAACCCGATGGAGGCTATAGCACGGATAGACCACCGCATCGCCAGCCTGCAGTTTGTACGCCGCAGGCGTTAGGTCGGTGTCGATCACGAGTTCACCCCCGTCATACTCGGCAGGATCGCTCAGAAAGATCGTCATGGACAAATCAGCTCGCAGGGGTTCCCCGGTCGATCGGCCCATCACGGCGTTGTCAGTGTGATCGCCATAGAACAGTCCCGGCGTATAGCTCGAGAAGATGAATGGGGCCACCCTGAGCGGAAGCGCCACGATCTGGAAATCGTTGTTCGCGGCAAGGGCCGTTTGGACCGTAGCGTCGAGCCGCCGCACCGCTTCGGTATCTATGCGGGCCTCCCGGTTGCTCTTGATGTTCCGGACATAGTCGCCGCCGGTCTGCATTCCATCGACAAATGTCGACGGGTTCAATTGCGCGCGGAGCGCCGAGACTTGCTCGGGCGACAATACACGAGGCAGATGGAAGATCATCGGCGTCCCCCGGGAGAGGCGGGCAGTTCAGGCACGAGCCATGTCCAAAGCGATCTGTCGGGGACGGCGCTGGTCATTCACGTATTATTGCGACCCGGGGACTTTGGGAAGTTTATCCGGTGTCCGCTCAAACGCCAAGCGGGTCGCGTTCCCATACGGGCGGAAATCGACGGCTTGTAAGCCGCAGCCCGCGGCGGATTGCGGCCCGTCGCCGTTGTCTTGAGATGCTGCGCCGGCCTAGCTCAGAATGTCCCGTCGAGCTGCTTGGCCGATCCCTGCGCCGGCCCCTGGTCCTGCAGCTTCTTCATGTCGCGGTAGCGATCCAGGCCGCGCATCATGGCCTGAGATATCCAGGTGTCGGTGGGATTCGGCGTCGGCTCCGGCGTCGTGATCGGGAGATTCGCCGTGTTCTGCGCAACCGCCGGCGTCATTGCCATCTGCGCGACGCCGCTCGACAACGGCACGGTGGTCTGGAACGGCACCGGCGTGTTCCGGATGGGCGCTCCGTTCGAGGGCATTGCTGGCATGCCGTGGCCGGCAAAGGTCTGGTAGTCGGCGAGCGTCCACCCGTTCCCCCCGGCTTTGGTGCCGTTGGCGAACAGGCCGGACGCCGGCGCGCCGGCGACCGCCGCACTCGGCGGAAGCGGCGGCGGTGCGACGCCTTGAACCGCGCGGGACAACGGGGCGAGGGGCGCGTCGCCGGCGAGGGCCGATTTGTCTGCGGCCGCAGCCGCCGCCATCGTCGACGCGGCGGACGTCGCCACGGCCGGCTCGGTCGTCGGGGCAGAGGCAGCGTTCCCGCTCGCCTTGGCGGCGGCATACTGAGGCTCGTCCGCCGTGGACCCATGATCTAACCCCAGCATCGCCAAGGCGTGGTCGCCGAGGTCCTTCCCCGACGCTTGCTCCAGGATCGCGTTGGCCACCGACGTCACCAAGCCGACCGGGCCGCCGAGCAGGATGCCGCCGATCACCCGTACAGCCGGCGGTGGCGGCGCGTCTCCCGTGATCGCCCGGTAGATGGTCCCAACGATCGGAATGTGCTGCAGCGGATTGATCGACGACAGGAGATCGTGAAACGACAGGCTTTGGCTCGGAACCTTGGTCGGATCGGCGAGATCCGTCAGGTCGACCTTGGGTGGCGCCGCGACCGTTGCCGCGGCGGCATTCGTCGGGTCTTGGGCGGCGGCTATAACGCTGGACATCGGGGTGGTCGCTGCAACTCCCAGGCCAAGAATTAACCACGTCCGATCATGTGGTTAGATAGCCCAATCGGCCGGGCTCGGCAGGTTTTTCCCGGTGACATTTGCCGAGCCCCGAAGCCGCCGAGGAGTTCCAGGACGGCGCCGCCCGCCGTCTGGACGCCGCGCGCAGGGGCCTTCCTAACGAAAACGTGAGGCGAGCGATGTTCGAGTCCGGCCACGCCGGCCAGGCCAGCCCGCGGCTGGCACTATTTGGCGCCAGCGGGCCGCATGGTAGAACTCCGGGCATGACGGCCTTAAAGCGCCTTTTGCTGGTCGATGACGACGCGACCTTGCGCCAATCGCTGGCGGAGCAGTTGACCTCCGAATTCGATACGGTACAGGTCGACTCCGGTGCGGCGGCCTTGAACGCCGTGCGGGCGGACCGGTTCGATGCCGTGCTGCTGGACGTGGGACTGCCCGATCTCGACGGGCTCGAGGTCTGCCGCCGCATGCGCGAAAGCGGCACGCGGGTGCCGATCATCATGCTGACGGCGGCCGCCGGCGAGACGGAGACCATTTCCGGTCTTGATGCCGGCGCCAACGATTACGTGACCAAGCCGTTCCGGATGGGCGTCCTGCTGGCGCGCCTTCACGCCCAGCTGCGCAGCCACGAGGCGTCGACGGACGCCGTGTTTACAATCGGCCCGTTCACGTTTCACCCCACCGCCAAGCTGCTTGTCGAAAGTGGCTCGCGAAAAAAGATTCGGCTCACCGAGAAGGAGGTGGCCATCCTGCGGTTTCTCTATCGCGCCGGCGACAAGCCGGTGTCGCGTGAAACCTTGCTGGGCGAAGTGTGGGGTTATAATGCCGGCGTTAACACTCACACGCTGGAAACCCACGTCTACCGGCTGCGGCAAAAGATCGAGCGCGATCCGGCGCGGGCGGAAATCCTCATCACCGCGCCCGGCGGCTATCGCCTCAACTTGTAACGTCACCTGTGACGGCGGTCACACCTTGGGTGCCGGCAGAACCCGGTAACCTGGGTCATGAAAAGATAGGCCTATGCTGGCTCTTGGCTTAGGTTGATCGCCGGAGGACGCGTTGGACACAGCCAGCACCTTCTATGTCCGGTTCTGGGGCGTGCGCGGATCGATCGCGACGCCCGGCGCTGCGACAGCCGGATATGGCGGCAACACCTCCTGCCTCGAGGTTCGCTGCGGCGACCGTCTCCTGATTTTCGACGCTGGCACTGGCATCCGCCCGCTCGGCGCCCACCTGGACGAAGCGGGCCCGGTGGATGCCGACGTCTACTTCACGCACACCCATGTCGATCACATCCAGGGCCTGCCGTTCTTCAGCTCGGCCTACAAGAAATCGAACAAGCTGCGCTTCTGGGCCGGCCACCTGAAGCCCGATTACACGCTGAAGCAGGTTCTGTCGGAAATGATGATGGAGCCGCTGTTCCCGGTACCGATCAGCATCTTCGGCGCCGAGATCACGTTCAACGATTTCGACTGCGGACACACCCTGACCCCGGCCCCGGGAATTCAGCTGCGCACGGCACCGCTCAATCATCCCAACCGCGCGACCGCCTACCGGATCGAGTATGCCGGCAAGTCGATCTGCTACGTGACCGACACCGAGCACACCCCCGGCAAGCCCGATGAGAACGTCCTGCGGCTGATCGCCGGCGCCGATCTGGTGATCTACGATTCGACGTATACCGACGATGAGTTTCCGCGCTTCGTCGGCTGGGGCCATTCGACCTGGCAGGAGGGCGTGCGTCTGTGCGAGCGCGCGAAGTCCGGCCGCCTCGTCATCTTCCATCACGATCCGATGCACGATGACGCGTTCATGGACCGCGTCGCCGCCGCCGCCGCGCAGGCGCGCCCGAATACGGTGGTGGCGCGTGAGGGGTTGACCCTATCGCCTTAGATTCAGTGGTGCGGCGCCTGAGGCGCTGGGGCCGGCTTGGCTCGCTGGCCGTGCCGCGGCTGGCCGCGCAGGGACGCGGCTTCTTCATCCCGCACCGGTTGGCGGGCCGGGTGCGGCCGCCGTCCGGATATCCGGCGATCGAGCCCTGCTTCGCCGGCACAACCGCGGAATTCCGCCGGCAGCTCACGGGCGCCGCGCGCTATCTGCCGCAGTTCTTGGGCTTCGGCGGGGCGCCGCCGGCGCCCCGGTTCGAGCAGGACTGGTTCCCGCGTCTCGACGCCGCCCTGGCGTACACGCTGGTGCGCGAGCGCAAGCCCCGCCGGATCGTCGAGATCGGGTCCGGGCATTCGACGCGGGTCATGGCGCGCGCCGTCGCCGACGGCGGGGGCGGGGGACAACTCGTATCCGTCGATCCCGAGCCGCGGGCGCGTCTCGACGGGCTTGCCGTCGAATGGATCCGGCGCCCGATCCAGGAGGTCGCGGAGGGGATGCTTGGCGACTTCACCGCCACCGACATCCTGTTTGTCGATTCGAGCCACGCGCTGGCCCCGGGCAGCGACGTCGACTGCATTCTCGCGATGCTGCTGCCGCGGATCCCGCCGGGTGGGGCCGTCCATTTCCACGACATCTTTCTTCCCGATGCCTACCCGGAGAGCTGGTCGTGGCGCGGCTACAACGAGCAGAACGCGCTGGTGCCGCTGATCGCCGGCGGCGGCTGGCGGCTCTTGTGGTCATCGCACTGGGTTGCGACGCGAATGGTGCGGGATGTGGCGGCGAGCGGCCTCGGCCGGCTACCGCTCATGGCGGGCGCGTTCGAATCCAGCTTGTGGCTTGAAAAGCTCTAGCGGCTATTTGTAGGGGTCCGCCGCGTCGCGCAGCCCGTCGCCGAGGAAGTTGAAGGCGAGGACAGTCACGATCACCGGCACCACCGGGATCATCAGCCAGGGATAGAGAGCCACCACGTTGATGTTCTGCGCCTCGGTGAGCAGAACCCCCCACGACGTGATCGGCGGCCGCAGTCCCAAGCCGAGGAATGACAAGGCGGTCTCGCCGAGAATCATCTGCGGGATGTGCAAGGTCGCCGATGCAATCAGGTGGCTCATGAAGCTCGGCAGGAGATGGCGGCCGATGATCCGGCGCGGCGATGCGCCCATGAGCACGGCCGCGGTGCAGAAATCCTCCTCGCGCAGCGCCAGCAGCTTCGAACGGACGGCGCGGGCGAGGCCGGTCCAGGTCAGGAGGCCGAGAATGATGGTGATGCCGAAATACACGTAGAGCGGGCTCCACGAGACCGGCAACGCGGCCGACAGCGCCATCCACAATGGCAGCTTGGGGAAGGACTGCAGGACCTCGATAGAGCGCTGGATGAGATGATCCGGCCAGCCGCCGTAATAGCCGGCGATGCCGCCGAGCGTAATCCCGACGAGGAAGCTGAGCGTGATGCCGATGAGGCCGATGGTCAGCGAGACGCGGGCCCCGTACGCGAGCCGGGAAAACATATCGCGGCCAAGGCGATCGGTTCCGAAGACGAATAGCGTGCCGCCCTCGGCCGGGCAGACGAGATGAAAGCGCCCCGGAATCACGCCCCACCATTTGTAGCGGTCGCCGAGGCAGAAAAACCGGAGCCGCTCCACCTGGGCGAGGTTCGGCGTGTAGGTGCGCCGCAGCGTGTCCAGGTCGAGGCGGTAATCGAAGCCATAGACGTACGGCCCGATGAAATGGCCGTCATGGATCAGGTGGATCGGCTGCGGCGGCGCATAGATGAAATCGGCGTGTCGCGTGTTCAGGTTGTAGGGGGCGATGATCTCGCTGAACAGAATCGACGCGTACATGACAACGAGGATGGCCCCCGACACCACGGCGAGGCGGTGGCGCTTCAGCTTCCACCACATCATCTTCCATTGCGACGCGCGGTAGTAGCGCTCGAGCTCCGGCGACAGGCGCTCGCCGCCGCGCCGGTCGAACGGCGCGTCGCTGACGAAGTGTGGCAGCCGCTCCGGTGCCGCGGCCACGGGCGATGCCGCGCTATCGTTCATCGCATGGCTCCACCCTGAAGCCGGATGCGCGGATCCAGTGCAGCCAGGGCCAGGTCGGAGACGAACACGCCGACGACGACGAGACAGGCCTCGAGCATCACGAACGAGCCGGCCAGATACATGTCCTGGCTCTGCAGGGCGCGCAGCAGCATCGGCCCGTTGGTCGGCAGCGACAGCACGACCGACACGATCGCCGAGCCCGAGATGAGATGCGGCAGGATACTGCCGATATCGGCGATGAACGGGTTCAAGGCCATGCGCAGCGGGTATTTGACCAGGAGGCGGCCGGGCGGCAGGCCTTTGGCCCGGCCGGTGACGACATACTGCTTCTGCAGCTCGTCCAGGAGATTGGCGCGCAGAAGCCGGATCATTTCGGCGGTGCTGGACGTGCCGAGGACCACGACGGGGATCCACAGGTGGGCGAGCACCGACAGGAACTTCGCCCACGACATCGGCTGACCGAGATACTGCTCGTCCATCATGCCGCCGATCGTGGTGCCGAACAGCACGTTCGCGAGATAGAGCAGGATCAGCGCCAGCAGGAAGCTGGGCGTGGCCAGCCCGATGAAGCCGAGTAAGGTGAGCCCGTAATCGCCCCACGAATACTGATGCGTGGCCGAGTAGATGCCGATCGGGAAGGCGATGATATAGGTGAATATCAGCGTCGTGAACGCCACCAGGAACGACATGAGAAGCCGCTGGCCGATCAGCTGCGCCACCGGCACGTTGTACTCGAAGGACCAGCCGAGATCCCCCTGCAGCAGGCCGATGACCCAGCGGGCATACTGCTCGATGGCCGGGCGGTCCATGCCGTATTGCTGGCGCAGGAACTCGATCTTCTCGATGTTGGCCCCTTCGCCCTGGCTCTGCAGCTCGTTCATCATCGTGGTGAGGTAGTCGCCCGGTGGCAGCCGGATGATGATGAACACGATCGCGCTGATGGCGATCAGCGTCGGCACCATGATGAATACGCGGCGGGCAATGTAGCTCAGCATCGCGATATCACTCGGCGGCCGCGGTGGCGGCCGGAGTCGCCCACCAGAACGTGTCGGGTCGGTAGATGCCGAAAAATGCGCCGGGATCGAAATTATAAATCCCGTTTTCCGGCACGTTGCGCAGCTGGGCCGCCACGACGACCGGCTGCTTCACGCCGGCGACCAGCCCGATGGAATACACCTGATCGGCGTTGAGCTCGATCATGCTCTGCCAGATCTGCTGCCGTTCATCGAACGATTGGGCTTTGCGCCACGCGGTGTGGAGGTCCATCAGCTCCCGGGCCACGGGATCGTCGCACTTCTCGCCGCTGGCGCCGCCGGTCTCGATGAATTCGCCCCATTTCGGCCATTGCAGCTGCTGCTGCGAGGTCGGCGCGAACTCGTCCGGGGGCATATTCGAGGTCACCAGGCCGTTCTCGAGTCCGGCCCAAATGGACATCGCGGTGTCGCCGGAAAAGATCCGGTTCCGGAACACCTCCCGCTGTGACGGCTTGATGAACAGCTTGATCCCGGCCTCCATCCAGGAGTCGTGAATTAGCTCCAGGACGTCGGTCTGCTCGCTGTCCTCGCCGGCGGTTTCGATGATGATCTCAAGCGGCCGTCCGTCCGGCAGCAGCCGGATGCCGTCGCTGTTCCGGTTGGTGAGGCCGATCTCGTCGAGAAGGCGGTTCGCCTCCGCCACGTCGAAGCGGGACCAAGCCGAGCGATACTCGGGCCGATAGAGGGGGCTGTCCGGCAGGACCGTATTGCCGCCTTCCAGCGCCAAGCCGAAATAGGTGACCTGATTTATCTCGTGACGGTCGATGGCCAGCGACAGGGCGCGCCGGAACCGGACGTCGCGATTGAGCTTCCGCCAGATCGGGTCGTTGGCGTTCAGATTCGGGTAAAGGGCGAGTTGCGCGCCACGCGCCGTCTTCCACAGATCGACGTTGAAGTTGTTCCGCTTCGCCGCCTGGCGAAGGAACGTATAGTTGTTGAATGTCAGGCCGCGCGCCTGCAGATCGCTCTCGCCGGCACCGGTCTTGGCCGGCAGGATGCGGCTGTCGGCGATGTTCATGATAACCCGGTCCAGGTACGGCAGCTGCCGTCCCTCGCTGTCGATCCGATGATAGTAGGGATTGCGAAGGAACACGAAGCGGTCTGCTGGCGGCCGTGTCTGGATGATCCACGGCTCCAGCGTCGGAAGATCGGGATTGTCGTTGCGGTATTGATTGTCGAGCCGGTTATGGAGCTGCGCCCAGTTGCGCACGCCCGCCTGCTTGACCTCCTCCTCGAGCTTCGCGGGATCGGCGTAGTGGCGGTTGAACCGCTTTAGATAGTGCGCGGGCCGGAACACGTAGAGCGGCGATGCCCCCGCGAGCGCAGGCAGAAAATAGGGGTTGGGCTCGTCCCAGCTGTAGCGAACCGTCAACGCGTCGAGCACCTCGAAGCGTGGCGGCTTGCCATCGACGAGCATGACCTTGGGCACCCCGAAGGGGGACAGGTCCTTGTTGTTGATGACGTCGTCCCACCAATAGCGGAAATCCTCGGCCGTGAAGGGCTGACCGTCCGACCAGCGATGGCCGCGCCGCAGGTGGAAGGTGAACACGCGGTCGCGATCGACGTCGACGGCGCGCAGGATGTCCGGGACGATGTCGAAATTGGAGTTGTAGCCGACGAGGCGCGCGTAGCCGTACACGACCATCATGCGCACGTCTTGCGGGCGGCCCATCAGCAGCCGCAGGTCGCCGCCGTGCTTGCCGATCATCGACCCGGGCGTGGAAAACTCGGTCACCGGCGCGTCCTGCGGCACCCGGTCCTGGACCCGCGGCAGCTTGCCCGCGTCGACCAGGGGGGCGAGGGACGGCGTCTCCGAGAGACGCGGACGCTGTGCGCCGGCCGGCGCCGCCGCGAGCAGGCCCACGATCACCAAAAGAGCCAGGCGCAGCGTCATCATGCGGGCACCCGCTCGGTGCCGGCGAACAGCTCGCGCCGCGACGCGGTCTCGGCGGCGCGGACGAAGTGACCGTCGCCGAGGTCGATGAAATCGGCCCGGGTCTTTCCGTCCAGCGTGAACGGCTGCGGCCATGCCGACGGAACCGAGGCGCGCCCTTCCATGAGCGCCGTCAGGTCGAGGCGGCGATCGAGCGACGGCTCGGGCACCGCCGCGAGGAGGGCCCGCGTATAAGGATGGATCGGCCGGCGGAAGAGGCTGTGCCGCGGCGCCAGCTCGACGAGCCGGCCGGCGCACATCACGGCAATCCGGTCCGCGATATAATCGACGACCGCTAGGTTATGCGAGATGAAGACGTAAGTGAGGCCGAGCTCCTTCTTCAGGTCCTTGAGGAAATTGAGGATCTGGGCCTGGATGGAGACGTCGAGCGCCGACACCGGCTCATCGAGAAGGAGCAGCTCCGGCTGCAGCGCCAGTGCCCGGGCGATCCCGATGCGCTGCCGCTGCCCGCCCGAAAAGCTGTGCGGGTAGCGGTTGAGGAAGCGGACATCGAGGCCGACCAGCCGCATCAGCTCGCGCACGCGCTCGGCGCGGGTTTCGGGCGTGCCGATGCGGTGGATGATCAACGGCTCGCTGATGATGTCAAACACCGTCATGCGCGGGTTCAGCGAGCTGAATGGATCCTGGAACACGAATTGAACGTTACGGCGGAACGCGACCAGATCTTCGGGCGTGAAGTCGAAGACGTTGCGGATTGTGCCGCGGTCGTTGAACAGGACCTGGCCGGTGTCGGCCACGACCGCGCGCAGCAGCATCTTGGAGAGGGTTGTCTTGCCGCAGCCGGACTCGCCGACGAGACCCAGGCATTCGCCGCGCTTGACGTCGAAACTGACGTCGTCGACGGCGAGCACGGTCGTCGTCGGCCCGCCGGCGAGCCAGCCCGATTTGCGGATGGAGAATCGCTTGCTCACGTGGCGGACCGACAGTAGGGGCCCCGCGGCATCGGCCCGGTCCGGCCACGGCACGCGCGCGTGCGCCAGCGCTTCGGGCGCGTATTTGATCTCGCGCAGCGGCACCAGCCGCTCGCCTGGCGCCATGTTGAATCGGGGGACGGCGTGCAGCAGCGCCTTCAGATAGGGATGGCGCGGGTCGCGGAAGATCTCGTCGCGGACACCCGATTCCATGACCTTGCCGTGATACATCACGACCACTTCTTCCGCCATGTTCGCCACCACGCCGAGATCGTGCGTGATGATCAGGACGGCCATGCCCAGCTGCTTCTGAAGGTCGATCAGGAGCTTCAGGATCTGGGCTTGAATCGTCACGTCGAGCGCGGTCGTCGGCTCGTCCGCGATCAGGAGTGCGGGCCGGCACACCAGCGCCATGGCGATCATCGCGCGTTGGCGCAAGCCCCCGGACAGCTCGAACGGATAGGTCGCCATCGCGCGGCGCGGATCCTTGAAGCCGACACGGTGCAGCATGTCGGCGATGATGTCGTCGCCTTCCTTCTTGTCGACCTGCCGGTGAAGGTGGAGCGCCTCGCCGATCTGGTCGCCGATCGTGTGCAGCGGCGACAGCGACGTCATCGGCTCCTGGAAGATGATCGAGATGTGCCCGCCGCGTATGGCGCGCATCTTCTCGCCGTTCGGATCGAGTTTCGCGATATCGACGGCGGTCCCGCCTTTCTTGGGATCGGCGAAGAGGATCTGGCCGGTCGCGATGCGCCCGACCCGCGGCAGGATGCCCATGATCGCCTGGCTGATGACCGACTTGCCGGAGCCGGACTCGCCGACGAGCGCCACCGTCGAGCCGGGACGGATGCGAAAACTCACGCCATCGACGGCGCGAATCAGGCTGTCGTGCACTTTGAATTCGATGGCGAGGTCGCGAACGGCGAGCAAGTCGGTCATCCGTGCTCCCGCGCCAGGTCGGTGCCGGTCTGATGCGCCGTGACCGCGTGAATGTCCGCCCAGTCGATGCCGAGTGCGGCCAGATTGGCCTGGGTGGCCGACGACAGCGACAAACCGTTGGCCTGGGCCGCGGCCGCGGCGCGGCGCGCCACACTCTCGAACCCGTCGAGCGTGGAATCGAGACGAATGGTGCACGACCGAGGCGGCCGCCGCGGGTCGTCTCCCCGGAGTTTCAATTGCATCCAGCCCCCTGAATGATCCCGTCGGGTCGAGAAATAGCTGAGCGTGACCGAACGAAGTTGCGGCCAAGCCAAACTAACGCGGCGAGGGCTAAAAATCGATATACCGCCGTCATTGACAACGATGCGGGAGTGTTGTCGTCGCCACGTCCGAAAACTGAAAATCGCGAATAGGCAGGCGCCCGGCACCAATACCAGATTGGCCGGCGACGACCACGGGATCGCCAGCGCCGGCCCGAGGGTCAAAAGGAGGCCCAGCCCGGCTCGGACGTAATCTCCGCGCACGGCGCTGGCGGGGTAGGAGAACTCGCTCATGATCTCGTATTTTATGCCGAAATAACGGCAGTTTTGCGCCGAAATAGCTGGCGGGGATGCCCCCAATGAATGGCGGGGGGGCCCGCGG
>DASWFO010000002.1:0-37194 GCA_036394195.1 Alphaproteobacteria bacterium | reverse complement strand
CCCGCCGCGCGGCGTCCTCGCTCGTCACAAAATGCAGATGCGCCATCTTGGTGATCGCATGCCGGAACGACTCGTCGAATGAGCCCTCTGTAACATCCCCGCCGGCAATATGCGCGATCGGGATGCGCGCCATGGTCGCGGCGATCGCGCAGCAGAGGATTTCGTATCGGTCGCCGAGCAGCAGAACGACGTCGGGCGATAGCCGCGCCAGCACGTCAGCTATGGAAGCGAGCGCACGGCCGGCGGCCCGCGTCACCGCCGCCGGGTCGTCCCCCTCGCCCAGGCCAATGTCGACCTCCGCGGCGATCTCAAAGCCATCCGCCCGGACCCGCGCCGCGGTATCGCCGGCAGCGCGATCCAGGTGCTGGCCGGTGAGCACAAGGTCGAGCGTGAATGCGGGATCGGACCGGACGGCGCGAAGCGGACAGGTCAGCAGACCATAATCGGCCCGTCCGCCGGACACGGCGCAAATGGCAAGCGGCCGTTTCATGGCGGCGACAGGAAAGGGCTCGACGGCAGGTTTATGATACGGCGCACCAGATCTTCGGTCACCGGCAAGGGCGCCCGCGGATTTTTCTCATACATCGGAAGGCGGTGCATTGGCGTCCATGCCGGCCGGGTCATCAGGCCCACGTCATTGGTCGCGGCAAGGATGGGCTCCAGGGCATCTTCCCGTCCACGATCCAGCAGCAGCGAAACGAGCCAATAGTTGCTCTCCGCATCCGCCAACTCGGAGAAAACGCGCACCCCGGGCAGTGTGGCAAACGCCTCGGCGTATCTCTTCCACAAGCGTCGTTTCGCCGCCACCGCGGTAGCGAGCTGCTCGAGTTGAGCGAGGCCGAGTGCCGCATTGATGTTCGGCATCCGGAAATTCCACGCCACCGCGTCATGATTGAATGCCCAAGGGTGGGGCTTCTTGGCGGTGGTGGTGATATGGCGGATGTGGCGCGCGAGCGAAGCATCGCTCGTGAGAATGGCACCCCCGCCGCCCGTGGTGGCGATCTTATTACCGTTAAAGCTGAGGATCGACAGCGGCGCGAGCGACCCGCAGGGCCGATACTTGTAGCGGCTGCCCAGGGCCTCGGTCGCGTCCTCGATCACCAGCAATTTGTACCGCTCGGCGACTGCCATTAGCGGATCCATATCGACCGGATGGCCGAAAATGTGAACTGGAAGAACGGCGGAGATCCGCCGCCCCGTTGAGCGGTTATAAAGATGATCGCCGCGCGTTTCCCCAATGCTGTCGAGATGGGCTGCGAGCGCGGTTGGGCATAGCCCAAGTGTCGACTCTTCTGAGTCAACGAAGTGCGGAACCGCACCCGCATGGACGACGGCGTTCGCGGTTCCAACGAACGTCAAAGCCGGGACCAGGACCTCATCGCCAGCGCTTACGCCGCCGGCGTGCAGAGCAACCTGGAGCGCGACCGTTCCGCTGGTGACTGCAATGGCGTGAGCGGCTCCACAACATTCCGCCAGCGCGCGCTCGAACCTCTCCACATAGGCACCGCCATACGAGACCCAACCCGTGTCGATGCAGTTGTCGAGATAGCGCTTCTCGTTGCCGTGGAATCGCGGCTCGTGAAGCGCGGCCTTCGTTTCTCCGGGCGGCAGAACGGCGCGGATGCGACTGATAATGTCCTGCGGATTGAGAGTGCTCGTCATTTTTGGCGTGAGGCGTGCCGGCATCACGAGCACCGGTCAGATATTGTAACGGTCGTGCTTGTATCGCACGAGGTTTGCGCGGTCGGAGAACCAATCGATGGTTTCCTTCAGGCCGCGCTTGAATCCGTCGCGGCCGCCATACAGGGGCCGCCAGTCCAGAAGGCGCTCCGCCTTTTCGATGCCGGCCAGCAGCTGTTCGACCTCGCTGTCCGCTGGCCTGATCCGATCCTCATCGGCGTCGATATCGGCCTCGACGCCGAGCAGCTCCGAGATCATTTTTGCCGTCTCGCCGATCGAAATCTCGAACCCGGATCCGATGTTGATCGTCTCGCCGAAGATGCCGTCGGCGACCGCGGCGCGGGCGAAGCCGCGGACCGTATCGGCGACGAACGAGAAATCGCGTGTCGGATGCAAGGCGCCGAGCTTCAGGCGGCGCTGACCCGCCAACAGCTGGGTCGCTATGGTCGGTATGACGGCCCGCGCCGACTGGCGCGGACCGTAGGTATTGAAAGGCCGAAGCACCATGACCGGGGTTCCGAAGGATCGGTGGTACGACAACGCGATCTGATCGGCGGCGATTTTGGTTGCCGAATACGGCGATTGGCCCTGAAGCGGATGATCTTCCTTGATGGGTACAATCTGCGCAGTGCCGTAGACTTCACTCGTGGAGGTGACGATGACGCGCGATGTGCCAAGCTCACGCGCGGCGGTCACCACGTTAAGGGTGCCTTTGATATTGGTGTCGACAAAAGCTTCAGGCGATCGGTAGGAAAACGGGATCGAAATCAGCGCCGCGAGGTGAAGGACGACGTCACAATCCCGCATCGCCGACCGCACTCCGCTTGCATCGCGGATATCACCGGCGACGACGTCGAGGTCCTCGCACAGGCTGCGTTCCGCCGTGTCGAGCCATCCCCACGAGTTGAAGGAATTGTAGAACACGAACGCGCGCACGGTGATCCCGGCCCGAACCAGGGCCTCGGTCAGGTGAGAGCCGATGAAGCCGTCGGCGCCAGTGACAAGCACGCGCTTGCCGCGGAGGGCATCGGCTTCTGGGTGAAGGTCTAAGGAGATCACGGATTTTCTAGTGGCTCAGTGCCGCGGCTTTGATGCCGTAGCGCGCCGGTGAATCGCCCGAAGGGCTCATCTCGATCTCGACATAGGTCGATGAGCGAAGCGGCGGCGGGATGCTCTCGTCTGTCTCAGACGCCGCCGCGGGCACATCGACGGCAATCTCAAAAGGTCCCGGAGCTAAGGGATGCCGTCCGCAATCGGTGCCGTTGACGCGTAGATACAATTGCAGCGTGCCGACTTGGTCCAGGCGCGTGCCGGTGAGCTTCAATCGAGAGCCCGGCCCCGGCGCCATGACGAGGCAACTCTGCGCGCGTGCCTCGACGATTCCGTGCCTTCGGCTGCCGGCCAGGCTCTCCTGGCTCAGGCGAAACCCGCGATAAAAATAGGGGATTGACGCCTCCTGTAGAGCGTCGACGAGCAGAGGGGGCTGGAAGGCCAGGCGCGAGCGGATCTTCCGGCTTGGCACCCCGCCATGAACCTCGTAGGGGCCGACATCTGTGGTGACCACCGCGTTCGTCCCGATCACGGCGCCACGCCCGACGTAAACACCGGGTGAGATAAAGACCGACTGTCCCACCCAGCAGTCATCTTCTATCCGTATGAGAGATTTCTGAAGCTCCAAGGCTGGCGGCAGATGCGCCAGCATCAACCTGTCCTGGTCACGGATCAACCATGCCGGACGGTCCTGGAAGTGATGCCCTCGCGACGCGATAAACACGTACTTGCCGAAGAGACAATGCGCGCCGATGATCACGTGTCCGAAGATCATCGAAGCATCCTGAATGGATGTATCGTCGTCGACGTGAACGCTGCCGCCGCCGGCAGCCGCGAGCTCGACTTGGCGCCCTATATAGACGCCTCGCCCCAGCCGGATCGTGCTGCGTGAACCGGCATCAACGTCGAGAACGGTGAGACGCGCACTCGGATCGATCGAAAACAGATGGTCGAGCCCGAAGACCCGATCAGCGTGCGATATGAAGGGACCGCTGTTTTCGGCCGCAACTGCCGCGGGCGGTGGCGTCTCATCGGCCGGCCCCGGCCGCGAACGACGAACCACTTCATTCTGCCAGTCAAGCGAGCGCAGGAGCGGTCGAAACCATCGGCCGACGTAGCTTCGCAACGAGTTTTGCCCGGCACTCATGAGTCGCGTCGGCGCGATGAGTTCGATTTAGACCGATATCGGGAAGCGCGCGAAGGCCCACGGATAGGCCTTTCGCGTCGCCAGCAATTGCGGCTCGGCATTCGCCGGCAATGGCAGCGGGTCGGATACAGATGCAACGAACAGGGGGGTTGCATATTCGAGCTGAGCCAAAAGCCGAAAGCCGGTCTCGGGCGGCTTGCCTTTGTGGAAGCCGATGGTGTCGACCGCGAACACCGTCCCCTTTGGGCCCGATAATTCGACGATGTTCTCGCGACCGTAGGCTTCAGCGATGTCCTCGTCGCTGATCCGCACATAGCCGCGCGACAGGATTTCGGACGCTCTGGGTTGGCGAAGCCGGTGCGATCCTTTGACAAAAACATGGGGACCGGTTGCCGGCGTGACATCGGAGAGGTAGATGAAAAACTTCAACCAGATCGGCGCCGGATCGAAGTCGAAGTGAAAGAGTTGCGCCGCGTTGGTATCCGCCTGTCCGCCGACGGCTCCGGACCACCACAGGTTCACCTGCTTCAGGACCGAAGCCGCGCCGAAATAGGCCTGACTCAGGTTGACGAAGATCGGATCGGCAATGATCCGCTGGTAGCCGGGGATCTGCCATATCCTGGCCTCGGGGATGTCGTAAACGGAAGCGTCGGGATTGGCGGGATCAAAGATAGCCATAGGCTGGGGCTTCTCAGGATTGCGCCCCGGCAGGCCCTCGGTCGATCGAGCCGCCGCGGCGATTTGATTGCAGACCGAGTCCGGAATACGCTCCTTGAAGACGTAGTACCCGTCTGTTCGAATTTGCTCCGCGATGGTCCGCACGCCTTGAACATCGAACCGGCCGAGCATGCTCTCAAACGGGCGGAGCGGTGCCGGAGACGGCCTTAGAATTTTCATCACGCGCCTGAGAAGCTCGGTCGAGCGGCCATTGGTCCGACAATGCAGATGAAGGCACGCCATCCAGCTCTGGTGATCGGCTTCGCCGCGATAGAGACCCTGCCGCACGGCGCGGGCAGCACCGCGCGCGAGCCCGGCGAGCACCGCCGCCTCCTGCAATTTTCGTGAAGCGATCACAGAGTTGGCTCGGATTGGATCGTTAGCTCCAGTAGGCGATCCGCTTGCGGAAATTCTGGAACATCCAGTAGCTCAAGGACCACCCGGCGATGGTTATGCCCAGGGCAGCGAGGTAGTCGGAGCTCGTCGGGATCTGGCCGAGGAGCGGCGCCCGAACGATTTCGATCATGCGGTATACCGGATTCAGCTGGACGAACACGAGCTGGCGAAGACCAGTCAACCCGTCAGCCGACCAGAAGATCGGGGTAACCAATGTCAGGATCTGTATGACGGTTTGGACGAGCTGCTGGATGTCGCGGAAGCGCAGACAGAGCAATCCGATCAGAAGGGCAATCCAGACGCCGTTGACGAGGACGAGGATCAGCCCCGGGATGGCTAGGAGAAGCGTCGGGTCGAGCAGAAGTTCAGGCCGCAGCACCGCGACGACCAGGGCGTAGACGGCCATGTTGTGCAGAAAAACGATGAAATTCCGCCACACCAACGCATAGGCCAGGATCGAATATTCGAAGCGGACGTTCCGAAACAGCGCGTGGCCGGCGACAAATAAGGTGCAGGCCTCGTTTATGATCAGCGAGAGCAGCGTCCAGACGATCATGCCGCTGATCAGGTACGGCAGATAATTGTGGATGTTCTGGTGAAACAGTCCGGCGCCGACAATGCCGACCGACCCCGTATAAACGGCGAGCGTGATCGAGCTCCAGAACGCGCCGAGCATTGTTCGACGATACCGGCGTTTGACGTCAAGCCAGCCGATTCGCCCCCACAATTGCGTTTTCCGAAGCCCGCCCGCGAGATCTTCCCAGGCGGTCGCCGCCAGCGATCGAAGTTCCTTTTTCGGGTCCACTACGGAAGCCGTCGCTGTATTCACTTGGTCCATCCAGTCATGTGCGGTTTGTGGCAGATCATCGAGTGCCGCTGTCCCGCCCGAGTGCCGTGCCGCTCCATGCTACCGCACACCGGGTGAATCGCTTCATCCGGCGGTCCGATTCGGGTGACCGCTTTCCCAGACCGCTGCTACGCCGCTGTCACTAGCCCTGAATCGATGACGACCCGGACTTGACGCCCCAGAAGATCCAGGAGAACCGCCACGCGCTCTTGGTCGGTCATGCCGACGAATAGACCGAGGCAGTCCGCGAACACTCCGTCGAGTACCCGAATCTTATCGCCGGGCGCAAGTGGTCGATCCTCGAGCGTGACAAAGCCGCGGTCGTCTTCGCGGCGCTTGAGGGCCTCCACGATGCCATCGGGGACGGCCGCTGGATTGTCGCCGCTGCACACCAGCCGGGAGACGCCGACGGTCGATTGAATGGCTCGCCACCGTTGCACCTCCACGTCGATCGTCACGAAGAGGTAACGTGGGAACAGCGGTGCCGCGATCGTCTCGCTTCGTCGCGCATGCCGCCGGCGTTTGAGATAGCGCGGCACATAGGCGCCAAATCCCTGACGGCACAAATGCGTCGCTGCTTTTGTCTCGGCGTGCGGTTGCGTCTGCACCACATACCACCGTGCACTCCCCAGCAGGGTCATTGGGCCGCCTCCACAGCTATGCGCGGGGTCAGACCGAGGAACGCCGGCGCGAGCACGCGCTCGGCACCAAAGCGCCGCACGGCGTCGTTGTAGGTCGCGAAAGCCGCGTGCAGGTCGGTCACCACCACGGCATCAAAGGCGCCGGCGACGTCGTCGAAGGCGGCAAGAACCGGCATTCCGACGACGCGCGCCTGGGTTGACTTCGGATCGACCACGCCCACGATCTGAATGCCGTCATTCATAGCGCAGATCGTCGCAATCTCGGCCAGGTCAGATACGCCGGCGAGCACCACCCGACTGAGACCCCGCGCCCGCGCCGCGTTCAGGGTCTCGTCGTAGTCGGACCGCGCGCGGCGAAACAGCGCAAACGAATACGAGAGATAATCGATGGTCAGCCGCGACTTTTCGGCGAACCCTTGGGGAGTCAGGTAATAGGCATAGCGCCGCGTCGGCACTTCGCGGACTTTGACCAAGCCCTTGTTGATGCAGCGCTTGAGATAGGCGTTGACGAGGCCAAGCGCGATGCCGAGTTCGGCGGCCAAGTGCCGCTGGGTCTGCCCGCCGTCCCGCTCCACGGATTCGAGCAAGCCCAGCAGAATGCGGGCTTTCTCGGACTCGGCGTGTTCGGTCGGACCGGCCATGTCTCGGAATTAGCCCTTCGCGGCGCTGTTCACGGCCTGAACAACCTACCCTGTTCATCAGATGAACGTCAACCAAGGCCGCTCAGGTTTACATAATTTATAGTTATTTCAGTTAGTTATAGGAATCTAGCAAGTCGACGCGACCGGATTCAGCCGCGACCGCGGTTGCGGAATACAGATCAAGACCCGGCCCACCGCCGATTCGCGGGACGCCCTCGCCTTTTCCAAACCGGGCCTGAACCTGTCCTGACGTCTACGGCGTGACGGCGCGGCGATCCGATGCTCGACTTTCGGGGCGGGTCCCCGGTCGCGGCGGCTTGAAACAGCGCCAGCACCGCCGCGACCGTCTCGAAGCATCCGTGCTACGAGAAGCCGGTTGAGAATGGTCAGCAGATCGGGCTTATAGCTCCCCCACTGTGCGACGGTTGTTAAACGCCGCAGTGAAAGGTGCCGCAAAGCACCAACGCGGCGATCCGAAGGTCTATATGCGACTCTGGCAAGCACGTCTGAAACCTAAGCTGACCGAGATTCTTCTCCACGACGAGCCGGACGAGCGGCGATTGATCCGACGGTGCCTGATCATCGCCGCAATCTTGTTCGTCGTAGCCTATCCAGACGTCCTGTTTCGCGGCGCAAGCCTCAGTCTCGCAAATTTCGTGAATGTCACGTTCGACCCGCGTCCGCACAAGGTGGAGCTGTTTCCGGAGCGCCCCGGTCGGGAGGCCTATCATGGACATGCCGACGCGGGTGGCAGCGCATTCCAATCCGAGCCCGAGGCGCAATTCGTCAAGCGCACGATCTGGAGCGGCCAATCCTTGTACTGGAACCCGTATTCCGCAGCCGGATCGTACGGGATCGAAACGCTCGTCGATGTTAAGACCTCCCCGCTCTCGTTCCTGACGGCCGTGCTCGGCGGGAGCGACCTTGCGTTCCATGCCGTCCTTTTGGGATTCAGCTTCCTGAGCGTCTTCTGCCTGCTCGTGCTGCTCGCGGCAAAGCTCCGCCTTTGCCTGCTCGCGGCCACTGTCGGCGGCGTGAGCTACCTGCTGAGCGGATTTTATATGCCCAATCCGGGTGCCAATTTCGCCCAGGCCTGGCTCTACTTCCCGATTCTCGCCCTCGCCCTTGTGAGTTTCGCGAAGACACCGCGCGTCATGTCCTTCCTTGGAATCGTGGGCGGCGCCGGGCTGATTTTGTCATCGACATTCCTGCCGACGGACATCGTCATCGTGGGCACGATGCTGCTCATGGGCGCGGCGGCGGCGGTATCTTTCGAGGCCGCAGATCCCGGTTCGGCTTCGACATACCGCGGCCCCGCCCGAGTGATCCTGGGTCAGGTCGCGGGCATCGTCCTTGGATTGATCATCCTCGCCGTCATATACCTGCCGGTCGCCGAAGCGCTGCAATACATGCGGACGGACGACTATTACGCCCACCGTGTCTTCGCTGCCGCGAACTTCTTCAATTTCATATCGATGTTCACGCCGAAGCATGTCTTCGAGCAGTACAACGCGATCACGCCCAAAGCCGACCAGCTTCGCGGCAACATCGTCTTCCATCAGGGCATCATTGGCGGATTGCTCGTGCTCCAGACGGTGCGCGCTTGGCCCATGCCGCGTCGTATCTTCGTGGGCGCGCTCGGGCTCGTTCTCCTGCTCATGCTCTGCCGGGTGTTCGGCGTCCCCGTCCTCACCCCCGTCATCAATGCCGTGCCCCTCTTCGGTCACATCGGCGAGCAATACGTCTGGATCGGCATCTCGGCCCTGGTCACGATCCTGATCGCGTTCGGCGCGGAGGGTGTGATCAGGGGCGGCGTGCGCATGATCCCGCTGATCGGCGGCGCTCTGCTCATTCTGGGATCGCTCGCCTACACGGCGACTGTGATGGGACCCGACACGCCCCCGGACGCGGGGCGCTATATCCCCATCGCCATCGGGCTCGTCGCAGCCTGTGCCGCTCTCCTGCTGATCCTGGGTCGGTCGGAGAGCAAGCTGGTTCCCGGTCTGCTGCTGGCGGTTCTTGCGTGGGGCGAGCTCACATTTTACGTGAACCACTATCGGCTATCGCGGACCGACAGGTTTGCCCACCCGCCGCCGTTCGTCCGCTTTCTGCGGCTGCATCTCGGCCTTCACCGAATGGCCAATTACGGCCATTGGGGCGCGCCGCCGGAATACGGGGCGGCCTACGGACTTTATGAGATCGACGACATCACCTTTCATCAGCAGCCCCGCTACGAGGAGATGTTCCGCCGTCTCTTCCTTCCGGATGTCGGCGACCGCTGGGGAGATTTCCTCACCCTCGTCAACGCCCGGGATATCGCGGCCATCAACCTGGCCGCCTTCGATTTTCTCGGAACGAAGTACATCCTTGTTCCAACGTTGCCGGATTTCTACCCTCATCTGCTCGAGTTCATGGGGCATTCCGGCTGGCCGCGCGCCTACGAGGATCAGTATTTTCGCATCTTCGAAAACCCCGATCCGTTGCCGCGCGCGTTCATAACGCACCGCCTGGTGGAGAGCCGGATGACCCCGATCGATATCGGCCGGCCGCCGCGCGCGGTGGCGACCTCGGATGATCCGGCGCTCATCGAGCAAGCCGGAAAATTGGGCATTTCGGATGCGGGCCCGACGGAGAGCGGCCAGGACGGGGAGTTCACGGCGATCAGTCGCTATGACCATGCCGTGGTGGAGATCGCGACTGAATTGCGCACCCCCGGTATTCTCGTGCTGACCGATACCTGGCATCCGAACTGGCACGTCACCGTCGACCGCCAGCCGGCCCATCTCGGCGTCGTCGACGGCGCGTTTCGCGGGGTTGTGCTCCCGCCGGGCCGCCACTCCGTTGCCATGACCTATGCGCCGCGCACGCTGTTCATCGCGAAAATAATCAGCTTGCTCGGGCTATTGGCGGCGGCCACCCTCCTGATCCTGCGGCGCCGGCTTGATCCACGGTTCCAGAGACTCTTTGGCAGGTCTAAACCCGAAATCCTTTGAAGGTCCGGCCCGGTATGCGGGCAGGACGACCAACATGCTGAAGCTGAGCATCATCATTCCGGCGTACAACGAGGAGGACACCGTCGTCGATGTCCTCAATGCGATCGCCGCCCACCCGGTCGACGGCGTCGCCTACGAAGTCATCGTCGTCGATGACGGCTCGACCGACGGCACGCGGGCGAAGATCGAGGCCCACCCTCGGCTTTACAGCCACTTGGTGTGCCTGTCCAAAAACGGCGGCAAGGGGGCCGCGGTGAAGGCGGGGCTTGCCCAGGCCGGCGGCGACTACATCCTCTTTCAGGACGCCGATTTCGAATACGACCCCGCCGACTACGTCAAGCTGCTGGGTCCGGTCATCCGCTTCCAGGCCGATTTGGTCATGGGCAGCCGGATGTCCGCCCCGCCGATCACGCGGGTCTATTATTTCTGGAACAAGATCGCCAACAAGGCCCTCACCTGGCTGTTCAACCTCCGCTTCAATGTGGCGTTCACCGATATTTTTTCCTGCTATCTGCTTTACCGGCGCTCGTTGCTGAATCCGGACGAGCTCGTCACCATGGGCTGGGAGCAGCACGCGGAGATCATGACGCTGGTGGTGCCGCGCGCGAAGCGGATGTACGAGGTGCCGGTGAGCTACTACGGCCGGTCTTACGAGGAAGGAAAGAAGATCCGGGCGCATCACGTCTTCCCCATGATATGGACGATTCTGTTCCGCGGGCCCGGCAAGCCGCGCTCGCAGGGGCCGGGCAAAGCATGATGACTTGGCGGCGATCGCCGGTCCGCGGCCGCTCTCAGCGATTTCATCGACGTATCCCCCGGCGGACCCCCGGCGAATGACCGAGCCCTATGCCGGCATCGCCATGCTGGAAGTCATCGCCGAGGCGGTGAATTACAACACCTGGCTGGCGGAGACCGTCGTCACCGGGCTCGCGCATCGCAGCCCGGTCGTCGACTTTGGCGCCGGCAGCGGAACCTTTTCCCGGATGGTCCGGGATCGCGGCGCGCAGGTCGTGTGCGTCGAGCCGGACCCCACCTTGGCGGCGCGGCTGCGCGGCGACGGATTCGACGTTCATGGGTCGCTCGCGGCGTTGCCCGACGCGGCGGTGCCCGCCGTCTACAGCCTCAACGTCCTGGAACATATCGAGGACGATGCGGCCGCGCTGCGCGAACTCAACCGGATCCTGTCTCCGGGCGGCCGGCTGCTTCTGTACGTGCCGGCGTTTCCGATCCTCTATTCATCGTTCGATGCGCGCTATGGGCATCAGCGGCGCTACCGAAAATCCGCCTTGCGCTCGCGCGTGGCGGCGGCCGGATTTCGCGTGGTCGCCTGCCGATACGCGGACAGCCTCGGCTTCTTCGCGGCATTGGCATTCAGAGCCCTCGATAGCGGCGCGGGAACCGTCAGCATGTCGGCCGTCAGAGTTTATGACCGTGCATTGTTTCCGGTGAGCCGGCAGCTCGACCGCTTGTGCGGAGGCGTGTTCGGCAAGAACGTCCTGCTGGTCGCCGAAAAGGCCTAAAAGCGGCAGGTCCGCGGCGACACCTCGATGACATCTGCCGAGACCGTGCCGTTGGCGAGGCCCGGGACGGTCCGCGACGCCGCGGCTTGCGTCGAGAATGTTTTCAAAACATGCGCGCACCCCGCGTCCGCGAGTGCCGCCGTATAGGCCGCCAAGTCGTCCGTCCAGACGTGGCGCACCCCGCGACGGGCGTCCTCGAGCGAGGGCATCAAGAGAATATGCGTGATGCCCAGACGCTGAAGCTCATCGCGGAAGCGACGCGGATTGCTGTCGCCCGGAACCAGATCGACCAGAAATTGGAACCGGGTCTGCGCGGTATAAGTGGGGATCTCGATGTGATAGACGAGCTGGCGCTCGGTCAGCAGGAGCCGGTCGTTCTTCGATAGATGACTGTTGATCCAGGGCACGGGGGCGTATCGCGCCACGTTGCGCAGGAGAAACGCTTCGCGGCTCTCGCCGCTCGCCCAGTATTGCGCATAATTCCGCGCAAACACGGCATGGCCGCCAAACTGAATGAACAGCGTCGCCGCGATGCCGGCGATCAACGGCGCTGAGGCACCCGTCCAGCGCTCTCGGAACCGCGCTGCGGCGACGCCAAGCACCAGTAGCGCGAGCGGATAGACGGGCACCAGATGGCGAACGCGCTGCGACGTGCCCGACAGGTACCAGGCCCCATAGAAGACGACGGCAATCAGCGCGATCGTCGTCAGCGGATGCAGCGGAATGTCGCGCCGGCGATGCCACACGCCTCCGGCGGCGAACGGCAGCGCCAGCACGAGGAATGGTCCAAGGCCGGTGCGCGCCGAGTCCCAGATCGGTATTCCGTCGAAGGTCGCGAGAAACGGGTACGCCAGGAGCCACAGAAAATTGTGCGGCGCCGGGGCGTCCTCGCCGAAATTGACGGTGCTGAAATAGTCGGCGATGCCGGGCGACCAGAACCCATCCGTGGCGCCGAGCCAGCCGTACAGCAGCGGAAACATCGGGTCGCCCGAATTTGCATACGTCCACGCATACCATTGCCATCCGACGGCAATGACAGTGACGCCATAAACCAGACCGGCCCGCAGCCAATGGCGCTGCGGAAGAAGGGCAAGCCCAATGGCTCCCGCAAAGATGAGGCCGTTGTATTTCGCCGCCACGAAGAACCCGGCGGCCAGTCCGGCGAGCACCGCATAGCGTGCGTCGCTGAGGCGAATGGAGTCGGCGGCCGCGATCGCCGCGACCAGGGCAAAGCCGGCGAGCTTCACCTCGACGTGACCGGCAGCACCGCTATACACGACCGCCGGTGTCTCCAGGAAAAGAACCGCCAGTGCCAGCGCCCAGGCCGGCGCGAGGAAACGTCGCGACACGGCATAAAGCAACCAGGCCGGCAGCCAGCCGATCATCGTCGACCACACCGTCATCGCCGCCTCGCCCCCAAGGCCGAGGGCCAGCGTATAGGTCATGTGAAGCAGGAGCGGCGGTGAGCCGTCGACGGCGCGCGGAATGAACGTCACCCGCTGGGCCGCGACGTATTGCTTGGGAAGCGCGAAATGATAGGCCAGCGAATCGGCGTCGGCCGGAGGGGCCAGGGCTTCGATCAGATCGAACCCGATGATGACGGCCGTGAGGAGCGCCAGCAGTGCGATGATCGGGCTAATGGTCGGCGGCATCCGGCCCGGCGGCCGTGGCTGCTCGTCATGCCGATGCACGACGATCGCGAGGCAGAGCACGCCGGCCGCCGCGATGCTGAACAGCACGGGCCGGGTGAGCGCGCCGGCGACGGCCGGAAAAAACATCAGCCATCCGAGTGCGCCGACACCGATGATGACGCTCACCGGCCAGCTTTCGAGGGCGGGCAGGCGCTCTCTCAGCCCCAACGCCTTCAGGATGACCGCCCCCAGGCCCGCCGCCGAGGCGGCCAGGAACAGCGCGGTGGCAATCGCGAGCAGACCGTCCATGGGGCGTCAGCTCATCACCTGCAGCAGCGGCGCGACGAAGCCACGGAACTGGTAGAGATAGCCGGCGAGAACCCCGAGCACCCAGAGCCACAGCAGGACTTTGAACGTGGCCGGGACGAGCGTGGAGGCGGATTGTGGCCTCATGGCGATCGTGGGCGCGAGATCAAATTCCCGCTGCCCGTTTGATGGCCCATTTGACCACGGCGCCGTTGCCGTCGAGAACGCCCGACAGCGCGACCGCTTCGGTTCGCCGCCGGGTCTGACCGTCGAGATAGACGCTTTCGGTCAATTCAAGTGCGCCGCCGGTCGCCTGCAGCCGCCACGCGGCACCCGATCCGGCCCGCATCAACACGGCGAGCCCGTTCTGAACGACCGAAGCCCGGACATCGGGGTGGAGGTGGAACCGCACGACGAAACGCCCGCGATGCGCGCCCGTCAGAGAGTCCTCGCCCCTGAGGTCATTGCCATCACTCGACAGATAGAGTCGCCGTCGGTGAACGAGTCCGAAATTGGCCGCGTAACCGTCATGGCTTGCGGTGATCCAGATGGCGCCGTCGGCAGACTCGCGCACGGATTGGACAGCTGCTTTGCGCCCGAAGCCGCCGGCATCGATCAGCTCCGATGAATTGGTGTCGTCGACCGTCAGCGTGGAATGAGCCGCGGTCGCGCGCTGGGCGCGCCGCCAGCCGGAATCGGCCCCCGTCAAGGCACCGCAGTTGACGATGATCCGGTCGCGGCCAACGCTCATCTCGAAACTCGATGATCCGGCGTGAGCCCGCTCGTCGAACCCCTGCGGCGGCGGCGCACCGACATCGGCAATCAGGACGGTTGCGCCGGCCGTCATCCGCTCAAAACCCGCCGCGGAGTCCGGCGGTCGGCCGCCGGCGTCGGCGCGCGCCAGGACGGCGTTGATCCGGTCGCCGTCTCCTTCAGCCGAGTCGTTGAACAGCGCAAAGCGGCCGTCGCCGTGCCGATAAAAGCGCGCGACCGGCGCCATGCGATCGATCGCCGAGATCAGATCCATCGGCGGCCTGTGCTGGGCCAGGAGCAACATCGTCCGGATATCGACGAGCGCTTCCAGGACCTCGAGGTGGCCGGCCGGAGACCGGGCCACATGCCCTCCGTCGCCCAGGACCTGGCGCTTGATCTCCCGCAACAGTACGTGCAGCGCATGGTCGAGCCGGCGAGCCGGTCCGATACCGCACGCGGCCCCGTAGACGAGACCGCGAAGTTCCCTGAACCGTCCGATGCCGGATGGTCCGCCGCCGGCCACCCGCCCGAGATGTCGCATCTGTCGCGCCAGCGACGACAACATGCGCCGCCACAGCGGATCGTCCTCGCCGCGGCCGACGAATTTCGCGTTGGCCAGCCAGGCGGAAATCCGGGTCCCCAGCGTTGCGGGCGACCATGCCGCCGGCGTCCAATGGGCGTGTTGACCGATCCAGGACTCGATCAACCGGCGCGCCGTACCGGCCGCTCTGTCGCCGCCCAGCGCCGCCAGGTCGCTCAGCCAGTTGAACCCGTGCAGCTCATCGAGTGCGTCGGCGGTCAGATCCGCGGCGTTCCAGTCGAGCCCGGCCATTCGGACCGCCTGCCCGGCGCAGCGAATCGTGCCGTCGACAATGGATTTTCCGTGGGCCTTGTCGCCGGGCCACGGTGCTGGGGGCGCGCAGCGCAGGCTCGACGGCGCGGGCCCTGCCAGCAGCAAGCGATAGAACGGGCTGGCATAGGCCAGTTCGGCGAGGCCCATGCTGCCGGCTACTCGCCGCGGAGGCGACGAAGATTGTCCGCGTACGCGGCGCTCCCGCCCGAGAAGCTCGCGGTCCCGGCCACCAGAACATCCGCACCGGCGGCGGCCGCCTTGCGCGCGGTCTCGGGATTGATCCCGCCATCGACCTCGAGCTCGATCGGCCGGCCGCACGCATCGATGCGTTGCCGCAGCGCCCGAATCTTGTCGAGTTGGCTTGCAATGAAATTCTGGCCGCCAAAGCCGGGATTGACCGACATCACCAGCACGAGATCGACATCGTCCAGGACCTGATCGACGGCCTCGACCGGCGTTGCGGGGTTGAGCGATACGCCGGCCTTCTTGCCCAACGACTTGATCAGCTGGATGGTCCGATGAAGGTGCGGCCCGGCTTCGGGATGGACGGTGATGATGTCGCTGCCGGCCTCGGCGAAGGCGGCCACGAACGGATCGACGGGCGAGATCATCAGATGGACATCGAACGGCAGCTTGGAGTGAGGGCGGAGCGCCTTCACCACGGCCGGACCGATCGTGAGATTGGGAACGAAGTGACCGTCCATGACGTCGATATGGAGATAATCGGCACCGGCCGCTGTCATCGCCGCGAGCTCTTCGCCAAGACGCGCGAAGTCCGCCGACAGGATCGACGGGGCGATGCGGATTTTTCGCTGCCGGCTGTCAACCGCCATGTCAGGCCTTCGTAACAGGTCGGCTCCGCCCCCGCAAGGCGAATGAAATTGGCCGCGCAAGCGCCTGAATCTCAAACATTTCGAGTCGAAATCGGGCTGGGATTTTCGCCCCCGACCGCTATAATCCGGCGCGCAAAACGGGGGAGAGTCACGCGCCGATGCCCGGCCGTCTGCGGCATAAGTCAGGCCGTCGCCGCAGGCGCGCACGGCGGAGAGCCGCGACGCTCTGTGTCGCGGCCGGCGTGGTGTTCGGCGCGCTCATGTCGCCGTTCAGGGCTGATGCGCAGTATCGCGTGACGCCAAGCGTCCAGACCGGGCTGCCGGTTCTGCTCAACGCGGACGAAGTCAACTATGACGATCAGCTCGGGATCGTGACGGCGCGCGGTCACGTCGAGATCGCGCAGGGCGAGCGCATCCTTCGCGCCGACGTCGTCTCGTTCAATCGACTCACCAACACCGTCACCGCGAGCGGCAATATCAGCCTCGTCGAGCCGACGGGCGAGGTGATGTTCGCCGACTACATGGAGCTCATGGACGATCTCCGCGACGGCGTCATCCAGAATCTGCGCATGCTCCTCGCCGACCAGTCGCGGCTGGCCGCCGTCAGCGCGCGACGGGCCGAAGGGGGTGCCGTCACGGTCGCGCGGCGCGCCGTTTACAGCCCCTGCGATCTTTGCAAGGACGATCCCACGCTTCCGCCGCTCTGGCAGATCAAGGCCGCGCGCATCACCCATGACGCCGAGGCGAAGGAGATCCGCTACACGGATGCCTGGCTCGAGGTCGGCGGCATCCCGGTTTTCTACACGCCGTACATGGCTCATCCCGACGGCACGGTTCCGCGCCGGAGCGGCTTCCTGATGCCGGCCTATCTCTCATCTTCAGTTACCGGGCCGCAGGTCACTGTCCCGTACTACGTGGTGATCGATGACAGCTCCGACCTGACCCTCGAGCCGATGTTCTTTCAAAATCAGAACTACCCGCTGCTCGGCGGCCAACTCCGGGCGCGGACTGCCACCGGCGAGCTTAACGGAACCGCCAGCGCCACGGAGCTGTCCCGAGCCGAAGACCCCATTCGTTCCGGTTTCCGCGGTCACGTGAAGGCAAACGGCCATTTCGATATCGACGATGACTGGCGTTGGGGCCTGCAGGTCGAACGCGCGACCGACCCGGATTATCTCCAGCGCTATCGCCTGCTATCGCGCTACGGGTTCGTCTCGTCGACGACGCTGACATCGAATGTTTTCCGGGAAGGCTTTTTCGACCGCAGCTACGCCGCCGCCAACACCTTTGCATTCCAAAGCCTGCGGGCAGGCGACAAGAGCGGCCTGTCGCCCATCGTCCTGCCGGCTCTCGACTATAATTACGTGGGTGAGCCGGGAAAATACGGCGGACACTATACGTTCGATGCGAACACGATGTACGTCACGCGTACGCACGGCACGCGCGACGAACGCTTGGTCGTGCGTGGCGGATGGGAGCTGCCTTATATCGCGCCGAGCGGCGAGATCTACACCTTGACCGCGTCGATGCGCGGCGACGTCTACCACACCTCGACTCTGGGGGGCATTCCGGATCCCTCCGCTCCGGCCGTGACCGGAACTCAGGTGCGACCGGTTCCCGAGCTTGGCGTCGGGTGGCGATGGCCGTTCGCCCGGCGTGACGGCGATATTCGCACCATCGTGGAGCCCACCGTGTTCGCCGCCGCGGCCCCGGTTTACGGCGTGCAGGCGAGGTATCCGAACGAGGACAGCCGTGCGGTCGACTTCGATGCCACCAATCTGTTCCGCCTGAGCCGATTCGACGGATACGACCGCGTCGAGGGCGGCGAGCGCATCAGCTACGGCATCAACACGACGTTCATCCGCGATAACGGCGGGCGCGGCGGTGTCTTCCTCGGCCAGAGCTATCGGTTGCAGCGCGAGTCGCCGTTTCTGACCGGGACCGGCCTCGACACGCAAAGCTCCAACTACGTCGGCCGCATCGTCTTCTCGCCGCACCCTTTCGTGTCGGCCCGTATCAACACTCAGCTCGACCGAAACACGTTGTCGGCGACCCGAGACACCGCGAGCCTTTCGCTGGGCCCGCAGGCGTTCAGGGTAAGCGGCAGTTATATTTTCGTGGACAAGCGCACGCAGGCCAATCTGACCGACAACGTCGAGCAGGTCGGTCTCGTGGTGGACAACAGGTTGACCCCGAATTGGCGCACGCAGCTCCGGTATCTGACCAGCATCGCGCATAACGGCGGCGAGTTGAGCTCCGGCGCCACGCTCTTTTACGAAGACGAATGTCTTGTCGTCGGCCTCGACTACACGCGCCGCTTTACCGGCACTCCCGATGCGCCTCCGGACACGGCCTTTATCGTTCGAGTCATTTTCAGGAACCTTGGGCAGATCACCACCAATGTCGCATCATCATCCGGCAATTGACATGTTCAGCGGGCTAGCTCGGTGGCTCCGGATCCGCCGCTGGGTGGGCCTGTTGCTGCTGGCGGGGGCCTGCGCCGGCTGTGGCTTTCACCCCCTTCTGGGGCGGTCGGCCAATCCCCTCGTTCAGGACAGTCTCGCCCAAGTCAAAATCGACATGATTCCCGACCGGTCGGGACAGATCCTGCGGAATTATCTTCTCGATGGCCTCTCCCCCAAGGGCCTCCAGGGACCGACCCGCTATCGCCTGCAGATCGTGCTGACGGAGCCGCGCCGCGAAGTCGCCATCCAGCGCGACAATACGGCGAGCCGCGTCGCCTATACCGCGTCGGTCAGCTTCCGCGTGTTCGACGAACAGCGGCGCCTTTATGTGTTCCAAGGCTCGAGCTTGTCGGAGACGACATATGAGGTCACGACGTCCGAATTCGCGACGGTCTCGAGCCTGAGCGGCGCGCGTGACCGCGTGCTGCAGGACGTCAGTTCCGACATCCGGCTTCAGCTGGCTGACTTCTTCGCGGTGTCCACGTCCACGCCCGAGCGCCCTTAAGCCCGCCGCACGAGACGGGCGGCGTAAAACCCGTCCATGCCGCCGCGCTCGCCGAGATGGCACGGCAATGTCCTAAGATCGCCGTCGGTCAGCAGCTCCGAAAATCCGGCGACCTCTGAAGGCTGGATCGGGCGTTTGGCGAAGTCTGGCCGCCGCGCCAGAAATTCCCCGATGCGACCCGGCCCCTCCTCGGGCTGCAGGGAACAGACGCAATAGACGAGCGTGCCGCCGGGCGCCAGCATCTCCGCCGCGGCATCGAGGAGGCGGTCCTGGGTGGGAAGAAGACGGGCGATGTCGGCGTTCGACTTGAGGTAAGCGACATCGGGATGTCGCCGGATCGTGCCGGTGGACGAACAGGGCGCATCGAGCAGCACGAGGCGGGCCGCCGACGGGGGTCGCCAGGTGGCCGCATCGGCGGTGTGGATGTCCGCTGTCAGCCGCAGCCTCTGGAGATTTTGCTCGAGGCGGGCAAGCCGCCTGGCCGAACGATCGACCGCAACGACATGGGCGCCCAGCGCCGCCAGCTGCGCCGCCTTGCCCCCCGGTGCCGCGCAAAGGTCGAGCACGGTTTCGCCCTCCACCGCGCCCAACAGCCGGACCGGAAGTGCCGCGGCGGCGTCCTGAACCCACCACTCGCCCTCCATAAAGCCGGCGAGGCCGGAGACGGCGCCGCCGACCGGCCGCCGCAGGGTTTGGGTGGGCAGGAGGTCGGCCTCCAGCCGCGCCGCCCAGCCTTCGAGGTCGCCTTTGACCGACAGGTCGAGGGGCGGCTCCCGGACGTGAGCCTCGGCGATCGCCCGGGTCGTCGGTTCGCCGTAAGCGGCGAGCCAGCTGTTCCACAGCCAGTCCGGGGTGTTCAGTCGCGCGGCGTCCTGGCGTTCGATCACGGAGCGGCCGTCGCGGGCGAGGCGGCGGAGGACGGCGTTGGCAAGTCCGGCGTAGGCGGCAAGCCGACCCGCAGCGAGCTCGACGGTTTCGCCGACCGCGGCATGCGGCGGGGTGTCCAGGAACAGCAGCTGGGCCGCGCCTAGGCGCAGAATATTAAGGGCGTTCCGGGCCTTAGGCGTCAATGGCCGGTCGAGACAGGCGTTGATAGCCGCATCGATCTGGCCGCGCCGGCGGAGAACCGTCAGCACCAGCAGGCGGGCAAAAGCCCGTTCCCGCGGGTCTTGGTCGTCCGCGCGTCGCTCCAGGGCTTCGTCCAGGGGATGGCGGTGGTCCAGGACATCGCGCAGCAAATCGTGCGCGGCTTGGCGCGCCCCAATACCGGTGGCAGGCTGGACACTTGCTGACCCGATCGGGCCCTTCTCTTTTTTCATCCGCCGCGCGAACCCGCCCAGGTGTTCGAGCCCGGGCAAATGTCGGCCGGAGATGGAATAAGGGCCCGCATCGTCGCGTTATCGGGCCGGAGGAGCCCAGCCATGATGATTACCCGAGTCCAGGCGTTGGCGATCGCGCTAGGGTTGGCGATGGTGGGCGTCGCGGCGGCTCGTGGTGACATCGGGCTCTTCCGGTCGGCTGATGCGAGCAAAACGACGCTTTCCGGGTCAGACCTCCGCCTTGGCATCGCCCGCGACAATTCGGGCGCGGATCTTAGCCAGCCCCGCCTCTAGAGAGTGAATCATTGACGCCGGCCGGTCGGCGCGGCCGGCCCGGCCACGTACGTCCGAACCGCCGCTCGTTTACGCGTCGGTCGGAGCGACGAGACGCGCATCCCGGCGCCCGACCAGCCACACCACACCTCCCGGCAGCGCGACCAGCATTTGGAACAGCCCATACAACACCGACAGGGCTAGAGCGTCGCCGGTAGCGATGCCGACCAGCCCGAAGCCGGCGACCATGGCGCTTTCGCGCACCCCCCACCCGGCAATGGAGATCGGCAGGGTCGTGACGAGCAGAACCGTCGGTACGACCATGAAGCAGTCGAGGAACGTGATCGGGATTCCCGTTCCCCAGCCCAGCAACGCCACCGCGGCCACGGTGAGAAGGTGCACGACGGTCGACAGCCCCATGAGGATCGCGGTTGCTCGCGGCCGCAGAAAGAGCTGCCTGAAATCCGTGGCGAGATTGCCGAACGGCCGGGTCAGGCGCCAGCGCCGGAGCAGTCCGGCCAGTTTCTGGCCGGCCAGCAGGAATAAGAGGAACCCGACGAAGGCTGCGGCGGCGATGAAGTTCAGGGCGGTCCGCGTCGCGGTGTCGGAGATATAGGCATTCAGGGCGGGAAGGCTGAGGCCGATGATGCCCACCAGGACGACCAGGCCGACGACGCGGTCGCACAGGACGACGTTCACCGCCTTTCCAATCGAAAGTCCTTCGCGTGTCAGGAGCCACACCCGCACCGCATCGCCGCCCACCGATGAGGGGAGTGTCTGGTTGAAAAACATCCCGATGAACAGAATGCGGAACGCGGTCCGAGGTTCGAGATAGGCTTCGGTGATCTGCGCCACCAGCCACCACCGCGCGGTCACAAGCACCGTCTGGGTGGCCAGCGCCCCAACGCAGAGTATCGCGTAGCCGAGCTCAAGGTGGCGAGCCCGCGCCATCACGTCCTTGATGTCTACCCGATCGAGCAAATACCAGAGGAGCAACGCCGAGACCGCTGCTTTGGCGGCAACGGCCAACCATTTACGGCTCATGAAAAAATTCAACCGTCAAAGGTGGAATCCGGCGGCGCCTAAGTATCAGGTACGGCGAAGCCGGGCAAGTCGGCTGGCGTCATCCTCGCGGCGCGGGGTGATCGCGTGATCAGCCCCGGTTCATCCGGTTGGTCACCAGATCCGTCACCACGGCCGGATCGGCCAAGGTCGACGTGTCGCCGAGATTCTCGTGCTCGTTCGCGGCGATCTTGCGTAGGATGCGCCGCATGATCTTGCCCGAGCGGGTCTTCGGGAGGCCGGGCGCCCACTGGATGAGATCCGGCGTCGCGATCGGACTGATCTGTTTGCGCACCCAGCCGACGAGCTCCAGGCGGAGGTCCTCGGTCGGGTGCTCGCCGGCATTGAGCGTTACGTACGCGTAGATGCCCTGGCCCTTGATGTCGTGCGGATAGCCGACGACCGCGGCTTCGGCGACCTTGGGATGCGCCACCAAGGCACTCTCGACTTCGGCGGTGCCCAGCCGGTGCCCCGCGACGTTGATCACGTCGTCGACGCGTCCGGTGATCCAGTAGTAGCCGTCTTCGTCGCGCCGGCAGCCGTCGCCGGTGAAGTACTTGCCCTTGAAGGTCGAGAAGTAGGTCTCGACAAACCGTCGATGATCGCCGAACACGGTGCGCATCTGGCCCGGCCATGAATCGGCGATGCACAGATTGCCTTCCGCCGCCCCCTCGAGATGACGGCCTTCGCCGTCGACAATCACCGGCTCAACGCCGAAGAACGGCTTGGTTGCCGAGCCCGGCTTGGTCGGGATGGCGCCCGGAAGCGGGGTGATGAGAATGCCGCCGGTTTCGGTCTGCCACCACGTGTCGACAATCGGACAGCGTTCGTCGCCGACCACGCGGTGATACCACAGCCACGCTTCGGGATTGATCGGCTCGCCGACGCTGCCGAGGAGCCGCAAACTCTTGCGGCTGGTCTTCTTCACCGGCTGCTCGCCCTCGCGCATCAGCGCCCGAATGGCCGTGGGCGCCGTATAGAAAATGTTGACCTTGTGCTTGTCGATGACCTGCCAGAACCGGGAGAAGTCCGGGTAGTTGGGGACGCCTTCGAACATCAGCGTGGTGGCGCCATTGGCCATCGGGCCATAGACGATATAGCTGTGGCCGGTGACCCAGCCGACGTCCGCCGTGCACCAATAGACGTCGCCGTCGTGGTAATCGAAGACATACTGGTGCGTCATCGAGACGAACACCATGTAACCGCCGGTCGTGTGCAGCACGCCTTTCGGCTGTCCCGTGGATCCCGACGTGTAGAGGATGAAGAGCGGGTCTTCCGCGCTCATCTCGGCCGGCGGGCAATCCCGCGACACGGCTTCGAGCTCCTGGTGGTACCAGAGGTCGCGGCCCTCGACCCAGTTGATCTTGCCGCCGGTGCGCCGCACCACGAGGACGTTCTTGACGCTCGGACAGGATCTGAGCGCTTCGTCGGTGTTGGCCTTCAGCGGCACCTTGCGGCCGCCGCGCAACCCTTCATCGGCCGTGATCACGAAATTCGAATCGCAGTCCTGGATGCGGCCGACCAGGGAGTCCGGCGAAAAGCCGCCGAATACCACGGAATGGACGGCGCCGATCCGGGCGCAGGCCAGCATCGCGTAAGCCGCCTCGGGAATCATCGGCATGTAGATGGTGACGCGGTCGCCCTTCTTGACGCCGTGCTTTTTCAGCACGTTGGCGAGCCGGCACACCTGCTCATGCGCCTCGGCGTAGGTGACGTGCTTGCTTTCCTTCGGATCGTCACCTTCCCAGAGGATCGCCGTCTGATTCGCCCGCTTCGGCAGATGGCGGTCGAGACAATTCACCGAGGCATTGAGAGTCCCGTCGTCATACCAGCGGATATGGACGTCGCCGGAGTACGACACGTCCTTGATCTTCGTGTAGGGCTTGATCCAGTCGATGCGCTTGCCGTGCTCGGCCCAGAATCCTTGCGGATCCCGGATCGAGCGCTCGTACATCGCCGTGTACCCGGCTTCGTCGATCCATGCCGATTTTGCGACGGCGGCGGGAACTGCGAACGTCTGACCATGCGGCATCGGACCGGCTCCCTGAAACGTCTTCAGCTTTGGCCCGATTATTGGCGCAAAAACAAAGCAGAAACAAGGTCGTCGGCGGCGCCGTCGCAGCGTCAGAGTCGCTCGCCGAGAGCGTCCAGTCCGCGCATCAACAGCTGCTCGGCCTTTTCCGGGCCGGCCAGGAGCTCCATCAGCCGTGCCCGGCTCATGACATGGGCGCGCGCCGCCTCCCGGCTGCTCCCTTGCGGATTGCCGCGGCGGATCTGTCCGAACAGTTCCGACGCCGCCTTCTCCACGCCTTCGGTCGCGCGCCGCAGATTGTCGGCGACGTCGCCCTCCAACGTCAGCAGGTCCGCAAACGCGGCACTTCGCTTCAACGCCACCGCCCGCAGCTCGGCCGTGCGCACGACCGCCGGATCGGGCGGGGCGCTCAACGACATCGTCGGCCCGCTTCGCGAGACCGCGCCGACGATCGCGGCCGCGGCGCCGTCGACGATGTTCGCGTCGACCACCTCGCGCAGCACTTGCCGCGCGCGCTCCAGTCCACGGAGCTGCGCCTTGTTGCCGGCCTTCTCGAGCGCCTCGCGCGTCCCGGCCAGGCTCTGCACGGCCTCTCCGGCCTCCAGTGCAAGGGCTGCCGCCGCTTCGCCTTTGGACGGCGGCGGCTGGTCGGGCGCTGCCGGCTTCGTCGCGCTCTCCGCCAGGGCCTGCACGTCTTGCACCTGGGTCTCGAGCCGGGCGACGAGGGCGGCGCTTGAAAACTCGTTGATCCCGGCGCTCGACCTGAATCGGCCGGTCGCCGCCAGGTTTTCAAGAACGGTTGCGATCTTCCACGGTTCGGCCATTCGCGCCATGACGACGAACAACGCCGTGGCGATCCGGTCGGGTGCCGTCTTGAGGATCTGGTTGAGGATGGCGGCCAAGGCGTCGAGATGATTGTCCTTGAATTCGGCGATCGGCTTGGGCGGCAGCGCCGCCTTCAGCTGACCGATCTGGCGCGCGATGCTCACCGCACCGACCATCACTTCCAGGGCCAGATAGTGAGCCTCGCCGCCCAGCCGCAGCAGCAGTGAGCGGCCTTTCGTGGCGAATGCCGCGGCCTCGGCGAGCTCCGCCTTGATCACGCTGACGAAATGGTCGAGCGCCGCCGCCACGGCGGTGCCGTCGGCGAGGTTGCTCTGCGCCCGGTCGATGACGTCCCGGTCTCCGCGCTCGAGGAACAGGTTCCAGGTCGGCAGGATCGCCGAACGCGGAATCCGCCCGACCAGATGACCCGATGGGGTGCTGTCGACCAGCATGTCCTCGAAGGGCTGGCAAAAGAGGCGCCGCAATGTCAGGCGGCGCGGCGGCCGCGCTTCGATCAGCTTCGGCCGCAGCTGCTCCAGCATCGCTCCGGCCGCGGCACCGTCGGGGCGTTCGAGCGCCGCCTCGAGCAGCGATACGATCTGCCGCAGCTTTTCGTCGTCGAGCGCCTTGGCCCGGGCCGCGGTGTCCGCCGCCTCGTCGGCCGGTGCCGGAGCGGCCGGGGATGTCGCGGACGCCTGGATCACGATGCCTCGCGGGCGCGATGGCCCTCGAGCCGCAGCATCATCTCGAAATCGATCAGGCCCGTCGGCGGCGTCTCGGACGAGCGCGCTTGGTTATAGAGGATCGTCGAGAACCCGGCCCATTTGCCGGCGTCTTCGGCCTGGAGCTCGCGGACCGGCACCATCGGAAGAAGATAAGACATGAGGGCCAGCGTCTTCGATTGGTGAGAGGCGCTCTTGTCGGCGACGTCGAGCCACATATTCGTCAGCCGCTCCCAGCCGTCGAGCAGCCATGCCAGGCGTTCGGCGGCGGCCACCATCATCTTCTCGCCCGCCGGCCATTCGCGCAGGAGCGAATCGATGTCTTGCGCGTTGTCGTCGATCACCGCCGTTTGCTGCTCCGAAAGTCGGAACGTCTCCTCGGCCACTTGCGCCACCAGGCGCGCCTCGACGACCGCATCGCCCTTTCCCTCGTCGGCCCATTCGCGCAGGACCCGCGTGATCTGGACCAGGCTTTGAAGCAGCCGGCGCGCCGGCGACTTGACCGGCATCCCGGGCAGGCCGATCTCGCCGAGCACGGTGGCGAGGCCTTCGATCCGGTCGTGGAAACTCTGGGGGGTGAGTTTGAGGCGTCCGGCGATCTCGGAGAGCAGCTGCTTTGCGCGCCGCTCGCCGGCTTCGGTGCGGAGCTCGGACAGCGTCATCGCCGATCCGTCTCCGTTCATGCGCGCGATCATGCGCATCGTCAGCGTCAGCCGCGCCAGCAGCACCAGCTCCGCCGCCTGTCTGGCCCGGCGTTCGGCCGCGACCTGCACGTCGGCGCCGGCAGCGCCGCTGAGCGCAATCCGATTGGCGATGCGCGCGATGACACTGGGCGTCGGGCTGGGCTCGGCGGCTATGGCGCGATGCAACAGCCGGTCGTGAAGCGTGAGGGTGAACCGCTGCGGGATGCCGGCCCATTCGAACACATAGATGCCGCGGGTGTTCGCCAGGCCCGGAACGAGGAGCTCCTTGATGTTCGCGCGCTGGCGGACCCGCGCCCACATGAGCGCCGGCGTCGTGAACGGAACCGCGGCCCCGCGCTCGACGAAGGTCTTGGGCGCGTCTTTCTCGCTCAGCGGGGTAACCGGCAAATCCGCCATCGGGCGTAATCCCTCGCCGCGGCGAACCGCAGCGGTCGTTCAAATCAGGTGGACGCCAAGGCGTCTCGCCTGCCGCAGTCTCGGACCGTCGAATGCGCCGGCGGCGCTATGGCCGTGACGCAGTGAACAGCAACTTTGTTACTTTTCCATTAGATGGCGGCCGTCGCGTCGAGACCCGGGCAAATTTACACGGATTTACAATAATTTGCGACGGCCAATAGGTGGTCAGCCGACGGCTTCGTGCCCTTTGCCCAGCAGCCGCTCCGCGCGCTCCGAATCGGTCAGGATCTCGAACACATGCGCGATGCCGGCGACGTGGTTCCGCGCGTCTTCGCGCTGGACGCGATCCAATTGCGCTGTCCGCATCTGGCCGAACAACACGCCGACGACTTTTTCGAACTCCTCGACGGTTTGCTTCAGCCCGGCCGAGAGCTTGTCGCCCAGGCCGAGAACGGCGGCACTCTCCTGGGCCCGTCGCAAGGCGCGGGCGTAGAGCTCGGCATTGCGCAACGTGGCGGCGTCCAACGGCTGATCGAAGCGCCAGCGGGCACCCGGCCGGAGAGCGCCGTTGTCGCCCCGCACGGCGGGTGCGCCCGTGAATGCCGCGAGCAATGAGGCAGCGCCGCTGCGTCCCATGTTCGCGGCGACCAGGGCCGAGATTTTCTCCCGCAACGCCGCGACGTCCTCGACCTGTCCCGGCGTTCCCGAAACGGCGAGGCTCGCCGTGGTGCCGGCGATGGTCTGGGCGCATTGCGCGATCGAATCGACCAAGGTCGTGGCTGCTTCGCCGATGCCCTCGGGTGACACGTCAGCGCCCGGACCCTCGACCAGCCGGCGCACGTCCTGGACGCGGCCTTCCAGCTGGCCGATCATGGCGGTGGCCACGAAGCCGGCAATTCCGGCACTCGACCGAAAGCGCCCGGTCGCGGCGAGCATTTCAAGCAGCTTGGATATCGCCCAGGGCTCCGCCATCCGGGTCATGATGATCGACAGCGCGGTTTGGATCTGGCTCGGATTGGCATTCCGCACGTCGTTCAAAATCGGCGCGATCTTGTCGAGATCCGCGTCCGAGAATTCGCCGATCGGTGCCGGCGGCAGTGCCGCGCGCAGCTGCGCCAGAAGTTGCGCGACGGAGATGGCGCCCACCATGTTTTCCAGCGCGTGGTAATGCGCCTCGCCGCCCAGCCGAACGATCAGCATCCGCGATTTGCTCGTGAACGACGCCGCGTCGTCGAGGTCCGGCTGCACGGCGTTGACGAACAATTGCCAGAGTGCTGCGACATTTTCCGGTTGATCCAGCTTCTTCTCCAGTGCGGCGAAGCGGTCCTTGTCGACCCGGTCCAGGAACAGGGCCCAGGCGGGCATGATCGCCGAGCGCGGAATCCGCGAAGCGATCCTTCCCGATGTCTCGCCGTCGATGAGGAGCTCCTCGAAGACATCGCAAATCACCCGTCGCGCGCGCGGCACCCGCCCGGGACGCAATTGCGCGATCTGGGGTCTGAGCTCGGCCAGCATCGTTTTCGCCGGCGTGCCGTCGGCACGATCCGAGGCCGGCTCCAGGATGCGCACGATCTGCGAGAGCTTTTCGGCCGACAGCCCCCGCCGTCGAGGGGGCGCCGCGGACGGTGCCGCGAGGTCGGCCAGCGGTTGTTCGGACTCCGGACCGAGGAGATCGAGTGCTGTTTTCAGGTCGATCCCGTCCTGGTGGGCGGCGATGACCTTCGTCAGCTCGGCGTTCATCTCCTCCCAGGCGGCGCGCTCGTCGGCGCGCAATTCCGCCGTGGGGATCATCGGCATGGCATAGGACATCAGGATCAGGGCTTGCGATTGGGCCTGCGGGCCCGTCTTGGCGACGTTCTGCCACAGACGCAGAAACCGCGCCCAGCCGTCCAAAATCCAATGGATGCGCTCGGTTTCCGCGCGCAATACGGGGGCGCGTTCGTCCCATTCCGTCAGGAGAAGCTCGAGCCCCTGCGTGTCGGTATCGATCTTCGCCAGCCCGGCGGTGGCGAGACGCGCCGCTTCCGCGGCGACCCGGCTGACCAGCCGGGCTTCGACATCGCCGTCACGAGCCCCAGCCTCCGCCCAGGCCGCGAGCGTGCGCGCCAGTTGCGTCAGGCGTTGCGCCAGGCGACGGTTCGGTGCTTCGATGGGTAAGCCGGCCAAGCCGACCGGAGCCAGCATCGCCGCCAGCGATTCGATCCGGTTGTAGAAGGTCGGTCCGCTCAAGCCATAGACCTGGGCGGCTTCCGAGAGTGCATCGGTGACTTTCCGCAATCCTTCCGGCGAGCCCAAGTCGTCGATCGAGAGGGTCTGGGCTTTGCGTCCGAGGCGGTCGGCGATCCGCTGCGCGACATGCAGCCGCAGATGCTGGGACAGGGCATTCGCCTGCTGAACGCGCGCCTCGGTCGCCGTCTTGGCGTCGGCGCCTGCGGCCCCGCTGCGGGTCACCTTGAGCGTCGCGGCCACGATCGTATCGGGCGTCGGGGGCGGTCCGCTGGCGATCTCCTTCGCGAGCAATCGGTCTTGCAGGGACAGCGCGAAGCGGTTCCGCATCGTCGACCATTCGTACACGAATATGCCGCGGGTCTTGGCCAGACCCGGAACGAGAAGCTCCTTCACCTCGCCGTTCTGGCGCACGCGCGCCCACAGCAGCTCCGACGATGTGAACGGAACGCTGACCCCACGCTCTGAAAAGGTCTTCGGCGCATCCTTTGCCGAAGATGAGAGGTCGTTCATCGGACTCCCTGATGCGGGCGCCGCCCGCCCATGGAGTTTCCGGTCCCGGCAGAAATGAGTGCTGTTTTAGGCAGGACGTGGCGCGTTGCTGAGACGGGATCGCGCGATCGCAACGTGCCGTTTCAATCTTTGCCCGAGCCGGCGCTGATCGGTTGCGGTGCGGAGAACCCCATCTGTGCCACCCGCAGCGCGACCTGCGTGCGGTTGTCGGCGTTCAGCCGGCGCATGATCTGCATCACATGCGCCTTCACCGTCGTCTCGCGCATGCCGAGTGCGCGCGCGATGATCTTGTTGGACATCCCCTGGCAGATATAGCCGAGGACGTCCAGCTGGCGGGGCGTCAGGCCGTAGCCGCGCTGCAACCCCGCGGACACGGCCGCGGGTTCGTGGGCGGGTGCCGTCGCGGGCGCGAACCAGGCGGGCTCGCAGGGAAAATACGTACCGCCGGCGAGGATGAGGCGCAGCACGCACAGCACCATGTCGGCGGACATGTGGCTGGACACCAGGCCGGCAATCCCATGGGCCAGGGCGCGACTCACCAGGGTCGCGTCGTAGCGGTCGACGATCAGCAGGACCGGTCCCCGGTACGTTGCGCCGAGCGTCGCCTTGACGCCGGCGATTGCGTCGGTGTCGGTCGCTTGCTGGCGCCAGATCACGAGGTCCACGGCGCCGCCGTTGGCGACGCGCGCGCCGAGATCCGCGTCGCTCTCGAACGGCTCGACCGTGAGCTCGGGCGCCCGCGCTTCGACAAAGGCCTTCAGTGTGTCGCCACCGAGCCGGTAGAACATGCGGGTGACGATCCGATGGCGGAGCAGGCCGGAATCATCGGCCTGCCGGCTTGCGAGAGAGGCGGTCTTGTCTGAGTCAACGCCGGACATTGCTTCCTCGTCCTCGATCACCCTGCGTGTCATTGGCTACATCCATTTGCCATGACAGCCCTTGGCCGAACGCTCTGCGTCCCTCGCGCTGCGTCGGTTCCCAGCAGCATACACTACTTAATAATTGAGCCCTTATTAGGGCGTCAACTTACATAAGCTTACGCCACTCGCTGATCGCCGACCAGAATCATTACCGTTTACTTTAGTCGGACCCAGCCTGCGTCCACCGCCAGCGGGACACCGGTTAACGCGCGTCCTTTGCACGGTCCGGCCAGGCAAAGCCCGGTGGCGATCTCGAACCTGGCCCCATGGGTTGAGCAGAGGATTTCGGTGCGGTCGCGGGTGAGAAAGCGGTCCGGCAGGAAGTCCAGCGGCGTCCCGATATGCGGGCAGGAGTTGACGTAGCCGCGGACCTCGCCCTGCGAGCGGACCACGAAGATCTCCACTTTCGCCCGGTCGTCGCGAAGGGAAAACCCTTTGGCACCGGGATCGGCCAAATCCTCGAGGCGGCAGAGCCTCCGGCTCACGCGCCAAGGCCGGCCATGCGGCAGACCAGTTTCCACTCTTCGGGTGTCACCGGCTGCACCGACAGGCGTGCATAACGGGCGAGCGCCATCTCGGCGAGGCGCGGCTCGGCCTTGACGGCGGCCAGCGTGACCGGCGTCTTGACCGGCTTGTCCGGCTTCACGTCGACGGCGACCCACTTGCCGGTGTCGTCGCTGGGGTCCGGGTAGTGCTCGCGCACGACCTCCATCACGCCGACGATCTCCTTGCCGATATTGGAGTGATAAAAAAACACCTTATCGCCGACCTTCATCCGCTTAAGGTTGCGCGCCGCGATCGGGTTGCGCACCCCGTCCCAGCGCCCGCGCTTCTCGGTCACCAGCTTCGACCAGGAATAGGTGTCCGGTTCGGATTTCATGAGCCAGTAGTTCATGGCCTCACTCTTCGCTCTTGAACGGTCGCTCGAGGAGGGATGCGACGGTCCGGTTGATGTCGGCGCCGTGGTGAAGAATGCTGTCGACGGCGGCGACGATCGGCATGTCGACCCCCTGCCGCCGGGCCAGCGCGAGCACCGCGGCGGCGGTGTCGACGCCTTCGACGACCGCGCGGCGGCCTGACAGCGCCTCGGCCACGGTCTTGCCTTTGCCCAGCGCGATCCCCAGCGAGAGATTGCGCGATTGCTGCCCGTTGCAGGTGAGGGCGAGATCGCCCAGGCCGGACAATCCCATCAGCGTCTCGCGCCGGCCGCCAAGGGCGATGCCGAGCCGCGTCATTTCGCTGAGCCCGCGGGCGATCAGGGCGGCCCGGGCATTGTCGCCGAGGTGCCGTCCATCGACGATGCCGCAGGCGATCGCGATCACGTTCTTGACCGCCCCGCCGATTTGCGCGCCGACGATGTCGTCGGTGAGATATGGACGCAGCGCCGCCGAGCCGATCGTCGCCGTGAGCGCCGCCCCCGCCGGTCCCTCCCGGCACGCGAGGGTGACCGCCGTCGGCTTGCCGGCCGCGACTTCGGCGGCGAAGGTCGGGCCCGACAGCACCGCCAGGCGCGCGGTCGGGCAGGCTTCGGCCAGCACTTCGCTCATCAGCTTGCCGCTGTTCAGCTCGATGCCCTTGGCGCACAACACCAGGATCGTGCCCGGACGCAACGCACCGGCACACCGCTCCGCCACCGCACGCACATGCTGGGCCGGTACGGCGATCAGCGCCACGTCGGCCTGGCCGATCGCCGACCCCAAATCGGCTGTCGCGTGGACGCCCGGCGGGATCTCGAGCCCGGGCAGAAATGCCTCGTTCACGCGCCGCGCGTTTATATCCGCCGCCACCTCGTGCTCATGCGCCCACAGCGGAATGTCGGTGATTCGGTTGCCGCGGCGGACGGCGATGGCCAAGGCCGTGCCCCAGGCGCCGGCGCCGATGATGGCGAGACGCTGGAATGGCTCTGCTCCGGTCGTCGTCATAGGCCGATAATCGAGGGGTCGCGCGCCCGGCGCAAGCCCTTCTGACCGCGGAGGTTCACATGCGACCCGGAGGTTTACTTGCAATCTGGTTGTCCGGCATAGTCGCCCGCGCAGCGGCGGCCGCTGTTCTTAACTGTGCCGCAACGGAGTGCGATGGATTTTTCTCTTGGCGAATGGCCGAACGCGATCGTGCGGCTGGCGCACGTCATCTTCGGGATCGGCTGGATCGGCACCTCGTTCTATTTCATGTGGCTCGACAGCAATATCGAGCCGCCGGCGACGCCGAAGCCGGGCCTCGAGGGCGAGCTGTGGATGGTCCATTCCGGCGGCTTCTACCGGGTCGAGAAGGTCCTGGTCTCGCCGGCCGAGATGCCGAAGAAGCTCCACTGGTTCAAATGGGAAGCCGCGTTCACCGGGATCACCGGGTTCCTCCTGTTGACGCTGATCTATTACGTCGACGCCGACCTCTATCTGGTCGATCCGGCGAAGGCGGACATCAGCCCGGCGGTTGCGATCGCCGTCGGGTTCGCGACGCTCGTCGGCGGCTGGGCAATTTATGAGGCGATCTGGCGCTCGCCCTTCGGCAAGACCGGCTGGCCGCCGCTGGCGCTGTGCTTTGCGCTGATCATCGGGATCGCCTACGGGCTGACCCATGTCTTCAGCGGGCATGCCGCGTTCCTGCACGTGGGCGGGCTGATGGGCATCATCATGGCCGCCAGCGTGTGGACGGTGATCGTGCCCGCCCAGCGGCAGCTCATCGAGGCGACGCGCCAGGGTCGCAAGGGCGATCCGGCGCTTGCCGCGGCGGCCAAGCAGCGATCCGTCCACAACAACTACATGACGCTGCCGGTCGTGTTCATCATGCTGAGCGGGCATTACCCGAGCACGTTCGGCAACCCCTATAACTGGCTGGTCCTGCTGCTGGCCGCCCTGGTCGCCGGCGGCGTGAACCACTTCATCAATCTCAGCCACAAGGGCCGGCAGAGCCCGTGGCCGCTGGTCGCCTCGGCGGTGCTGTTCGTGCCCTTGTTCCTGCTGACGGCCCAGCCCTCCGGCAAGGCGGCGCTGAAACCGGGCGAAACCCCGATCGCGTTCGCCGAGGTGCAGGCGATCGTTGCCCAGCGCTGTGCGACCTGTCATTCGGCTCACCCGTCGGATGACGTCATCAAAGAAGCGCCCAACGGCACGAAGTTCGACACGCCGCAAGAGATCAAGCGGCAGGTCCAGAAGATCAACGCGCGCGCCATCATCACCGAGACGATGCCGCTGGCCAACAAGACCGAAATGACCGCCGAAGAGCGCGCCCTTCTCGGCCAGTGGATCGCGCAGGGGGCAAGACTCAATTAGTGCATTTAAGCCCCTCGCCCGCGAAGCGGGAGAGGGTGAGGGTCTTTCGAGATCGCGCCGATCGTCTGACCCCCCTCACCCTAACCCTCTCCCCCCATCAGAATGGGTGGAGAGGGAAATTTTTTTAAAGGCGCCGCTCGCCCTCTCCGTGGGCGAGGGGCTCGTCAAGCGGACAGGATTGTTTCCACCTAACTCGTCTAGCGCTTGGGACTGCCCTGCGCGGGCGCTGCGGCGAGATCCAGGGGCCAGCGCGGCCGCGGACTGAAATCGAGCCGGTCGGTGAGGCCGAGCCGCAGCCGCTCGATGCCAGCCCAGGCGATCATGGCCCCATTGTCCGTGCACAGCCGGACCGGCGGCGCCACGAACGTCAGGCCGTTAGCGCTGGCCAGGCTTTGCAGGCGCTCGCGAAGAAGGGTATTTGCGGCGACGCCGCCGGCAACGACGAGGCTCTGGCCGCCTGGGAACCGCTCGCGAAACGCGGCGATCGCATTCGCCGTCCGATCGACCAGGCTGTCCGCCACCGCCGCCTGGAACGAGGCGGCAAGATCCGCCGCCTCCTGGGCCGTCGGTCGCTGACCGGCGGCGACGACTGCCGCCACCGCCTGGCGCACCGCCGTCTTCAGGCCGGCAAAAGAGAAGTCGCAACCCGGCCGTCCCTTGAGGGGTCGGGGAAGGGGGTATCGCGAGGGATCGCCGGTCTTCGCGGCGCGCTCGATCGCCGGACCGCCGGGATATCCCAGCCCCAGCATCTTCGCCGCCTTGTCGAAGGCTTCGCCGGCGGCGTCGTCGATCGTGGTCCCCAGCCGCGTATAGCGGCCCACGCCCCCGACGGCGAGAAGCTGGCAATGCCCGCCGGACACGAGCAGCAGCAGATAGGGGAACGCGAGGTCGTGCGACAGCCGTGCCGACAGCGCATGCCCCTCGAGATGATTGATGGCGAGGAACGGCAGGTCGCGCGCGAGAGCGATCGCCTTGCCCGTCGTCACGCCGACGATGACGCCACCGATGAGGCCGGGCCCGCCCGTCGCGGCCACGGCATCGAGATCGGCAAAGCCGATACCGGCCTCTTCCAGTGCCCGGGCGATCAATCCGTCGAGATGTTCGAGATGGGCGCGGGCGGCGATCTCGGGCACCACGCCGCCATAGGGGACGTGCAGCGTCGTCTGCGACAAGACCAGGTCGGCGCGCACGCGCCGGCTGTCGTCGACGACGGCGGCGGCGGTCTCGTCGCAGCTTGTTTCGAGGCCAAGCACCAGCATCGGATCAGGTGCTGCCGAAGCTCATGAGCTGCGGCGCCTTCTCGATGATGGTGGTGAGGACGGCTTCGGCGACGCCGATTTTCTTTTCGAGAGAGTCGTCGATGAAGGATGCCAGCCGGGGATCGCGCAGGCGCTCGCGCGCATCGTGAAGGCTCCTAAGCTCGCCGGAGAAGATCTCGCGCGCGCCGAGCGGCAGCACGTCCATCCGGCTGAGCACGTCCATGAACCTCAGGCTGGCCTCGATGATGATGCGCTGGGCGTCGACCACCGCGCGGTCGAAGCGGGCCGTCAGCTCCGTGTCCGGGCCCTTGTCGAGGTTGTCGACGCGTGTCTTGACGATGATGCCGAGGGTGTAGATTTCGCCGGACTTGGCGCGGAATTGCGCATAGCGGTCGGTGCTGAGCGCGCCGACCGCGTACTCGGTTTCGCTTTCGAACACCTTCAGATCGTCGATCTGCGCTTCCAGCGCGATCAGCATGCGCAGGGCTTCGCGTTTTGGATATTTGATCTTTGTCCGGACGGCCATGGCTGACGCACACTAACGCATACTCGCAACGGCTGGGGGATTCTGCAAAATTGGGGCCGGATCGGGGTCTAGATCAACGGTTTGGCGCTGCCGGCGCCACCTGCTAGAGAAGACGGAATGGCCACAGCCCCTCTTGTCCGGATTGGTTCGCGCGGCTCGCCGCTGGCCCTGGCGCAGGCCGAGCTGGTGCGCGGCCGCCTCGCCGACGCCTGGCCGGAGCTGGGTGTGCGGGGCGCGGTGACCGTCGAGGTGATCAAGACCACGGGCGACCGGCTCACCGATCGGCCGCTCGCCGACGCCGGCGGCAAGGGCCTGTTCACCAAGGAAATCGAGGAGGCGCTGCTTGCCGGCACGGTGGACCTCGCCGTCCATTCGATGAAGGACATGCCGACGGTCATTCCGGCCGGGCTCGAGGTGCCGTGCTTCCTGGCGCGCGAGGACCCGCGGGACGTCCTCATCGCCAAGGTCGGCGGGCTCGCCGAGCTTGCCGCCGGCGCCCGTGTCGGCACGTCGTCGCTGCGCCGCAAGGCGCAGCTGCTGGCCCGGCGCGGCGACCTCCAGGTGGTCGAATTTCGCGGCAACGTCGATACGCGGCTGCGGAAATTCGAGCGCGGCGAGGTGCAGGCGACGGTGCTGGCCCTGGCCGGCCTGCGCCGCCTCGGCCTCGAGCACAAGGCCACGGCCATTCTCGATACGGCCGACATGCTGCCGGCGGTCGCCCAGGGTGCCATCGGGCTCGAAATCCGCGTCGGTGACGCGCGGATGCAGGACCTGATCAAGCCGCTGCATCATCCGCCGACCGGGGTGGCGGTCGCCGCCGAGCGCGGCGTGCTGGAGCGGCTCGACGGTTCGTGCCGCACGCCGATCGCGGCTCTCGCGGTCGGGCGGACCTTCGGCCGCCTCCGTCTCGATGCGCTGGTCGCGCGCCCCGACGGTAGCAGGCTGATCCGCACCGCGCGCGAGGGGGCTGAAGCCGACGCCGCCGAAATGGGCCGCGACGCCGGTGAAGAGCTCCGCCGCGAGGCCGGGCCCGGCTTCTTCGACTAAGACGATGCGAATCCTCATTACCCGGCCGCGCGACGATGCGGCAGGCCTGGCCGCGAAGCTGACCGCCGCGGGGCACGAGGTCATCAGCGAGCCGATGCTCGAGATCCGCTCGCTCCCGGATGTGGTGCTCGACCTCGAGGGCGTCCAGGCCATCCTCTTCACCAGTGCCAACGGTGTCCGCATGTTTGCAGCGCTGGACGAGCGCCGCGACCTGCCGGTCTTCGCGGTCGGAGACTCGACTGCCAGGGCCGCCCGAGACGCCGGCTTCAGCCAGGTGGAGAGTGCAGGCGGCGACGTCGACGACCTCGTCCGCCTGGCTCGCGAGCGCCTGCAGCCGACGGCCGGGGCGGTGCTGCATGCCGCCGGGCGGGATGTCGCGGGAGACCTGGCCGGCGGCCTGAGTGCTGCCGGGTTTGAGGTTCGCCGGGCCGTGCTCTATACCGCCGAACCGGTCGGGGCCTTTTCGCCGGCCACCGCCGCGGCCCTGCGCGACGGTCAGATCGAGCTCGTCATCCTCTACTCGGCGCGCACGGCGGAGACGTTCCGCCAGCTGATCGAAGCGGCCGGCCTGTCGACCGCGGTGCGCGGCAGGGCGGCCATCGGGCTTAGCCGCGCGGCGCTGGAGCCGGTGGCAAATCTGCCGTGGGCCGTGCTCGAGGCCGCGTCACGCCCAGATGAGGCGGAGCTCCTCCGGCTCGTCGAGCGGCAGGTTCCCCCGTTGTCAGGTGCGCGAGCCGTGCCGGACGCGAGCCGCGGCCAGCCGCCGAAGCCGCCGCGGCAATCCCTCCTCAGTGGGCGTCTGCAGACGCCGATGGTGTGGCTGGCCGTGCTGCTGTCGCTCGCCACGTTCGGGCTGCAGACCATGCAGCAGAGCCGACCCGGTGCCGAGGGGGGTGCTGCCGGCGCGCTGCGTCTCGATACGCGGCTTGCAGCACTGGAGCGCCAGATCGCCGCCTTGTCGCGCGACAGGCCGCCCGCCGGCGATCCGCAGATCGACGGCCGCCTCAAGCAGATCGAGGGGCGCCTGGCTGCGATGGACTCGCGGCCGGCCGCATCGGTCGGCTCGTCTCCGGACCAGGAGGCGCGGATCGCCAATCTCGAGCAGCGGGCGGCGGCGACGCCG
>DASWFO010000001.1:0-6470 GCA_036394195.1 Alphaproteobacteria bacterium | reverse complement strand
CCCATGCACCTGAAACACAGACTTCGACGTATCGATCCCGATTCTGATAATCTCAACCATGGACGGTCCCCTTCAGCTTGGTTGCTCAACAACAAGCTTGGCACATTGATGCCGTTCGGGGGCCGTCCACCCCAACAGAGGCACAGAGACGAAAAGAGTCTCTCCTTTCCTCGGTGTCTCTGCGTCTCTGTGGTGAAATCCTCCTGGAGTCCCTCAAGCGCGCTCCGCGCGTCTTTGCGCTCCGCGGTTTCCCTGAAGTCTACGCGGTGGCGGCGAGCGGGTAGACGGGCTCGCGGCGGCGGTCGGTGGGGACGGGCTGCGTGCGGTGGCGGCGGTCGCCGTGCAGCACGCAGCTGAGCCGGCCGGCGAGCTGGTGGCGCGACAGCGGCGGCCGCGCCCAGCCCTTGGCGCCGCTGCGCATCAAGAGCCGCGCATTCTCCTCGGTCGCGAACGGCGAGACGATCAGGGCGCCGCGCACCCTGGGCAGGCTGGTCGCGTTGGCGACCGCGCGCGCGAAGCGGTCGGCGGCGATCCCGCCGTCGGTCCACACCGCCACCACGCCGTCGATCTCCGCCGCCAGCGGGCGGAACGACACCGCGTCGGCGTAGTTGGAATAGAGGAGCTCCCAGTATCCCAGCGCGGTCAGCAGGCCGGCATAGCGGTTCTCGGTATAGGGAACGGACTCGAGGAGCAACACGGTTTCGCTGCGACAGCGCATGGAAGAACCTTAATGTTCACTCGCGGCGGACTCTTCGCCTTGACGTCAGAGACAAGCACCTGCCGTGCCACAGCGCGCGCATTGAGAAGACGCGCAAATTCCCGCCGCAGGCTGGCAAGACGGCCGTCGCGCGCGGCAAGAACCGCCGCCACCGGGAAAATTTTGCCGGTGGATAAGTTCATGAGGGTTTCACGAGACATCCAAGGGCGCCTTGCGTTAACGTCGTCGCGCGGCGCAGCACGAGCCGCAGAAGAATGGGGAGACGGCCGTGTCGGACGACAAAGTAGGCCGCGACATCGCGCGCGAGCATCTCGAGGCGATCGAAGCGGCGCTGGGCCAGGCGATGACGCGGCTCAGCCAGACCAAGGTGAAATTCGAGCGCTCGTTCCGCGAGCACAGCGATCCGAGCGATCCCGGACGGATCGCGCTCGAGCTGGAGCAGGCCGGGTTCGAGCTCGAACGGGTGCGGCTGCAGGCGCTCCGCGACGCCGCCAAGGCGCATTACCTGAAGAGCTTCGCGCCTCGGAAGGCTTAGTTCTGGCCCGCTCGCATTTAGCCGCCACTTTATTCTGACCGGCTCGCACACGGCCGCCCCACCAACCCCGTGTGCTCGCCGGCGTGCGGCCATCCGGCCGCACGTGTGACTCACCCAGAGTCCGCGCCCCGTCCATCCACTTCTTGACGCGCCCGCAAAGCCGGGCGCGCCTCGGGTTTCGAGCCCTTCGAGACGGCCGCTCCGCGGCCTCCTCAGGGTGAGAAGCGGTTAGAAACGTCCTCGTCCTGAGGAGGTCGTTTCCGTTCGGCGGAAACGACCGTCTCGAAGGACGAGCCCCCTAAAAAATTGACGGGCGTCAAGGTCGGCCGGGGCCAGCCGCCGCATGATGGGCGTCTCGTCAAGCCGCGTGAGGTGGACGATGCCCGATGTGATGGCGGGTGCCAAATTCGAGCGGTTCTTTCGCGAGGCGGCGGGCCTCGACGTCGACAAGAGCGACCGCAAGCGCTACCTCGAGTTCATCCAGCAGAAGATCGAGGATCTCGTGGTGCGCGCCGAGGCCATCGCCAAGGCCAACGGCCGCGACATCATCCAGCCGCACGACCTGCCGATCACCAAGGGCCTGCAGGAGTGCCTGTACGAGTACCGCCGCATCGACAAGGGCCTGAACATAGGGCCGATCCTCGACAAGCTGACGCCGTGGCCGCCCACCGACCTCGCGTACAGCGTCGAGACCGAGGCGTATTTCCCGGTGGTCGCCGGGGCTTTGAGCGTCGCGCTCGCCCGCTCGTTCAAGATCATCGACCCGCACCTGAAGAACCCGGAGAGCGAGCACTGGGAGCGCAGCTTCGAGGTGTTCGGATTGTTGTTGTAAGAAGAAATTTCACCACGGAGGCACGGAGAGCACGGAGGGAAGACGGGCGTTCCGTCTCCCCCTCTCCTCCGTGACCTCCGTGCCTCCGTGGTGAAGAGATTCTGGATTCCCGCTCGGGGTGCTCGCGAAACGCGACACCGGCGCGGGAATGACGCAGAGGGAAAAGCGGTGCGCGCCCTGAATTTTTTTAACCGCGGCCGATGAAGGATTTCATCTGGTTGGGGAGGATGGTGGCTTCGTAGAGGTTGACCTCGGGGGGCAGGGCCGCCATCAGCACGGCGACGCGGGCCACGTCGTCGCCGGCCATGATGTAGTCCTCGCCCGGAGCGCCGTGGCCCGGCGCGGTGCGGCCGCGGCGGATGGAGAAGGCGCTGAACGTGGCGCCCGGATGGATCACCGACGACACGACGCCATATTTGCGGCCGTCCATGGTCAGCTGATGGGTCATGCCTTGGACCGCGAACTTGGTCGCCGTGTAGGCGATGGAATCGGGACGCGGCGTCTTGGCCGACACGCTGCCCATGTTGATGATGCGCCCGCCCTGCGGCGTCTGCGATTTCATCTGGGTCACCGCGGCGCGACTCATCAGGAACACCGCGGTGAGGTTCACCCGCACCACGTCGTTCCAGTACTCGAGCGTCATCTCGTCGATCGGCTTGCCGGCGGCGACGCCGGCGTTGTTGACCACGACATCGACCCGGCCATAGGTCTCGACCACCTGGGCGAACAGGGCGGTGACGTCGTCCTCCCGCGTCACGTCGGCCGGGGCGACCAGCGCCTCACCCCCCTTGGCGCGGATCGCGCCGGCGAGCTCCTCCAGCACCGGCTTGCGGCGCGCCACCAGCACGGTCTTGGCGCCCTCGGCCGCGAACGCCTCGGCGATCGCCCGGCCGATGCCGGAGCTGGCGCCGGTGACGATCGAAATTTTGTCTTTTAAGGATGGCATGGCCCGTCCCCCACCAGTTGAAAATTAAACCACGGAGACACGGAGGCCACGGAGAATCGATGAGCCTCTCTCTTCTCTCCGTGCTCTCCGTGCTCTCCGTGGTGAACTCCTGAAATCTTCAGTCTGGAATGACGGCAATCGCGCTGATTTCGATCAGGTAGTCGGGCGAGGTCATCTTCACGATCTCGACCATGGTCGAGGCCGGCAGCGGGGGCGGGAAATATTCGCGGCGCACCTTATGGATGACGTCGAAATGCTCCATGTTGCGCACGAAGACGTCGACCCGGCAGATGTCGGCCATGGTCCCGCCGGCGGCCTCGACCGCGGCCTTGATGTTCTCGCACACCTGGCGCGTCTGCACCTCGATGTTGCCGACCCCGGCGATCGTGCCGTCGGGCTTGCGCGCGGTCATGCCGGAGATGAAGACCAGCCGCCCCTTCGCCTCGATCATGGTCGCCTGCGAGAAATGGCCGGACGGCTGGCGGATCTTGTCGGTGGTGATTTGTTTTTTGGGCATTCGGAACTCCTTAAGAAAACCGCAGAGACCGCAGAGACCGCAGAGATGAACGCGGAGGGCGCAGAGTTTAAGCCGTCATTGCGAGCGAAGCGAAGCAATCCAGGTCACTGGATCGCTTCGTCGCTCCGCTCCTCGCGATGACGAAACTCCGCGCACTCGGCGCTTCTCAGCGTCCTCCGCGGTTAGGCTTTCTCCGGTTCGAACATCAGCAGGTGGCGGCCGTCGGGGAGCGGGGCCCAGAAGGGCTTGACGCGCAGGCCGATGCGGATCTCCTCCAGGCTGCAATGGACGAGGTCCGCCATCACGTTGACGCCTTCGTCGATGGTGACGACGACAAGCACGAACGGCTCGTGGCCCTCGAATGGCGGCCGGGCCCGGCGCACAACGGAAAAGCTGAACACCTCGCCCCTGCCCGACACCTCGCGCCATTCGAGGTCGCCGGTGCGGCCGGTGAAGATGCTGGTGGCGCGCGGATAGAACTGATAGCGCCCGGCCTTGCGGTCGTATTGCACCATCAGCTTCTTCTGCCGCGTCGCGTCCCAGAACGGCCGCGAGTAGCTGCGCGGCGGCGGCGGCTCGCGCTTGACGTCGAGCGTGTCCCTGGCTTGCGTGCTCATCTTCGTCTCCTCACCCGTTCGGCGTCAGGATCATGGCGACGCTGGAGTTCCAGTTGCGGCCATAGGGGATGCCGCCGATGCCGGTGACCAGCGCGTTCTTGGTGTTCTTCACCTGGCGCTTGCCGCCCTCGCCCATCAGCTGGCGCACCGCCTCGATCAGGTTGACGCCGCCGCCGGCGAGCCCCGGCTGGCCGGCCGAGATCTGTCCGCCCGAGGTGTTGAGCGGCAGGTCGCCGGTGTGCGCGAAGTCGGTGTCGCGGATGAAGCCGCAACCCTGGCCCTGCTCGCAGAAGCCCAGCATCTCCATCTGCATCATGATGGCGATGATGAAGTCGTCGTAGGGATGGAAGGAGGCGATGTCCTTCGGCTTCAGCCCGGCCTGCTGGAACGCCTTCTGCCCCGCCGGCAGATGCCCGGTCTCGGTGATGTCGGTGACGCTCTCGCCGGCGCGGTGGGTGGTGCGCTCGCCATAGCCGATCGGCACCACGATCTTCGAGACGCCGCGCTTCCCGGCCGTCTTGCGGCTGGTGACCAGAAGGCCGCTGGCCCCGTCGCAGACCATGACGCTGTCGAGAAGCCGGATCGGCTCGGCGATCATGCGCGAGTTCAGGTAGTCGTCGACGGTGATGGCTTTCCGCAGCTTGTCGCAGCCGAGCTCGTTGAGCAGCGCGTGGTTGCGCTGGGTCACCGCGAGCTTGCCCAGCATCGCGTAGTCGAGGCCCCATTGATGCTCGTAGCGCTTGCTGAGCAGGCCGAAGGCGTGCGGCGGCCCGAGATAGCCATAGGGCAACGCCCATTCGGCCTGGTAGTGGCGGGCCCGCGAGTTGTTCTCGGACGCCTGCTTGTCGGCGTAGAGGCAGAGCACCGTGGTGCACAGGCCGGCGTCGATGGCGACGCAGGCGCGCGCCAGGGCGCCGGCCGGCGAGCAGCCGCCGATGTCGACGATGTTGCAGAAATCCAGCTGCAGCCCGAGCTGGTCGGCCGTCGACTGCGACCAGAACGGATTGCCGCAGCCGGTCATCGACGAGCTCAGCACCAGCCCGTCGATCTCGCCCTTCTCGAAGCCGGTCTTGGCGAGCAGCGAGTCCAGGATCTCGGCGCCGAGCTCCCACACGTCGCGGTCGCTCTTCTCGACGATCTTGGTCTCGGCGTAGCCGATGATGGCGGTGTCACGGATCGACATGCGTGTCTCCCGACTGAGGACCCCCCACCCTACCCTCCCCCGCAAGGGGGGAGGGAAATGAGGGAGGTCGCGCTGCTTACTCCCTTCCCCTTGACGGGGGAGGGTTGGGGTGGGGTTGCGTCACAAGGACGGACTCATCGGCCGTCGCCCGATTTGCCGGGCTCGACCAGCGGGGCGGCCTGTTTCTCGACGAAGGCCTTGATGCGCTCGTAGCCCTCCGGGCTGGCGACGGCGTTGCTGATCAGCGCCTCCATGAACAGCCCGTCGTCGTGCGACAGGTCGTTGACGCGCGGCAGGCCGTTGCAGATGTAGAAATTGGTGAGCGGCGCGTTCTTGGCGATGCGCGAAGCGAGCGACTTCGCGCGCTCCAGGGATTCGCCCTTCGGCACCACGTATTGGCAGAGATTGGCGCGATCGCCCTCCTGCGCGGTCAGCACGCGGCCGGTAAGCATGAGATCGGCCATGCGCGCGTAGCCCATCAGACGCTGGATGCGCACCGCCCCGCCGCCGCCGACGAAGATGCCGCGCTGGCCTTCGGGAAGCGCAAAAAAGGTCGACTCGTCGGCGACGCGGACGTGGCACGACGAGGCGAGCTCGAGCCCGCCGCCGATGCACGCCCCTTTCAGGGCCGCGACGAACGGGATCGGGCCGCGCCCGATCAGGTCGAACGGCCGGTGCCAGCGGCCGCGGCGTTTGCGCGGCGCCCCCGGCTTCATCCACGTCGCCGCCTCGGCGAGATCGAGGCCGGCCGAGAAATTGTCGCCGTGGCCGAAGATGACCGCGGCCTTGGTCTCCTCGGTCGCGCGAAAGCAGGCTTCGCGGAGCTGCTTCAGCAGCTCGTCGTTGATCGCGTTGCGCTTGGCGGCGCGGTCGAGGCCGATCACCGCGATGTCGCCCTCCACCTCGTAGGTGATCATCTTGTCCGTCATACGTCCTCTCTGCATCGACATGGCGCGTGCTTCGTGACGCGGTGCTGCGCACCGCTCCTCAGAGCCTGTGAATCTTTGGCTGGATTATGGTTGCGGATTGAGCGCGGTGGTGATTCGCTTGGCTGTGGAGCGGTGGCCAAGGAGGGATCATGGCGCGCGAGGGATTGTTCGGGGGCCTGGCGGAGACGCCGGC